>CAZCOX010000196.1:0-6292 GCA_964500115.1 uncultured Rhodobacterales bacterium
ACCGCTTGGTTCTACGATGACACCCCCGAACGCGCCAAGGCCGATTACGAAGCGATCCGTACCAAAGCCGGGCTGATGGATGTGTCCGGTCTCAAAAAAGTGCACGTTGTTGGGCCAGACGCCGCCTACGTTATTGACCGTGCCACCACCCGCAACGTCGAAAAAATTGCGCCGGGTCGCTCAACCTACGCATGCTTTCTGAATGATCGGGGCGTTTTCGTTGATGACTGTATCATCTACCACATTGCCGTGAATTCCTGGCTCGTGGTGCACGGCACAGGAACTGGTATGGAGCAACTCGCCGCCGCTGCGGCCGGTAAGAACTGTGAGATCCTGTTTGACGATGATCTGCATGACATGTCGCTACAAGGCCCCAAGGCCGTTGATATCCTCGCAAAGGATGTGCCCGGCATTCGCGACCTCGCCTATTTCGGCCTGATGCAAACACGGCTTTACGGCAAAGACGTTATGATCTCGCGTACTGGGTACACTGGTGAGCGCGGATACGAGATTTTCTGTCGCGCCAAAGATGCGGTGCACATCTGGGACAACATCCTGGAAAAAGGCGGCGACGACGTGCGTCCGACCCAGTTCAGCACACTCGATATGCTGCGCATTGAAAGCTACCTGCTGTTCTACCCGGGCGACAATTCCGAGACGTTCCCGTTCGAAGATGGTTCTCCTTGTGGCGATACCTTGTGGGAGCTTGGCCTCGACTTCACCGTCTCTCCAGACAAGATCGGCTTTGTCGGCTCTGAAAACCATTACGCCATGAAGGGCAAGGAGCGCTTCAAGATTTACGGTGTGAAACTATCTGGCGATGCGATGGACCAAATGGAAATGTTCGCGCGCGTACACCATGACGGCAAAGATGTGGGTGTCATCACCTATGGCCTGTCGTCGGAACTCAACGGTTACTCTGTTGCGATTGCCCGTCTTGACCCAAGCGTGGCCAAACCGGGTACTGCGCTCACGGTTGTGCAGCCAGATGGAACAGAGCTCGCCGCCACGGCAGACGAAATGCCGTTTTACGACAAGGATAAGTCGATCCGTACGGCCAAAGGCTGATCTAATCAGGCGCGCTCCGATCGGGGCGCGCCTTTCCATACAAGCGAGGCAAATGACCCAAGCGATGTCAAAGTTTCAATTTCCGGAAAGCATCAAAAGCCGGCCAGTCTACGGCACGCTTGAACCCAGATCCGGTAAGGCGCATCTGATGATCGCTGACGCCGAAGGTGCAGAGGCCATCCTTGAGCTGGCGGCACAAGACCCTGAACTGATGGCAAAAACGCACATTATCTTTATTCCTAAAGGAACTGATTTTGGCGACAAGCTGCGGGCTTTGAACCCGGCGCAATTTTACGAAGGCCCTTCCTATGCGGCCTCTGTGCAGCGTCTGCGCCATGTTCTTGAGAACGCGCATCAGGGGCTTCAAGTGTATTTGACGGGGACCGAAGGCCTGATGGGACAGGCCCAAAACGAAGCAATGCAAGCGGGCATTCCGCATGACGCGATCCAGGCCGAACATCGCGGGTCTGTTGCGCGGCGGATGCAATGCGTCCACTGCAAAGGCATCACCGAGGACGTGATGACCGATCCGTTTGTGTGCTCACATTGTGGGTTAAATCTGTTTGTACGCGATCATTACTCGCGCCGTCTGGCCGCTTATCAAGGCGTCTGTATTGACGCCGAAGACCCTGGAAATGTGCCTGAGCCGAAGGAGCTTTACACATGAGCGCCGCCCCTCAGAAAGCCAAACCTGGCGCAGAGCAGATTGCCGTAACCGTCAGCGCTGTGGTGCCATTAAATGACCTTGTAACTCGGTTCGAATTCACGCGCACCGATGGCCAGCCGTTTCCGACCTTTTCCGGCGGTGCCCATACTGTTGTCACGATGAACGATGATGGGCGGACCCGGCTTAACCCCTATTCTCTGATGTCGGATCCGACCGATACCTCGACCTACGCCATTTCCGTACGTCGCGATGATCAGGGCCGTGGTGGGTCTCTGTTCATGCATACCCGCGTGAAGCAAGGCGATGAGATGACCATCACCTATCGAGTGAACCTCTTTTCGCTGGACCTGCGCGCGCGCAAGCATCTGTTCTTTGCAGGCGGCATCGGCATCACACCCTTTATGTCGATGATCGCGCAGCTAGAGCGCATGAACGGGAATTGGGAACTTCATTATTCTGTGCGCGCCGAGACGCTTGGCACATACGTGGACGAACTGAAGTACAAGTTTCCAAACAAGGTCCACGTTTATTACGACGACCAAACGCAGAGCATTCCGCTAGAAGACCTGCTTGATGGCCAGCCTCTTGGTACAAATGCCTATGTGTGCGGACCCAAGGGGATGATTGACTGGGTGCATGCCACCGCTGCAGCCGCCGGTTGGCCTGATGCGCAAGTACACTCCGAAGAGTTCCTAAAGCCGGAAGCGGGCAAAGAGTTCGAGGTTCGGCTGTGCAAGTCAGACAAGACCATTACCGTTGGTGAAAACGAAAGCCTGCTTGAGGCAATCGAGCGCGCAGGCGTGCAGGCCCCGTTCCTGTGTCGCGGTGGCGCGTGTGGGCAATGCGAGACAGATGTTGTCGCCCATGACGGCGAATTTGTTCATCGCGATCACTGGTTGGACGACGAACAACATGCCTCAGGCGAGAAAATCATGCCGTGTGTCAGCCGTTTCATCGGCACATTGGAGTTAGACAGATGACCATCCAATTCAACGAAGAAACGTTCCGCGACGACTATTCATTCTACAATTCCGATTGGGCCATCAAACGCTTTCCGTTCCCGTTTCACGAAGACAGCTACATGTATTCGGTCAACATGGAGCAGCATCGCGGCGGGCCAGAGGGTTCGGTGTACGAAAAGCGCTTTGACGTGGACGAGCACTACGTATCTGAGATGCGCGACCGGGCGATGGTGCTGGCAGATGATCCACTGCGGTGTCAATCGCTTCCACATATGACGCTGGCTGGTTGGGATTTGCTTGAGCTGATCATGGTCAGCAAGTCTGAAGACTATCCTGATCTTTTCGAACTTCACCGTGATGATAGTCAATGGCGCTGGGTGAACAAGCCTCTAGGGATCGATGATACATTCACGTTCCTTGACGAAACCACGCTGCCCTATGGCCCAATGGAATACATAACACGGCAGGCGCAGGGCGATTTCTGCGTGCTCGATCAGCGTGACGAGATGCTGTGGATGGATGCGGGTATGGTCACGACGCAGGCGGACTGGTCGCTCGATTTCGACATCGGCATGAATTTCTTCGAATGGCACGCGCCAGTGCCGCTGGCTCATGAGATGGGCATTTTCAAGCGGGCTTTGAAATTCCTGCTTAATATTCAGCAAGGTGCGCCTGCGCGCCGGCTGAACTGGACGATGACGGTGAACCCACTCCTCGACACGTCTCCAGAGAACTACCACAAATGGGGCATCCAAAAAACGACCCTGACGCCGGAAAACATCGGATCCAAGCAGCACCTGCGGGTAGAGTTGCAGACGTTCTTTCGCTTGCCACGCTCCAACGCGTTGGTCTTCCCGATCCGTTGTTACCTGTGCAGTTTTCAGGATCTCATGACAATGCCAAAATGGGGCCGTCGCCTGCACCGGGTTGTCCGCGATCTTCCGGTGGAACTGGCAACTTACAAGGGCTTCATCGACAACCGTCCCATGATGCTCGATTATCTCAGCCAGTTTGACGATGGACTGCCAACCAGCGCTGGTGTCTTCCCGGATTTTGAGACAGAGCCAGCTTTGCAAAAGCCTACCTGACCTGACAGGGTGCAAGTCATGCGTCTGTCATTGATTGCACCCTTCGTTTTTCTTGCACTGGCGACGCCGGCAGCGGCCTGCCGTCACGCACTGGTCCTGGCGCTTGACGTCTCAGGCTCGGTGGATGCGGTCGAATATCAGCAGCAAGTGACGGGGCTAGCCACGGCACTCGCGCATCCCGAGATACGGGACATCATCCTTTCGGATTTGGCAAACCCGGTGACTGTTTTCGTGTATGAATGGTCATCACAGAACCATCAGTTTGTGATCTTGCCATGGACACGGCTTGAGAGTGCAGCGGCGCTTGATCAGGCGATTGCACAAATAGAGGCCCATCGAAAAGTGCGTGCCGGATTGAAGACTGCACTGGGCACTGCACTCGCTTTTGGTCAAACCATGTTGAAACAGCAAGAGGCCTGTTGGCAGTACACGATTGATGTCTCTGGCGATGGTCGCAACAATTTCGGACCAACGCCGCAAGCGATCTATGGCCAAGCGTTCGACCGAACCACGGTTAACGCGCTAGTTGTCGGTCAACCCGAAGCAGACAGCGTCGAAGGCCGTGGTATCGCAACAGCGGATTTGCTTCGCTACTTTGAATCGGAGGTCATTCGCGGGCCGGGCGCCTTCAGCATTGTTGCCAATGGGTATGCAGATTACGCACGCGCCATGCGCCTCAAGCTCGCGCGCGAATTGCAAGTCCCGGTGATAGGCTCAGCAGATCGCAAGCCTAACGCGCCAGGTTAGTTGCTCTGTGGATAACTGATGATAGAGAGGTATCGTGCGGGAAGCGTCTTGAGCTGTTCAGGCCCATGAGGCGCATCGGCATCAAAAAACAAAGTATCGCCTGGCTGGAGTGAAAACACATCGTTCCCATGGCGATAGTCAACTTCACCTTCGAGCATGTAGATCGTCTCAATGCCGCCATGCTGGAATGTCTCGAATGTGTCGCTTTCCGCGGTCAATTCTATCAGATACGGCTCGACGATCACGCCACTTGAATTGCTGCCAATATGGCCAAGAAGGTTGTATTGATGGCCTGCTCGCGTGCCTTCGCGTTCGGTCTCAACACCTTGTCCAGCCTTCGTGTGAACTGCCTCGCGACGTTCCTCGAACTGGCGAAAAAATGACGTGAGCGGCACTGACAAGGCGTTCGCCAGCGCTTGCAGGGTTTGAAGCGAGGGCGATGTATTGCCGTTTTCAATCTTCGACAGCATGCCAATCGAAAGACCTGTCGTTTCAGAAAGCTCTGCAACCGTTGTGCCTTGCGCTTTTCTAAACGCACGCACTTCTCTTCCGATTGCGACCTCCAAAACCTTTTCGCGTACCGCGCGAATTGAATGGGGGTCTTGTGTCAGTCGAACGACCATCTCTGCAGCCACTTCCGTGATTTCCATTGATGGCCCTCCCTAGGCGGGTGGAACGACTTCGTCCACAGATTAAGTGTAGCCAACTTTCATCTGAATGCTACAAGTATTCCTGACAGTGTAATTTTTTGCATTTAGATGGGATATGTCGCGATGTCTCGCCCGCTTACGACCGGCTTCCTGATTTTTCCGGGCTTTCCCATGGCCTGTCTCACATCGATGATAGAACCCATGCGGGCCGCCAATGAAATTTCCGACAGCACGGCATTTGAATGGCAGTTGGTGTCCGTGACGTCCGATAAAGTCCAGTCGAGCGCGCTCATCGACTTTGAACCAAACACGACATTGGCGCAAATCCAGCAACTCGATTTGCTTGTGGTGCTGTCGTCGCCCAGGGCCAGATTTGACCGTCACCACGATGCAGCGCGCCTGCGCGAGCTACAACGCCATGGCACAATCATCGGTGCTGTCAGCGGCGGTGTGTTTCCATTGGTTCAAGCCGGGATAGGCTCAAAGAAAGCACTGGCGGTGCATTGGTGCTATAAAGCGGCTTTTCAAACTGAATATCCCGATCAGCTTTGCTCGGATCGGGTCATAGAACTCTCAGGCGACACAATCACGGCGGCTGGAGCCGCTGCGGCATTCGATTTGTCCTTACATCTGATCGAACAAAAACTGGGGTCATCGGTGGCAACAGAGGTTGCCTGTTGGTTTCAACATCCCATCATGCGGCGGGAAGGGGTAGGGCAAGCAGTTCCAGCGCTCAGTGCTGATCTGGTGGGAGAACAACTACCCGAGCTCGTAGCGCGAGCCGCGCAAATACTGTCCAACCACATGGAAGACCCAATCGCGCTGTCCAAAGTGGCAGAGCTGCTTGGGATCACGCCGCGCCATCTGGAACGGTCGTTCAAACTTGCGACCGGTTCAAACCCCACTCAGTTCTACCGAAAGATGCGCATGGAAGCCGCGCGGCAGACGGTGCTTTATACCAATGATCGTTTGCATGATATTGGAGCAGCCGTCGGATACGGCCGCTTTCAGACATTCAAACAGCACTACGAAAAGATGTTCACAGTTGATCCGAAAGAAGATCGCAAGCGGATCAATTTGTTTCGCGTAAACGGCAACTTGTCCGTGCCT
>CAZCOX010000197.1:0-6273 GCA_964500115.1 uncultured Rhodobacterales bacterium
TCTAAGGAGATGACGTAATGTCTGTTAAACTAACTGTATCGGCCATCGCGATGGCAGCCGTTGCCGCAACAAGCGCTGCCGCGCGCGAAAACGTTCAGGTGGCAGGGTCTTCGACCGTCCTGCCCTACGCGTCCATCGTGGCCGAAGCGTTTGGCGACAATTTTGACTTCCCGACACCAGTTGTTGAATCCGGCGGCTCTTCTGCCGGCCTCAAGCGGTTCTGCCAGGGCGTGGGCACGGAACACACAGATATCGCGAATGCGTCCCGCGCGATCCGTGAGAAAGAAATCAAGGCCTGTGCAGAAAATGGTGTGACCGACATCATGGAAGTGCGCATCGGCTATGACGGCATCGTCTTTGCAAGCCAGATCGACGGTCCTGCCTATGACGCGTTCACACCGTCCGACATTTTCAACGCACTCGCGCCGAAAGTCATGGTCGATGGCGCGCTTGTCGACAACCCGCACACGCAGTGGTCTGATTTCAACGCCGACCTTCCGGCGGCAGACATTCTGGCGTTCATTCCGGGCACCAAGCACGGCACACGCGAAGTGTTCGAGGAAAAAGTCATCGCGGCTGGCTGTGAAGCAACCGGCGCGATGGAGGCGATGATCGCAGGCGGCATGTCTGAGGACGACGCCGAAGACGCGTGCCTTGAAGTGCGCACCGACGGCCGTTCTGTTGACATCGACGGCGACTACACAGAAACGCTCGCATCAATTGATGCCAATGCAAACGGCATCGGCGTGTTTGGCCTCGCATTCTACGAGAACAACACAGACAAGTTGAAGGTCGCTACAATGTCCGGCGTCGCACCGTCGACAGAAACCATCGCGTCTGGCGAATACCCGGTGTCCCGCCCGCTCTACTTCTACGTCAAGAAAGCGCATATCGGCGTGATCCCTGGCCTGAAAGAGTTCGCGTCCTTCTTTGTGGCTGACGAAGTTGCTGGCCCGGCAGGCCCGCTTGCGGCGTACGGCCTCGTCTCTGATCCAGAGCTTGCCAAGACACAGCAGATGATCGCTGACGAAGTCACGATGGGCGAAGGCATGTAATCCAAACCCGATGGGTTTGATCGAAACACTCCAGCGGGGCGGGATGGTATCCCGCCCCGCCCTGTTCACCAAAGCAGTGTCATAAGACACCGAAACCACCGGGGGATGTATGCCGGTTTTGTGGCTCTCTCTTCTTGTGCTCGCCATCGGCGCGTTGGGCTATGTTTTCGGCCGCCGCAAAGCGTTGGGCACGGCAGACGGCGACAGCCGCAATCTGCATTCCCTACCCGTCTATTACGGCTCAAACGCGTTTCTGAAATCCATTGTCCCTGCCTTCCTGTTGATGGTGATCTGGCTGGTCGCGCAACCGATGCTGGTTCAGAACAAGATCGCGAACACCATCCCGGAGACGGAAATCGCCGAAGGGTCGAGCATTGGTTTGATCATGTCCGAGGTGCGCCGCACAGCGGATGGTTTGAACAACGCGGTTGCTGGCGGAGCGCTGGATGAAGCCACCGCACGCGACCGGAACGCCGATTTCGAGGAAATGGCGCAAACGCTGAAAGACGCGGGCCAAATCGTCACGTCACAGGCAACACCGGTCGTGTTCAATGCGGCACAAGACTACCGCCTGTCGATGGCGCGCGGCGCGTTCTTTATGACGGTGATCGTGCTTTTGGTTGCCATTGCTGGCGCTGCCTGGGGTGTGGTGCAGTCTGACAAATCGTTCCGCGCGCGCAACGTGGTCGAACAAGGCGTGATGGCTATCCTGATCGCTGCCGCCTCTATCGCGATCTTGACAACCATTGGCATCGTTCTTTCGCTGGTGTTCAACACGGTGGAATTCTTCCGCCTGTATCCTGCCAGCGAATTCTTTTTCCTGCTTGAATGGGCACCCAGCTTCTCGGGCCGTGGTGGTGCGTCAAGTCTTGGCATCCTGCCACTCCTTTGGGGAACGCTCTACATCTCACTGGTCGCACTGATCGTGTCTGTCCCGATCGGTTTGTTCGCCGCCGTTTACCTGTCTGAATACGCGTCGCCCGCCGTGCGCAGCTTTGCCAAACCTATGCTGGAGGTCTTGGCTGGTATCCCGACCATCGTTTATGGCCTCTTCGCGTTGCTGACCGTCGGCCCGCTTTTGATGACGGTCTTCGGCCCTGACAGCGTGGGCTGGATGCAGGGCCAACGCGCCGTAATTACCGCTGGGCTGGTTATGGGCATCATGTTGATCCCGTTTGTCAGTTCGCTGTCCGATGACATCATCAACGCCGTCCCACAAGCGATGCGCGACGGGTCTTACGGGCTGGGCGCGACGCAGTCTGAAACCATCAAACAGGTGGTTCTGCCCGCTGCCCTGCCCGGCATCGTCGGCGCGATCCTGTTGGCGGCATCCCGTGCGATTGGCGAAACCATGATCGTGGTTCTGGGCGCCGGTGCCGCCGCACGGCTGAGCCTGAACCCGTTCGAAGCCATGACAACCGTGACCGCCAAAATCGTGTCACAGTTGACGGGCGACAGCGACTTTGCCTCACCCGAAGCGCTGGTGGCATTTGCGCTTGGCATGAGCCTTTTCGTTATCACCCTCGGGCTGAACGTCTTTGCCCTCTACATCGTCCGCAAATACCGGGAGCAGTACGAATGACCGACGCGAGCTTCGAGACCGCGACGCCAAAACGCCGTTCCGTGTCTCTCACCACCGAAGACGAGCGCACCCGCAAGCGCAACGCGTCAGAAAAGCGCTTCCGCATGTACGGCATCGCGGCCATCTGCACGGGGCTGTTCTTTCTGGTCACGTTAGTCTGGGCGATCCTGTCCTCTGGCCTGCCCGCCTTTCAACAGGCCGTGGTCAAGGTCGATTACACGCTGACACAGGAGCAGTATGACGAGGCCGAGGCCGCGCTGCTGAAGACCGGTATCTATACCGACAACTTCGTTGCCTTCCTGTCTGACGAGATGTCGGAACGTGGCGTAGAGCTGGAATTTGACCGCGCAGCGGTTGAGCGTCTGTTGGGCAAAGTCGGTGGCGATCTGCGCGCGTTTTACCGCGAAAACGAAAACCTGCTGGGCCAGCCCGTTGCGTTCGAACTCGCCGCAGCCTCCCGCGTGGACCGCTACCTGAAAGGTACGTTCCAGCGCGACGACCTGCAGGAAGGCAACCGGTTCTTCATGCCCGAAGACTTCGATCTGATCGATGCCATGCGCGACGCGGGGCTGGTGCAATCGACCTTTAACTGGAACTTTATTACTGGCGTTGACACCGGCGTCGACAATCCCGGCGGAGCCGGGATCGGTGCCTCGGTTCTGGGCTCATTCTTCATGATGTTGGTGGTGTTGTTTCTGGCCTTGCCGATTGGTGTTGCCGCCTCGATCTATCTTGAGGAATTTGCCCCCAAGAACCGCTTCACCGACTTTATCGAGGTCAACATCTCAAATCTCGCTGCTGTCCCATCGATTGTCTTTGGTATCCTCGGGCTTGCCGTATTTATCCAATTTGCCCACCTGCCCCAATCCGCACCGTTGGTCGGTGGTCTCGTACTGACGCTTATGACCCTTCCAACGATCATCATCTCAACGCGCGCATCGCTCAAGGCGGTTCCGCCGTCGATCCGGGATGCAGCGCTTGGTGTTGGCGCGTCCAAGATGCAGGCGGTGTTCCACCACGTCCTACCATTGGCGATGCCCGGGATCCTCACCGGCACCATCATTGGTCTGGCGCAGGCGCTGGGTGAAACGGCACCGCTTCTTCTGATCGGTATGGTCGGCTTTGTCGCCCGCTACCCGGATACCTTTCTGGCCGGTTTTACCGAACCGAATTCCGCGATGCCTGCCCAGATCTACAACTGGGCTGCACGGTCGGATGCGGTGTTCACAGAAAAAGCCTGGGGCGGGATCATCATCCTTCTCCTGTTCCTGCTGACCATGAACATCATCGCCATCATCCTTCGCCGCCGCTTTGAGCGTCGCTGGTAAAAAGGACCCTGCCCCATGTACGATGCCCCTATGACCACCACACAGGAGACGGCCGTGACCGACGTCAAAATTCAAGCCAGTGACGTACAGGTGTACTACGCCGACAATCACGCGATCAAAGACGTCTCGGTTTCGATTGACGACAAGACCGTGACGGCGTTTATCGGCCCATCCGGCTGCGGCAAATCCACGTTCCTGCGCTGTCTGAACCGGATGAACGACACGATTGATATCTGCCGCGTCGAAGGCAAGATCAGCATCGATGGCGAAGACATCTACGACAAACGCGTGGATCCGGTACAGCTTCGTGCCAAGGTCGGCATGGTCTTCCAGAAACCCAACCCGTTTCCGAAGTCGATCTATGACAATATCGCCTATGGCCCGCGCATTCATGGGCTCGCCAAAAACAAGGCGGAACTCGATGACATCGTGGAACGTGCCCTGCGGCGCGGCGCGATTTGGGATGAGGTCAAGGACCGCTTGAATGCGCCAGGCACGGGCCTGTCCGGTGGTCAGCAACAACGTCTTTGCATCGCGCGGGCGGTGGCAACTGAACCCGAAGTGCTTTTGATGGACGAGCCCTGCTCTGCCCTAGATCCGATTGCAACCGCGCAGGTTGAGGAGCTGATTGACGAGCTGCGCCAGAACTACGCGGTGGTGATCGTCACCCACTCCATGCAGCAGGCCGCCCGCGTCAGCCAGAAAACCGCGTTCTTCCACTTGGGCAACCTCGTGGAGTACGACGACACTTCAAAGATCTTCACCAACCCCGAAGACAGTCGCACCGAAAGCTACATCACAGGACGGATTGGATAGACCCGTGAACGGCACACAAGAACATATCTCAAGCGCTTTTGATCGCGACCTTGAGGGCATTCAGGCCCGGATCATGAAAATGGGCGGGCTGGTCGAACAGGCGATCCTGGATGCTGCGCAGGCACTGGAGAGTCGAGATCAGGAACTGGCGGACAAAGTGCGCAAAGGCGACCGCGCAATTGACGCGCTCGAAGAGCTTGTCAGCGACGAAGCCGCGCGCGTGATTGCGCTACGGGCGCCCACGGCGATTGACTTGCGCGTGATCCTATCGGTGATGCGGATTTCGGCCAACCTCGAACGGATTGGCGATTTGGCAAAGAACCTCGCCAAACGCAACGCCGTTCTGATGACCATGCCGCAGATCAACGGGTCGGCGTCACAACTGCGGCGCATGTCGCGGGATGTGCAACTGATGCTCAAAGATGCGCTTGATGCCTATATCCAGCGCGACGATGCCCTTGCCCGCAACGTGATCGAACGCGATGTCGATATCGACCAGATGTACAATACGCTGTTCCGCGAATTCCTGACCTTCATGCTCGAAGATCCGCGCAACATCACGCCATGTATGCACTATCATTTCATCGCCAAAAACGTGGAGCGTATGGGCGATCACGTGACTTCCATCGCCGAACAGGTGGTGTTTTTGGTCACCGGTGAAAAACCAGACGAGCCACGGCAAAAGGAAGATGTCACATCAACCAATGCCGCGCTTTCGGATGGGCTGGTGTAAGGAACAGGCGCGATGAACACCGTGCAACCCACAGTCCTGGTTGTTGAAGACGAACCCGCTCAGCGCGAGGTGTTGGGCTACAACCTCGAAGCCGAAGGCTTTCGCGTCGCGCGAGCCGAAAACGGTGAAGAAGCGCTGTTGATGGTGGACGAGGAACAGCCCGACATCATCGTACTGGATTGGATGCTGCCCAACGTGTCGGGCATCGAAGTGTGCCGCCAGCTTAAGACGCGGACCGACACGCGGTCGGTTCCGATCATCATGCTGTCGGCCAGGTCCGAGGAAGTGGACCGGGTGCGCGGGTTGGAAACCGGGGCGGATGACTACGTCATCAAGCCCTATTCGGTTGTCGAACTGATGGCGCGGGTTCGGGCGCAACTTCGCCGCACGCGGCCTGCCGCTGCGGGGCAGTTGCTGGAATTTCAGGACATCGTTCTGGATGCCGAAACCCACCGCGTGACGCGTGACGGGGTTGAGATCAAGCTCGGTCCAACCGAATTTCGGCTGCTTTCGACTCTGATGGAAAAACCCGGTCGGGTCTGGTCGCGCGAGCAGCTTTTGAACCGTGTCTGGGGCCGCGACATCTATGTCGATACGCGGACGGTCGACGTGCATATCGGGCGCTTGCGGAAATCCCTGTCGCAAGGCGGCGGCGACGATCCGTTGCGCACCGTGCGTGGTGCGGGATACGCATTGGGGTGAGCGGGCGAAGATGCGTGACGCATCTTCGATTTTCCTTTGAAGGAAAATTCTGGGGGC
>CAZCOX010000198.1:0-6244 GCA_964500115.1 uncultured Rhodobacterales bacterium
TGCGCGCCTTCGTGGATCTATGGGATGAAATCCTCGAACAGCGCTACGGCGTCGAAAACCCCAAATTCCGCCGCTTCCGCTATGGCGTGCAAGTGAACTCACTTGGCTTGACCGAACAGCAGCCGGAAAACAACGTCTACCGCATCCTGATCGAGATGCTGGCGGTCACGCTCTCCAAGAAAGCCCGAGCCCGCGCCGTACAGCTTCCTGCATGGAACGAAGCGCTCGGCCTGCCCCGCCCGTGGGACCAGCAATGGTCGATGCGGATGCAGCAGATCCTGGCCTATGAGACCGACCTGCTCGAATACGAAGATCTGTTTGAAGGAAATCCGGCGGTCGACCGCAAGGTCGAAGCCCTTAAGGAAGGTGCACGTGCGGAGCTTGCCAACCTCGACAGTATGGGCGGTGCAATTGGCTCAATCGAATACATGAAGGGCCGTTTGGTCGACTCAAACGCAGACCGCCTAAATAAGATCGAGCGAAACGAAACCATCGTTGTCGGCGTCAACAAATGGGTCGAAGGCGAACCCAGCCCGCTGCAAACCGAAGATGGCGGCATTATGGTGGTCGACCCGGCCGTGGAACAGGAACAAATTGATCGCCTGAACGCATGGCGTGACGACAGAAATGACGGCGAAGTCAAAGCCGCACTTGCCGATCTGCGGGCAGCCGCAAACGAGGGCAAAAACATAATGCCCGCGTCTATTGCCTGCGCCAAAGCGGGCGTCACGACCGGTGAATGGGCCGGTGAAATGCGTGGTGTCTATGGCGAATACCGTGGCCCCACGGGGGTTTCGAAATCGGTTTCGAACAAAACCGAAGGATTGGATGATATCCGCGACGCGGTTGATGCCGTCAGCGACAAACTGGGCCGTCGGCTCAAGTTCCTGGTCGGCAAACCCGGTCTAGACGGCCATTCCAACGGTGCAGAACAAATCGCCTTCCGCGCCCGCGATTGCGGGATGGAGATCGATTACGAAGGCATCCGCCTGACCCCCGATCAAATCGTCGCGGCAGCCCAAGACAATGACGTGCATGTCGTTGGACTATCCATTCTATCCGGCAGCCATATCCCACTTGTCGAAGACATGATGCGCAAAATGCGCGAGGCCGGACTTGGCCATATCCCTGTAATTGTTGGCGGCATTATTCCTGACGATGATGCAGACCGTTTGCGCGCCATGGGCGTGTCGAAAGTCTACACACCCAAGGATTTCGAATTGAACGCGATTATGATGGATATCGTAACGCTCGCCGATCCCAAGGCGGTTGCAGCCGAATAGAAGAAATGCATCGTTATTCGGGAATTGCTTAGCTGTACTGCAATGTGGTTGACCAATGCTCAAGCGACGGCGCACGGCAATCTGATGCTAACCCACTGAAAAATGACGCGAAACCGCGTCAATTAACAACTATGAAGTGCGGGATTTACGCCCATAAATTGCAAAATCAATACATCAATTGACACGCCCCTCCTTTAGCGTATTCCAAAATGCGGGGAACAAAAAAAGGAGGGGACAATGAGTCTCAATTTGAATGACATGTCCAAAGACGAGCTAAAAAAGCTCATCAAGGATGCGGAAAAAGCACTGAAAACCATCGAAACACGCCGCTTGGCCGAAGCCAAAAAAGCAGCGGAATCCGCGGCCAAGGAATACGGCTTTTCTCTTGATGAATTGCTGGCTGGTGCTGGTAAAAAAGGCACCAAAGGTGTTGCGAAATACCGCAATCCCGAAGACGCAGACCAAACCTGGACGGGCAAAGGCCGCAAACCAAATTGGGTGAATGCGGCTCTGGAATCCGGTAAGTCTCTCGACGATCTGGCCATCTAAATGACAATCCATATCGGAGCCGAGCCAGGGGAAATCGCCGAAACGGTCTTAATGCCGGGTGATCCCTATCGCGCGAAATGGGCTGCAGAAACCTTTCTGCAAGACGCACAGCTCGTAAATGAGGTCCGCGGCATGCTGGGGTTCACCGGCACGTGGAACGGGCATCGCGTCACCATTCAAGGCTCTGGTATGGGGATGCCATCCCTGTCCATCTACGCAAATGAATTGATCCGGGATTACGGGGCCAAAACCCTGATCCGGATCGGCTCATGCGGTGGCATGCAACCACAAGTCGGCATTCGCGACGTGATTTTGGCAATGACAGCCAGCACTCTCTCGACACCATCGCGCGGGATTTTCAAGGAACTGAACTTCGCGCCTTGTGCCGATTACGGCCTCCTACGCGCCGCGGCAGACGCCGCCAGCGCAAAGGGCGTGAAAACCCATGTCGGCGGTATCTACTCGTCAGATGTCTTCTACGACGAACGCCCCGACCTGAACGAACAGATGACCCGCCACGGCATACTGGGCGTCGAGATGGAAGCAGCCGAGCTTTACAACCTCGCCGCGCGGCATTCCGTACGCGCGCTGGCCGTGCTCACTGTATCCGACCACCTGCAAACCGGCGAAGCGCTTCCATCCGAAGATCGCGAGCGCAGCTTTGGCGACATGGTCGATATCGCACTGACAGCAGCTTTCGCGTAAACGCCGCAATCGCATCCGCATTCGTGCCGTATTCTGTGTTCAGAACGGCACCATGCCCTTATGGTTGATTGACATATACATCCTTCTGACAAGCCGCGTTCCGGTGCCCCGGATGCTCGTCCTCTTCGCAACGGTGACACTCGCCTGCTATACGGTGTTGGCCTCACGCACGCTCTTATTCCTCGAAATGGGTGTGCTGGTGTCCGTCCTCAGCATGATGGCCGGGCATTTGGCGGTCACTTTCGTCAAGCTACCCGAAACCATTGATAGGCTGACGTCGGCGGGCTGGGCCAACCCGGAACGTCGCCTTTTCGCAATTTACATGGCAGGCTATGCCACGGTGATCTGGCTCCCGTCGGTCGAGCTTGCACAGACCGCCCTCACGATCGCCATCGCGATCTACCTCACGGTCTTTGTCGGACTGACGCTGCTATGCAATGGCGCCAAGGACCTCCCGTGGTTTGCGCAGACATGGGACACAGGCCGCAGAAACGCCGCCAACTGGCACATTGCCCGCATGACGGCGCTGATCCTGCTCAACGAAATGGTCTCGAAATTCGGCAACCCAACGGATTGGGTGGTGGCGATAACACTGGGACCGCTTGCGCTGCATTATTTGATGCATTGGACGATCCTCGCCACACACCCGCACGAGGGCCGCAGCCCGCTTGATGATTAACGCCCGTGACTACGGTTGTATCCGTTGACCGGCGGACTTGACCACTCTGCCAGCACCCCTGCTTCCGGTTCCAAGATATCCACCTGCAATGGATAACACGCCGCCACATCACTCGAATGCTCTGCCGAACAATCCCCACCCGGACAGGCCGACAACGCGCCCAGTAAATCAATCTCCGCAAAAAACGTCAGGCGATCTCCGGGGCGCACGGGGCTGGCCTTCATGAAATATTGCCCGGTATCGCGGGTGAAGCCCGTGCACATAAAAACGTTCAAAACGTCATGCACGTGACCTTCCGCTTCCGACAAACTCAACCCCGTTGCATCCGCCAAAGCCCGCGTCAGGTTTGAATGACAACAATGGTGATATTGCGACCCGGCCAGCAAATTGCCGGTATACGGGTCGCACCGTGTCCCGATCACGTCATGCACCGATCCACCAAATTCATCGATTCCGTACCAACCCAACGTATCCTCAACGATCGTCGCCATAGGCCGCATCGCGGGGAATGACGACCAAAGCCGCTCGCCCGTGGTCACATGCGTCCCATGCAGCGCGCGTGTCTTGCCTGAATAGAACCGCTCAGACAGATCATGCGCATTCCAAAGGTTCAGGTCCCCAACCTGCGCGCCCTCAACGCTTGTGATCCGAAAAAATGCCCCGGCAGGCACCCGAAACGCGCAGGCATCGCGCGGCGGCGCAACAGCCGTGTCCACTACATGCGCCGTCGCCAATGCCTGTGCATAAAGCGCCATATCCGGCACCGGCAGCGTGTCAGTGGGATAGCAGATCACGGGTGCGACTGAACGGCGCGCATCCGCATCAGGTGGGGCTTGGGTCATGCAAAGGCTCCTTCGCGCGCAGGTTCCGCAACCGGCACGAAAGATGCAACCCACCAAAAGCGTCGGGCCAGCGCCTCCCCGCACTGGCCCGACCGCCTCGACTCGCTACAAGGTGACGACATCCAACGGAGGGAAACCATTGAAGCCGACCGACGCGTAGGTCGAGGTGTAGGCCCCACAATTGCGGATCACGATCCGATCCCCGGCTTGCAGGCCCAATGGCAGCGCAACAGGCTGCTTTTCGTAAAGCACATCCGCGCTATCACATGACGGTCCTGCAAGAATACAAGGGGCCGTCGGCTCGTGATCACGGTTCGTGATAAACTGATAGCGAATGGCTTCATCCATCGTCTCGGCAAGACCCGAGAATTTGCCGATATCAAGAAACACCCAGCGGTGCAGGTCCATCGGCGATTTTCGCGACACAAGCAGCACTTCGGCGGCAATGGCGCCCGCTTCGGCCACAAGCCCGCGGCCCGGTTCCGCCATGACATCAACGAACGCGCCAAATCGTGCACGCACCTGGCGCATGACCTCGGCTGCATACAGCTCCGGCGCGTCGACGGCCTGACCATAGAACGCCGGGAATCCGCCGCCAATATTCAGCAGGCTCGGGGCAAACCCTTGCGCGATAAGCGTGTTCCAAACACCCGCCACATGATCGAGGGTCTCGGCCCACATCGATGCCTGCCGGGTCTGCGATCCCACATGGAACGACAGCCCGACCGGGCGCAAGCCAAGCTCTGTTGCAAGCGCAAACAATGCGGGGGCATGATCCAACGCACATCCAAATTTCCGCGACAGCGGCCAGTCAGCCTGCAGGGACCCAACGATCAACCGAATGTATACGCGCGCGCCTGGGGCATGCGCCGCCAGTTTGTGCAGTTCTTCTTCGGCATCTGCTGCAAAAAGGTCGATGCCCACCCCGGCAGCCCACGCGATGTCTGCCGGTTTCTTGATGGTGTTGCCAAAGGAAATCGCCGAAGGTGCTGCACCAGCGGCTAGGCACATTTCGATTTCGGCACGCGATGCCGCATCAAAATGGCTGCCGCAAGCAACCAGACGCTCCAAAATAGCAGGCGCTGGGTTCGCTTTGACCGCAAAGTGAATATGCGCACGGCCCAGTCCCTGCGCCAACGCCGCATAGCGCTGCGCAACGACATCTGTGTCGATCACCAGTGTTGGCCGCTCGAATTTATTGCTCAGGATATACGCCTCTGCACGGGATACAGACTGCGCTTCACGGGCAAAAGGCCCGGCGACAAATGCGTTCATGGTCATCTCCATCAGACCCGGCCATATATGACCGCTCACTTCCAAAAGGAGACGTTACCGTCGCTACTTAACCGCGTGGGATGACCCTCACCTCGCCAGAGGTGCGTGCGTTGGCGTCTGATGCGGCCATTGCGCCCAAAAGCGAGTCGACGCAAGCAAAATCTTTTCGACGGACGCGTTTTTTCAACCGCCCGGATCGGTGTTGCGCAAACACACAATCGGGCTAGTCTCGGCAGCTGTTTCCGCCCCGCAAAACGCACAGCGCCACCGCCCGGCAGCCATCCGTCGCCACCTGCAATTCCGCGTCAAAGTCGTCGTCTTGCGACGCCAATACAGATAGCCCAATACCCCCAGCAGCAAGACGATCAAGAGAACCGGCATGTGAACAACGCACCTCGCCCTTGCTTCTCTGGTTCAAAAATACCCTCGGGGGAGCGCCAAAGGCGCGGGGGCAGAGCCCCCAACCACATCGGGTCGCCGCAGGCGACCCGACACATTCAAACGTGGCGTTCCACCATCATCTTCTTGATCTCGGCAATCGCCTTGGCCGGGTTCAACCCTTTGGGGCAGGTCTTGGCACAATTCATGATCGTGTGACAGCGATAGAGCTTGAAGGGGTCCTCCAGCTCATCCAGCCGTTCGCCCGTGGCTTCGTCCCGGCTGTCAATGATCCAGCGATAGGCGTGCAACAAGGCCGCAGGCCCAAGATACCGGTCGCCATTCCACCAATAGGACGGACAGGATGTCGAGCACGAGGCGCACATCACGCACTCGTAAAGTCCGTCGAGTTTCCTGCGGTCTTCGATCGATTGCTTCCACTCTTTCGCGGGCCGGTTCGTCTTGGTCTCCAGCCAGGGCATGATGGAGGCATGCTGTGCATAGAAATGCGTCAGATCGGGGATCAGGTCCTT
>CAZCOX010000199.1:0-6235 GCA_964500115.1 uncultured Rhodobacterales bacterium
GGCGCGACCTTGCGCACTTCCTCGGGCAAAATCTCTGGCGTCGCATTGGCCAGCGCAAAGATGATGGGCTTGTCCGCCATCCGCGCGACCATCTCGGGCTTCAGAACCTTCGGCCCGCTCAGCCCAAGAAACAGGTCTGCACCGTCGATGACATCATCCAGTGTCCGCAGATCGCTTTTCTGCGCGAACTCGGATTTCTGCGGGTTCATGTCCTCTTCGCGGCCTTCATAGACCAGCCCGTGAATGTCGCAGAGCCACACGTTCTCGCGTTTGACCCCCAGCTTGAGCAGCATGTTGAGGCAGGCAATCCCCGCAGCCCCACCACCGGTCGACACGATCTTGATGTCGGCAAAGGATTTCTTGGCAACGTGTAACGCATTGGTCGCCGCTGCCCCCACAACAATCGCCGTCCCGTGCTGGTCGTCGTGAAATACCGGGATGTTCATCCGCTCGCGGCATAGCTTTTCGACGACAAAGCAATCAGGTGCTTTGATGTCTTCGAGGTTCACCGCGCCGAATGTCGGCTCCAGCGCGCACACGATATCGGCCAGTTTTTCCGGGTCGGTTTCGTCCACTTCGATGTCAAAACAATCGATATTGGCGAACTTCTTGAACAGAACCGCCTTGCCTTCCATCACCGGCTTGGAGGCCAGCGCGCCGATATTGCCCAATCCCAGCACCGCCGTGCCGTTTGAGACCACCGCCACCAAATTGCCCCGCGCGGTGTACCGTGCGGCGTCAGCTGCGTTTTCCTTGATCTCAAGGCAGGCTTCGGCCACGCCGGGGCTATAGGCCCGTGCCAGGTCGCGCCCGTTGGCCAGCGGTTTGGTTGCCCTGATCTCAAGCTTACCGGGCTTTGGGTGTTCGTGATAAAACAGGGCGGCCTGTCTGAGTGTTTCGTTGGTATTGTCTGACATGGTCTCACCCCTCGCAAGAATGGTTTAGGGGTAAACCAGTTCTTCACAGAGCAAAAGAGCGCGCCTTGACGCGGCAGGAGCGGCTCAGATGCTTGCAATCGCCCCGCGACAGTCGCAATCATGCGGATCACACCACAGCGCGCGGGCATATACATGGATCTCAGAATAGCAGCTTTGGCCGTCCGCGAAAACGCGCACGCGCCGTACTCAAACTTCAAGGTTGGTGCGGCCCTCCGCACGGCGTCCGGCACGGTCTACACAGGATGCAACGTCGAAAACGTGGCCTACCCCGAAGGCACCTGCGCCGAAGCGGGCGCGATCGCCGCGATGGTGGCGCAGGGCGACCGCGAGGTGGTGGAGGCATACGTGATCGCCGACAGCCCGGACCCTGTGCCACCCTGCGGAGGGTGCCGCCAAAAACTGGCGGAGTTTGCAGGCAAAGACGTGCCCGTGACGCTGGCCACAGTGGACGGCACGGAAAAGCACACCACCGTTGGCGACCTTTTGCCCGGCGCGTTCGGGGCGGACCACATGGACCGCGCCTGATGGACGCCCGCGCGATCATTGCAACGCTGCGCACCGGCGGCACGCCGGACGCCGATGCGCTTGCGTGGTTTGCGCAGGGGTTGGCCGATGGTTCCGTCAGCGACGCACAGGCCGGGGCCTTTGCGATGGGGGTCTGTCTGACAGGCCTGGGCGAGCAAGGGCGCACCGCCTTGACTGAAGCCATGCGCGACAGCGGCCATGTCATGCAATGGAACCTCGACGCGCCCGTGCTCGACAAGCATTCCACGGGCGGGGTAGGGGATTGCGTCAGCCTCGTGCTGGCCCCCGCACTTGCAGCCTGCGGGGTTTACGTCCCGATGATCTCTGGTCGTGGGCTCGGCCATACCGGTGGCACACTCGACAAGATGGAATCGATCCCGGGCCTTAGCACCGCGCTCAGCGAAGACCGGTTTCGCCAGATCGTGGGCGACGTTGGTTGTGCCATCGTCAGCGCCAGCGCCGACATCGCGCCCGCCGACAAACGCCTCTACGCGATCCGCGACGTGACCGCGACCGTCGAAAGCCTTGATCTGATCACCGCCTCGATCCTGTCCAAGAAACTGGCGGCGGGGCTTGAAGGGCTGGTGCTCGACGTAAAATGCGGCTCTGGCGCGTTTATGAAATCCGCTGAGGATGCCAAGGCACTGGCGCAAGCGCTCGTTGAGACTGCCAACGCTGCAGGCTGCCCAACCTCCGCGCTGATCACCGATATGTCGCAACCCCTGGCGCCTAGCCTTGGCAACGCGCTCGAAGTCATCGAGGTCATGCGCGTGCTGACCGGCGCGACCTCCGGGCGGCTTGCCGAACTGACGGTGGAATTGGGCGGCGCATCGCTTGCCCAAGCCGGGATCGAGGACGGGGCAAGCAAGATCGAAACCGCGCTCACGTCGGGCCAAGCCGCAGAAAAGTTCGGCGCAATGGTCTACGCCATGGGCGGGCCTGTGCGCTTTGTCGAAGACTGGACACGCTTCTTGCCCGAGGCCCCGGTCATCCGCGAAGTGCCCGCGCCTGCGACCGGCACAATCAGCGCGATTCAAGGCGAGGCGCTGGGCCTTGCCGTTGTGGCGCTGGGCGGCGGGCGGCAGGTGGAAAGCGATATCGTGAACCCGGCGGTTGGCCTAAGCGACGTGGTAGCGCTGGGCGACACCGTGACCAAAGGCCAGCCACTGGCCCGCGTACACGCCGCACGCGAGGCGCAGGCCGATGCAGCGGTGCAGGCCGTTCAATCCGCCATCACCATCGGCGGCCAAGCACCCACACCCAATCTGGTATTGGAGACTATCACATGAGCCGCGCCTTTCTGATCGTGATGGACTCCGTCGGCATCGGCGGCGCGCCGGATGCGGGCGAATTCTTTAATGACGGCGTGCCCGACACAGGTGCCAACACCGTCCTGCACATCGCACAGGCCTGCGCGGATGGCCGGGCGGAGGAGGGCAGGTCAGGCCCACTCCGTCTGCCAACGCTTGATGCGCTGGGCCTTGGCGCGGCGGTAAAACTGGCTTGCGGGGAAACGGCGCCGGGCCTCACAGCCACGCCAACCGGCAGATGGGCCGCCGCCACGGAGGTTTCGCCCGGCAAGGACACACCATCAGGGCACTGGGAACTCGCCGGGTGCCCCGTGCCCTGGGACTGGACGTATCTGCCGAACACCACGCCGTCCTTCCCCGACGACGTCACTCAAAAGATCAAGGAACTGGCTGGCACAGACGGCATTTACGGCAACTGCCACAGCAACGGCATCAAAGTGATCGAGGCATTCGGCGCCGATCATCTGAAAACCGGCTGGCCGATCTGCTACACCTCTGCCGACAGCGTTCTGCAGATCGCTGCGCATGAAGAGGTGTTTGGCCTCGACCGCCTGCTGAAGCTCTGCGCCGACCTTGCGCCAATGCTGCACGACCGCCGCATTGGTCGCGTTATCGCCCGACCGTTCATCGGCAGCGAAGGTAACTTTGAACGCACCACAAATCGGAAAGACTACGCCATCGCGCCCCCGGCTCCGGTGCTCACCAACTGGGTGCAGGACGCGGGCCAACCCGTGATCGCCATTGGCAAAATCGGCGACATCTTTTCGATGTCCGGCATTGATGAAGTGCATAAAGGCGCGGATGCCGACCTGATGCAGCATCTGGAAACCCAGATCGATACGGCACCCGACGGGGCGCTGATCTTTGCCAATTTCGTCGAGTTCGACAGCAAATATGGCCACAGGCGCGATGTGTCGGGCTATGCCCGAGCACTGGAATGGTTCGACGTGGAAATTGGCAAGCTGTTACCGAGGCTCAAACCAGATGACCTGTTGCTGATCACCGCAGATCATGGCAACGACCCCACATGGGTCGGCACCGATCACACCCGTGAACGGGTGCCGGTGCTTGTCGCAGGTGCCGGAACGGGTGAGATCGGGCATGTCGGTTTTGTTGACGTTGCTGCAACCATCGCGGCGCATTTGGGTGTTAAGGCAAAGGGTTCAGGGCGGAGTTTACTGTGATGGATGAAGAGCAACTGGATCGCATCGCAAAACTGCCCAAGGTCGAATTGCACCTCCACCACGAAGGCGCGGCACCGCCCGCATTCATAAGGGGAATGGCGCAGGAAAAAGGTGTCAACCTGAATGGCGTGTTCAACGCCGATGGTAGTTACGCGTACCGCGACTTCGTTCATTTTCTGAGCGTCTATGAGGCCGCGACAAGCGTGCTGAAAACGCCAGAAGACTACGCGCGCCTGACGAAAGCTGTGCTTGAGGAGAGTGCTGCAAACGACGTGATCTACAGCGAAACATTCCTGTCCCCCGACTTCTGTGGCGGCAGTGATGTCGGCGCGTGGCGCGAGTATCTGCATGCCATTCAAGAAGCTGCAAACGAGGCTGAACGCGACTACGGGATCATCCTGCGCGGGGTCGTCACCTGCATCCGCCACTTCGGCCCGGAGAACGCCAAAGCCGCAGCACTTTGTGCCGCCGAAACTGCCGGTGACTGGATCACTGGCTTCGGTATCGCTGGCGACGAAATGAAAGGCAAACCCAAAGACTTCGTCTACAGCTTTGACATGGCACGCGAAGCGGGGCTGCGCCTGACCGCCCATGCGGGGGAATGGGGCGGCGCGCAATCGGTGGCTGACGCAGTAAACGACCTGCGCGTCGAACGGATCGGCCACGGGGTGCATGCCATCAATGATCTGGCCCTTGTGGACAAGCTTGTGGAGAACGAGATTACGCTCGAAGTTTGCCCGGGTTCCAACGTGACCTTGGGGGTTTACCCGAGCCTTGCAAAACATCCCATTGAAAAGCTGCGCGAACGCGGTGTGAAGGTGACGGTCTCAACCGATGACCCGCCGTTCTTTCACACAACGATGCGCGACGAATACCTCAACCTCGCACGCACCTTTGGCTGGGACGAGGCTGTTTTCACAGAGATAAATGAAACCGCCGCCAACGCGGCTTTTTGTGACGATGAGACACGCAAACGCGTGCTCAAGAAATTGGAGCGCACATGACCAAACACCTGACAATCGTGGATCATCCGCTTGTTCAGCACAAACTCAGCCTGATGCGCGACAAGGACACCTCGACCAAATCCTTCCGCCAATTATTGCATGAAATCAGCCACTTGCTGGCCTATGAAGTTACCCGTGACCTGCCGCTTACAACGCAAAAAATCGAAACCCCGCTAGAGGTGATGGAAGCGCCCGTCCTTGACGGCAAAAAGCTGGCGCTTGTGTCGATCCTCCGCGCAGGCAACGGTTTGCTCGACGGCATTCTTGATCTCATCCCTGCCGCACGCGTCGGGTTCGTCGGCCTCTACCGCGACGAGGAAACGCTCAAGCCGGTGAAGTATTACTTCAAGGTGCCCACGCAACTCGATGATCGCATGACCATTGTGGTCGATCCCATGCTCGCCACCGGCAACAGCTCTGCCGCCGCCATCGACATGATCAAAGAGGCAGGTGCCAAGAACATTATCTTCCTCTGCCTGCTCGCCGCCCCCGAAGGCGTCGCCCGCATGAAAGAGGCGCATCCCGACGTGCCCATCGTCACAGCCGCGCTCGACAGCCATCTCAACGAACTGGGCTACATCGTGCCCGGATTGGGCGACGCCGGGGATCGCATGTTCGGCACCAAATAGCGCTTTACACTCAAAGACCTGACAGGCAGTCTTGCTCCACATCTGTGGGGACAGAGCAATGCATATTTTCAAAGTGACGGCGGCTGCGCTGGCGGCTGTGGTGATGGTTTCGGCAACGGCGGCAACGGCGCAGAACCTGCGCAACGTGGGTCCACCGGCTGAGTTTCCGCCCGCAGGCTACCAAGGCACGCAATATGTCGACAGCCGGGGCTGCGTCTACGTGCGCGCGGGTGTCGACGGCGCCGTCAACTGGGTGCCACGCGTCAATCGCGACCGCCAGTTGATCTGCGGGCAAACCCCCAGCACCGTACGCCGGTCTGTGGCCACCGCCTCTGTCGCAGCACCTGTTGTGATCACGCCGCAGCGCACCGTGCGATCTGTCCCGAACCGGACGGTCACCAACCAGAAATATACCGCCAAACGCCATGTCGTGCAGGAGCAACGGATTGTTCCGAAGCATGTCTATGACGCGCAGGGCGATACGCTGCCCAAGATCCCCAAAGGTTACAAACCGGCGTTTGAAGATGACCGTCTGAACCCGCACCGCGCCCATATGACCCGCCAGGGTTATCGTGCGACGCAACAGGTTTGGAGTAACACCGTCCCCCGCCGTCGACTGACCGACGCGCAACCGATCAAAGACCC
>CAZCOX010000200.1:0-6234 GCA_964500115.1 uncultured Rhodobacterales bacterium
GCTGACACCGCCGCTCTGGGGCTTTGAAGAGCGCGAAAAGCTCATGGTGTTCTACGAACGCGCCTGCGGCGCGCGCCTGCACGCCGCGTATTTCCGACCGGGTGGTGTACATCAGGACCTGCCGGAAGACCTGATCGACGACATCGACACGTGGGCCGATGAATTCCCGGCTGTGATTGCCGATATCGACGGGCTGCTGACCGAAAACCGCATCTTTAAACAGCGCAACGCCGATATTGGTGTGGTGAGCGAGGAAGAGATCCTCGACTGGGGTTTCTCTGGTGTGATGGTGCGCGGCTCTGGCCTTGCCTGGGATTTGCGCCGTGCGCAGCCGTATGAGTGCTACAACGAATTCGATTTCGAAATCCCCGTTGGCAAGAACGGTGACTGCTACGATCGCTACCTCGTTCGTATGGAAGAGATGCGCCAGTCGCTGAAAATCATCAAGCAGGCCATCGTCAAGCTGCGCGAACCCGAAGGGCAGGGCGATGTTCTGGCTCGTGGCAAGATCACACCGCCGAAACGGTCCGAGATGAAGACCTCAATGGAAGCGCTGATCCATCATTTCAAGCTGTATACCGAAGGCTTCCACGTGCCTGAGGGCGAGGTTTATGCAGCCGTTGAAGCGCCGAAAGGGGAGTTCGGTGTCTTTCTGGTGGCCGACGGCAGCAACAAACCCTACCGCGCAAAACTGCGCGCGCCGGGGTTCCTGCATCTGCAGGCGATGGATCACGTGGCGGGCGGGCATCAGCTTGCCGACGTTGCGGCGATCATCGGGACCATGGATGTCGTGTTTGGGGAGATCGACAGATGATGCGAGTTGGTGCGGCGCTGGGTGCTGTAGGTTTTGTTGCGGCCTGTGCGATACCACCACAGGGCGTGACGCAGGCTGACCTTGTGAGTTTCGACGAGGCGGTTGTGTCCATCGGTTGTGACCTTGTCGGCGAAAGCGATTATTTGCCAGTTGAACTGCAAACCGGCCTGACCCGCGATCAGGTTCTGCAAACCGCGCAGTTTCGCCTTGCCACCGAAGAAGCGGTGCAGCTTGAAAACGGCGGCATCCGTTTGATTACAGGTGATTGCGCACCTGCAGCATGATCCGAAACACGGTCATATCGGAAAATGTGACCACTGCTATCTCTGCGTGCTGACGCAATAGGAAGACCCATGTTACGACGCCTTCATTCCGAACAACCCGCAAGCTTTGCTTTCACGTCAGACAATCTGGCGTGGGCGGAGGCGCAGATCACGAAGTATCCCGAGGGTCGACAGGCCAGCGCGGTCATACCGCTGTTGTGGCGCGCGCAAGAACAGGAAGGGTGGTTGACCCGCCCGGCGATTGAAGCCGTGGCCGAAATGCTGGGCATGGCCTATATGCGCGTGCTCGAAGTGGCGTCGTTCTACTTTATGTTCCAGTTACACCCCGTTGGTTCTGTTGCTCATATCCAGATTTGTGGCACCACGTCCTGCATGATCTGCGGCGCGGAAGACCTTGTTGCAGTCTGCAAAGAAAAGATTGCTGCGCGGCCGCACACGCTGTCGGCTGATGGCAAGCTGACGTGGGAAGAGGTTGAATGCCTTGGCGCTTGTGCCAACGCGCCGATGGCGCAGATTGGCAAGGATTACTACGAAGACCTGACCGCCGAGCGGTTCGGCGAGATACTCGATGAGATCGTGGCCGGCAAGGTGCCGATTCCCGGCCCGCAGAACGGGCGCTACGCTGCTGAGCCGAAATCGGGTTTGACCAGCCTGACCGATTTTGACAGCGGCAAGCATCAGTATAACGCTTCTGTCCAACTGGCGACGAATATTGGCGACACCATCAAGCGCATTGATGGCACTGAAGTGCCGTTGGTCGCGCCGTGGGGGGATGCGGGCGCGCGGCCGCAGGCGGATATGCCTGCGAATGACAGCCGCCCGCCGGTTGCGCATACGCAAAAGTCTGCGCCCAAAGCCAAGCCGGCACCTGCGGCTAAGGCTGAGACCTCTGCGCCAGAGGCTGCGGATGTGGGCACAAAGCCTGCGACGCTTGAGGCGGCGCGCGACGGTGGGGCGGATGACCTCAAGCAGATCAAGGGGGTTGGTCCAAAGCTTGAAAAACTGTGCAACGCTCTGGGTTTCTATCATTTTGACCAGATCGCGGCCTGGACGGCGGATGAAGTCGCCTGGGTTGACGCCAATTTGCAAGGCTTCAAAGGCCGCGTGACGCGCGATAATTGGGTCGAGCAGGCCAAGACTCTTGCGTCAGGGGGACAGACAGAGTTTTCTTCCCGTGTCGAAAAAGGCGGCGTCTACGATAAGTAGGGGCCTGTAAAAGGACAGGGAGAGTACGCATGCAACAACAGAATTCAGGGATGAGCTGCCCGCTGGGGTCTTGGGCGCTTGCCGCCGGTGTCGGTCTGTTGCTGGTCATATTGTTACTGGTGATCGGCGATTGGGGCTTTATCGGCGCGGTCTTTATGGGCGCTATCGCGTTTGCGATTTTGGGCCTGCTCTTTAACTGGATTTTCTGCCGCGATCTGCCTGCACCGCGTGGGGCCGGAAATATTGATGGAGCTGCGGCGTCTTCTTCCAGCACGGCAAGTGCCGCTGCCGAGCCGACCGCTGCCGCAACGGCGGAAACTGCAAAAGAAGAAGCTGCACCTGTCGCGGAGCCAGCACCTGCGCCTGCTGCAAAAGCCGAAAGCTCGGACGACAGCGGGTCAGTGGTCAAGCCGTCTGCACCGCTTGCGGGGCAGGAGGAGCTCGCCGCGCGCAAAGGTGAGTGGAAATATGAAGGCGACGGGAAGGCAGAGGCGAAACCCGCCGAGGACACCAGCACGCCCGATTATGATGGTGACGGCAAGCTGGAAGGCAGTGGCGAAGGTGCCAAGCCTGCAACTCTGACGGAAGCGCGCGAAGGTGGGCCAGATAACCTTAAGGAAATCAAAGGCGTGGGGCCGAAGCTTGAGCAACTCTTGCACTCCATGGGTTTCTACCACTTCGACCAGATCGCCAACTGGACCGATGACGAAGTGGCATGGGTGAACGCCAACCTTGAAGGGTTCAAAGGTCGTGTGAGCCGTGACAACTGGGTCGAACAGGCCAAAATCCTCGCCTCTGGTGGAGACACGGAATTCTCGAAACGTGTCGACGATGGTGACGTGTACTGACGGAGGTCGGATCGACCACATGGATCGAAACTCGGATGAGGCCCGCACAGGGCGGCGCATTGCCCTCTTTGTTGCCGGTGTTGGCCTCTTCTGGATTTTGGTCACAGCAATCGGGTCTGAATACGGCTGGAGCCAACGGACCCGCGCCCTCTTTGACCTTGCCGCGTTGGCGGGGTTCGGGGCAGGGCTTTGGATGACATATAAACTCTGGCGGTCGCGCCAGACTGACAAGGATTGAGTGATGCTGCAGGATCAGGACCGCATCTTTACCAACATCTACGGAATGCACGAGCGCACCCTGAAGGGCGCGCAGGCGCGCGGCCATTGGGATGGCACGGCAGGACTGATCCAAAAGGGGCGTGACTGGATTATTGACGAGATGAAGCAATCCGGTCTGCGCGGGCGCGGCGGTGCGGGTTTCCCGACGGGTCTCAAGTGGTCATTCATGCCCAAGGAAAGCGATGGACGCCCCAGCTATCTAGTTGTGAACGCCGACGAATCCGAGCCAGGCACCTGCAAGGACCGCGAGATCATGCGTCATGATCCGCACACACTGATCGAAGGTTGCCTGATCGCATCTTTCGCGATGCAAGCGCATGCCTGCTACATCTACATCCGCGGCGAATATATCCGCGAGAAAGAGGCGCTGCAGAACGCGATTGATGAGGCATATGATGCGGGTCTGATCGGCAAAAATGCTGCCGGGTCTGGCTGGGATTTCGATCTTTATCTGCACCATGGTGCGGGTGCCTATATCTGCGGTGAAGAAACGGCGTTGCTGGAAAGCCTTGAGGGCAAAAAAGGCATGCCGCGCATGAAGCCGCCGTTTCCGGCGGGCGCGGGTTTGTACGGCTGCCCGACCACAGTGAACAATGTGGAGTCCATCGCTGTTGTGCCCACGATCCTTCGGCGCGGGGCCGAATGGTTTTCGGGCTTTGGTCGCCAAAACAACGCGGGCACCAAGCTTTTTGCGATCTCGGGCCACGTGAACAACCCGTGTGTGGTGGAAGAGGCGATGTCGATTTCGTTCGAGGAACTGATCGAAAAGCATTGTGGCGGCATTCGGGGCGGCTGGGGCAACCTCAAGGCTGTGATCCCGGGTGGGTCGTCGGTGCCCTGCGTTCGCGGGGAAAAGATGAAGGACGCGATCATGGATTTCGACTACCTGCGTGGTGAGTTGGGATCGGGTCTGGGCACGGCTGCGGTGATTGTGATGGATCAGTCCACTGATATCATCAAAGCGATCTGGCGGTTGTCGGCGTTTTACAAACACGAAAGCTGTGGTCAGTGCACGCCGTGCCGTGAAGGCACCGGCTGGATGATGCGCGTTATGGATCGCCTGGTGCGCGGCGAGGCCGAGGTCGAGGAAATCGACATGCTGTTTGACGTCACCAAACAGGTGGAAGGTCACACGATCTGCGCGCTTGGCGATGCGGCGGCCTGGCCTATTCAGGGTCTGATCCGCAACTTCCGGGACGAGATCGAGGACCGGATCAAGGCACAGAAAACGGGCAAGGTCAGCGCCATCGCGGCGGAGTAAGCGCGTTCGAACGCGCTTGCTGACGCGGTTTCGAAACCGCGTCGCCAAGGCCGTTGGAACGGCCTTTGAATAAGGCGCTTCGAAGCGCCTTTTTGCTTTTGGCTTAAACGTTCGCGCGCCCAAATGGCAGCGGGGCTTGCAAGCGGAGGCCGACTAAGCGCATTGTGCGCCCATAAGGCTTCGCGAAAAGGACAGGCCATGAAAAAGCAGGTTTGGGCAGGAACGGTTTTGGTTGCGCTTTCGGCTTGTGGTGACGGTGCGCACAACACCATCGTCTACGAAGGCGCTGGGTTCACGGGCGGGCTGTCATCCGAACGTGGGGACCGCGCATCCTTTGTTGCACGCGGCGGTCCGGCCTCGGCCAGTCTGGAAGGCGCACGGCAAGCCGCCGCCTACCAGGTTGTGCGCCACTGCATCGAATACCTTGGATCGTCTGATGTCGAATGGATCAATGGCCCGGATGTTGAAGATTCGGCCCTTGTGATCGAGGACGACAATGTCATTCTGTCCGGTCGGTGTATTGAGCCATAAGCCGCTGAAAAGCACATTCTGAATGGCGTGTTATTGAATATCCGCCAGCCGGTCCCCCATATTAACGATATATTCTCGCTTCGGACGAACCATGCGACTCATTTTGACTGCGCTCGCCGCAACTTTGATTATTTCGACATCGGCTTCCGCCAAACCGCCTCTGCGCGACGTGGCGGAGATTGATGACGTTGTGATGGCCGTCGCCATTGCTGACGAGATCCGTAAATCCTGCGACGGGATCAATGCACGTCTGGTCCGGGCATACACGACGATCAATTCGTTGAAGTCGCTGGCCCTGGAACGCGGATATACCGAAGAAGAGGTCGAAGACTACGTCACCTCAAAATCCGAGAAAAAGCGCATGCGTGCGAAGGCCGAAGGCTACCTGAAATCAAAGGGTGTGCCGCTGGGAAGCACGGCGGCCTTGTGCCGGTTTGGGGAGTCTGAAATCGCAGCGCAGACGCAGATCGGGCGGCTTTTGCGTTAGCGGTAACGTAAGCATTTTGGGCTGACAGGGTTTGGACTGCTAAATTCAACCCCTGTGGCGATATTTCCCTTTTCTTTTTCCCCTAACATCTGGCCTATTGGAACCAACCGCGCTATGACGCGGCGACTGCAGCCGATCGCCCGTTCGCCTCGGGGGTGACTGCGCCAGCCAACTGGGAACAAAGGGCTCGGGCATGTCTGACTTGCGCAAGATCATCATTGATGACAACGAGATTGAAGTGGAAGGCGCTTTGACGCTGATCCAGGCTTGTGAACAGGCCGGGATCGAGGTGCCACGCTTCTGTTATCATGAGCGTTTGTCCATCGCCGGGAACTGCCGGATGTGCCTTGTCGAGGTTGTGGGCGGACCACCTAAACCGGCGGCAAGCTGTGCGATGCAGGTTAAAGACCTGCGCCCCGGTCCGGAAGGTCAGCCACCGGTTGTGAAAACCAACTCGCCTATGGTCAAAAAGGCCCGCGAAGGGGTGATGGAGTTCCTGCTCATCAACCACCCGCTGGATTGCC
>CAZCOX010000201.1:0-6177 GCA_964500115.1 uncultured Rhodobacterales bacterium
ACCTGCCGGAGCCGGAGCTGCCTGCGATTGACGGGACCTGGAATATGGTTGTCACAGGTGTGGGTGGCACGGGGGTCGTGACCATTGGCGCAGTGATGGCGCAGGCCGCGCAGATCGACGGCAAAGGTGCCGGCATGATGGAGATGGCGGGGCTTGCCCAAAAGGGCGGCGCGGTGCACATCCACCTGCGACTGGCCAACCGCCCCGAAGATATCAGCGCGATCCGTGTTGCCACTGGTGAAATGGACGCCCTGATCGGCGGCGATTTGGTGGTGAGCGCCGGGGCCAAAACGTTGGGTTTGATGCGCACCGGGCGCACCGGCGCGGTTGTGAACAGCCATGAGATCATCACGGGCGACTTCACGCGCGATACGGAATTTGCGTTGCCGTCTGACCGGTTACAGCTGTCTCTTGAAGCGCGACTTCAAGATAAGCTTGATCTCTTTGACGCGTCTGAGCTGGCCAAGACTGTGCTGGGGGATTCGATATTCTCGAACATGATGATCCTTGGGGCGGCCTGGCAAAAGGGGTTGGTGCCGTTGACCGAAGGCGCGATCACGGATGCCATTACTCTGAACGGTGCAGCGGCCGAAAAAAACATCCGTGCCTTCCAGATCGGGCGTTGGGCTGTCCTGCATCCGGAAGAAGCCGCGCGGTTGAGTGCGCCAAAGGTGATTGCGCTGCCAAAGTCGCTGGATGACAAGATCGCCTACAGATTTGACCATTTGGTAAAATATCAAAGCAAGCGCTACGCGAAGCGTTTTCAAAAACTGGTCGATCAGGTGTCGGACCCCGCACTGAAAGAGGCGGTGGCCAAGGGGTATCACAAGCTTCTGGCATACAAGGACGAGTACGAAGTGGCGCGGTTGCACCTTGAAACCGAAGCCAAGGCGCGGGCGCAGTTTGATGGCGATTTCACGATGAAGTTCCACCTGGCTCCGCCGATGCTGGCAAGAGACGGCCCAGACGGTCGCCCGGTGAAGAAGGAATATGGGCCCGGCATGATGCGAGGGTTCCACATGCTGGCACGGCTGAAAGCGCTGCGTGGGACGCCGTTTGACCCCTTTGGCCGGACAGCAGAACGGCGCATGGAGCGCGCGTTGATCAAGCAATACGAGACTGACATGGGCGCGTGGCTTTCGAAAGCCACGCCGGAGACCAAGGATGCGCTGATTGCCTTGGCGGAATTGCCGTTGCAAATCAGAGGGTTCGGGCCAGTCAAAGAAGCGAACGAGCGCAAAGCGGCAAAGCGGCGCGAAGAGTTGCTGGCGGTTCTGCGGTCTGGCGGCGCCGGGTTGCAACAGGCGGCGGAGTAAGCGCGTTCGAACGCGCTTCCAAGCCGGTTCGAACCGGCTTGGCGCGTCATGCGGGTGTTACGATCTCGGGGCAGGTGCTGTAACTGGTGTCAATGCAAGATGACGGAGCCGACCCCGTGCCAGCCCTTTCACCGCGAAACGCGACCCGAGACATCACCTACGCGCACGCCGCGCAGTCTGCACCGGGCAGCGCCATGATCCGCTTGATCGAAAACGCAACGGGGCGTCTTGGTCTGATCAAACGGGCGGCGGGGTATGAGCGGGACGTGGCGCAGGGACGGGATTTCTGGGAGGTGATGGTCGAACGCTACGGTCTGAGCCTCGACATCGTGCGCGGCGATCTTGGCCAGATTCCAAGCAGCGGGCCGTTGATTGTTATTGCAAACCACCCCTACGGCATTCTGGACGGGCTTATCCTGGGCCATATCCTGTCGAAAACGCGCGGCGATTTCCGGGTTCTGGCGCATCAGGTGTTTTGCAAGGCCGCTGACCTGAACCGGGTGATCCTGCCGATCCGGTTCGATGCCACGAAAGAGGCGACCGCCCAGAACCTTGCCACCCGGAAAGCCGCTTTATCCTATCTCGCAGACGGTGGCTGCGTGGGCGTCTTTCCCGGTGGCACCGTCTCGACCGCGGCCAAGCCGTTTGCCACCCCGATGGACCCCGGTTGGCGATCCTTCACGGCGCGTATGATCGCGAAATCGAACGCAACCGTTTTGCCTGTCTATTTCGAGGGTCACACCAGCCGTTTGTTCCAATTGGCCAGCCATCTGCACGCGAATTTGCGGGTGGGTCTGCTGATCAATGAATTCCGCACCCGGGTCGATACACCGGTGCGGGTCGCGATTGGCACGCCGATCCCCGCACACGAGATTGCCACACGCCAAAAAGACGCGCGCCAGCTCATGGATTTTCTGCGCGAAGCCACGTATGGGTTATCGCCAACACCCTATCCGTGTTTGGATTACGGGTATGAGTTCGACAAAAACTTCCGGGCGGCCCGATAGGCCCGGTTGGGGCAGGGATCGCAGCCATGGCAGTAGGCGTTTTTGACAGCGGGTTGGGTGGTTTGACCGTATTGGATGCGGTGTCAAAGCGGCTTCCGGATGTGCCCTTCGTGTATTTCGGCGACAATTCCCACGCACCTTATGGCGTGCGCGATGCAGATGACGTCTACAATCTGACCTGTGCCGCGACCGAACGGCTCTGGGACGCCGGGTGCGATCTTGTGATCCTGGCCTGCAACACGGCCTCGGCCGCGGCTTTGCGGCGGATGCAGGAGCGGTGGATCCCGACCGACAAGCGTGTGTTGGGCGTGTTTGTGCCGCTCATTGAGGCGCTGACCGAACGGCAATGGGGCGACAATTCTCCGCCTCGCGAGGTTGCGGTGCAGCACGTGGCGCTATTTGCGACACCGGCCACTGTGCGCAGCCGCGCGTTTCAGCGGGAACTGGCGTTCCGGGCGATTGGCGTGGATGTGGAGGCGCAGGCCTGCGGCGGACTGGTGGATGCTATGGAAGAGGGCGACATGATCCTTGCCGAAGCGCTGGTGCGGTCACACGTTGATGCGCTCAAGCGCAAGATGCCCGACCCGGAAGCGGCCATTCTCGGCTGCACGCATTACCCCCTTATGCAGGAGGTTTTTCAGGATGCGCTGGGCGCGGATGTAAAGGTCTATAGCCAGGCAAGCCTCGTTGCAGACGCATTGGCTGACTATCTGGAGCGTCACCCGAATATGCATGGCGCAGGTGGTCAATCGATGTTCCTGACCACGGGCGACCCCAAGAAAGTCTCTGATCACGCGACGCAGTTTCTGCGGCGCCAGATCACGTTTGAAGCGGCCTGACGGGGCAATTCAGCTCGCGTTTGCGCGCGCGATCATGGCGGTCTTTTTGGGGCGGATAAGAACACTCTTTGGGCGAGACACGCTGCAGGAGCCGTCAAATGGCAGCCGGTGTTCAGTCGCAGGTGCCGCGGTGGTTTGGATGTTGTCTGTTCAGCCGCCTGCGGGCCGCAGCGAAGCATCTTTTTTGTCACTTGCAAGACTTTGGCAAGTTCCGTCAAAGGTTGCCCGGCTCGGATTTCAGGTATAGACGCAGGGCAGAAAAGGAAACGATGATGACCACGGCAGTAAACCCCTTCGTCCGACGATGACCGAGCCTCTGGCGCGACCAGCAACGCTGCGCGCCCGTTCGGCTTGTTACGTGGCTGACATATTTCCCGTTTTCTTATTCCAGGACGTCCCATGACCCATTCGATCGCCATAATCGGTGCCAGCGGCTATACCGGAGCCGAGCTGATGCGCCTCATTGCCACCCATCCCGAGATGGACATCAAGGCACTCGCAGCCAACTCCAAAGCCGGGCAGAGCGTGGCCCAAGTCTTTCCGTTTCTGCGCCATCTGGACCTGCCGGAGCTTGTGTCATGGGAGCAGATTGATTTCTCGCAGATCGACCTGTGTTTTTGCGCGTTGCCGCATAAGACCAGCCAGGAGGTGATCTCGAAACTGCCGAAGTCGCTGAAGATCGTCGATCTGTCGGCCGATTTCCGGCTGCGTGATCCGGAGGCTTACGCAAAATGGTACGGCAATCCGCACAGCGCGGTTGAGATGCAGGGCGAGGCCGTTTACGGGCTGACCGAATTTTACCGTGACGCGATCCGCGAGGCGCGGCTGGTGGCAGGGACCGGCTGTAACGCGGCCACGGGGCAATACATGTTGCGGCCTTTGATTGCCGATCGGGTGATTGGTCTGACGGACATCATTCTCGACCTCAAATGCGCAGTGTCCGGCGCGGGGCGGTCGCTGAAGGAGAACCTGCTTCACGCGGAGTTGTCCGAGGGCACCAACGCCTATGCCGTGGGTGGGACCCATCGGCACCTTGGCGAATTTGATCAGGAATTCAGCGCCTTGGCGGGCGAAGAGGTGCGCATCCAGTTCACGCCGCATCTGATCCCGGCGAACCGGGGCATCCTTGCGACGGGATATGTGAGCGGTGATGCTCGGGCGGTTTATGCCGCGTTGCAAAACGCCTATGCGGATGAGCCGTTCATTGAGGTCTTGCCATTCGGCGAAACGCCTTCGACCCACCATGTGCGCGGGTCGAATTACTGTCATATCGGTGTGACCGGTGACCGGATTCCGGGCCGTGCGATTGTGGTTGCTGCCCTTGATAATTTGACGAAAGGATCGTCAGGGCAAGCGCTGCAGAATGCGAACCTGATGTTGGGCGTTGAAGAGACGACCGGATTGATGCTCGCACCCTGTTTTCCTTGAGTATTTGCGCCGGGCTGCGCCCGTCGCCGTGGGAGGGGGCGCTGCCCCCTCGGCCCGTTGGGCCTCACCCCCGCGGTATTTTTGGCAAGAGGAAAGTGACGCGTGGGCGCGGCATTTTGGTCTTCCGCAGTTTTCTCGGAAGGGTTTTGTGCCTATATTCCCGGAAACGCGTAGGGGAGAGGTCGCCATGGCGCTGAAATCGCTTAAGAAACAACGTCGCATTCAGGTGATTGCGCTGACGGTTGTGGCGCTGATCCTGTCGACGGCACTGATCGGCTATGGCATGCGCGACGGTATCAATTTCTTCCGCTCCCCAAGCCAGGTGGTTGCCGAACCGCCGGCACCGAATGAGGTGTTCCGGATTGGCGGTCTCGTGACCGAAGGGTCCATTGTGCGCGGGCAGGGATCGTCGGTGAGCTTTAGCGTCACGGACGGTGGCGCAACCGTGCCAGTCGTCTATACGGGCGTGTTGCCAGACTTGTTTTCGGAGAACGAAGGCATGGTCGGCACAGGGCGTCTGATCGACGGGGTATTCGAAGCCTCCGAGATTTTGGCCAAACATGATGAAGAATACATGCCGGTTGAAGTTATAGACGCGCTGAAAGAGCAAGGTGTCTACCAGGAGGAGAACGCGGGAAGTTAAAGCGCGCCAGCCTTTCTTCTTTTTGCATATATGCACAAAAAACCGGGCGCGCAGCGCCCGGCCTGTCGGATTTTCCGAAGGAAAATTCGAAATTACGATTTCAGGATGGACCGGCCTGCGTATTCCGCCGTCTCACCCAGCATTTCCTCAATACGGATCAGTTGGTTGTACTTTGCCAACCGGTCCGAGCGCGCCAGCGACCCGGTTTTGATCTGGCCGCAGTTTGTAGCAACCGCGAGGTCGGCGATGGTGGCATCCTCCGTCTCGCCCGAGCGGTGGGACATGACGTTCGTCATGCGTGCACGGTGGGCCATTTCCACTGCCTTCAGTGTCTCTGTCAGTGAGCCGATCTGGTTCACCTTGACCAGCATGGAGTTTGCCGCACCGCGTTCGATCCCCATGGCAAGGCGGGCCGGGTTGGTCACGAAAAGGTCGTCGCCCACAAGCTGCACCTTGTCGCCGATGGCTTTGTTGAGGGCGACCCAACCGTCCCAATCGTCTTCGGACATGCCGTCTTCGATGGAGATGATGGGGTAGTCGCTGACCAGTGCCGAGAGGTAGGCGACGTTTTCTTCGGACGTCAGCTTTTTGCCTTCGCCAGACAGCACGTATTGGCCGTCTTTGTAGTACTCGGTTGCCGCGCAATCGAGGGCGAGGTACATGTCCTCGCCCGGTTTGTAACCGGCTTTTTCGATGGATTTCAGAATGAAATCAAGCGCATCGCGGGTAGAGCCGAGTTCGGGCGCAAAGCCACCTTCGTCGCCCAGGCCAGTGGACATACCCGCAGCGGACAGCTCTTTCTTGAGTGTGTGGAACACTTCGGAGCCCATGCGCACCGCGTCGCGAATGTTATCTGCGGCGACCGGCATGATCATGAATTCCCCGATGTCCATCTGGTTGTCGGCATGTTCCTCGCCATCGATGATGTTAATCATGGGCACGGG
>CAZCOX010000202.1:0-6083 GCA_964500115.1 uncultured Rhodobacterales bacterium
GCGCGTCGCTCGATGCGACCTTGCCGGACAGGATGTTGTTACGCCCAACAAACTCCGCAACGAAGCGGTTTGCGGGCGCGCGGTAGATGTCTTTCGGCGCGCCGATCTGGGCGATGTCGCCCTGGCTCATGATCACCACGCGGTCGGCCATCGCAAAGGCCTCTGACTGCGAATGGGTCACGTAGACAAACGTGATATCCAATTCCTTCTGCAGTCGGGTCAGAACGCCCTGCATGCGGATCACCAGATTTGCGTCGAGCGCCGACAAAGGCTCATCGAGCAGCAGCATCTGCGGCTCCATCACCAAAGACCGCGCAAGTGCCACCCGTTGACGTTGCCCACCAGAAAGCGTCGCAACATTGCGCTCCGCAAATTCACCAATTTGCATGCGCTCCAGCCAGTCAAGCGCCCGGCGTTTTCGCTCGATCGCCTCGACACCGCGCATCTTTAACCCGAACTCAACGTTCTCGCGTGCCGTCAGAAACGGAAACAGCGCCAGGGATTGCCAGACCAGCGGTGTGTCCCGCTCGTGTGGTTTGACATCATTCATCAGACGCCCGCCGATGCGGATCTCGCCAGATGTTGGCGATTCCAACCCCGCCAACATGCGCAAGGTCGTCGTTTTGCCACAGCCGGACGACCCCATGATGGCAAGAAACTCACCCTCATGAATGTCGAGCGTCATGTCCCGAACAGCCACGAAATCATCAAAATGTTTTTCGACATTGCGAAAAGTGACGAGGGGGTCTGTCATGTCAGGAATGGCTCTTGATCTGGCGACTGATGAAAATGACTTGCGCCAAGACCACCAGCGTCATGGATGTAAGGAACACGAACGTCCCGATTGCATTGACCGTCGGGTCGATATTGCCCTGCACAATCTCAAGGATCACGATGGGCACCGTTTTGTTCAGACCAGAGACGAACCAGGCCACGGCAAATTCGTCAAAAGATACCGCTGCGGTCAGACACAGCGCCGAGACAATTGCCGGTGCGCAGAACGGCAAAATCACGTGGCGCATCGCCTGCCATTCGTTTCCACCCAGGTTCCACGCCGCCGCTTCAAGATCCGGGTCCATCTGGTGCAGCCGCAAACGAATGATCGCCATCGCAAACGGTGCAGTCAAAACGGAATGCGCAAGAATTATCGACCACAACTGCCCCGATAGCCCTAGCCGCGACAGCCACGCCAACATCGCCAACGCCATGATGATCAGCGGAATGGTTGGGGGCAAAAGGATCAGCGCGAGGTAGGGGCCCTTGAAGCGGAAGTTGTAGCGGAAATCCGTGTAGGCTGTGCAGAAGCCAAGCGTGGTTGCCAAGACGGCGGTGCTTGACGATACGATCACCGAATTGCGCACCGCTTGCCAGATGTCAGGATCGCTCAAAATTCTCCGATACCATTCGGTTGAAAACTCTCCCAATGGGATCGTTGGAAACCGCTGCGAGTTGAACGAAAAGACAAGGCTGAAAAAGATCGGCGAAAAGATGAAGAGAAAAATAAAGCCGACATACAGCCCAAGCACGATATTCAGCCCGCGCCCCTGCATCACCGCGCACCTTTCGGCTTGCGATATGCCAGCGCAATCGCGGTGAAGGCCACAGTGAACAAGGTCAGCATCATCATGATCGCCACCACAGCGGCGCGTGGCCATTGCTGACCCGATTTGGTGGTATCCAAAATCAGGATCGGCAGCGTCGGTTCTTGGGACCCGCCAAGGTAAAACGGCGCAACGAAGTCTCCAAAGGCGAGGATAAAGCAGAACAGCGCGGCAACAATGAACCCCGTTTTCGACAACGGCAGAACGACCCGCCAGATCGTCGCCAATGGTTTGCATCCAAGGTTGCGCGCCGCCTCAATCAATGTCTTGTCGATGTTGGCCATGGTCACGGTTTGCAGGATGACCGCCAGCGGCAGAGTCAGTGTCAGATACCCCACGACTGTGCCGAAATGCGTATTGAGCATGCGGAACGGCCCCAGCCCAATATACCCCAGCATGGCGTTCAGAACGCCGCTTTCGGCAAGGATCACGTACCACGAAAACGTCCGCACGAGGTAAGACGTGAAGAACGGGATGATCAGCAAGAACACGGCCCAGCGCCGCAAATTGTCAGATGCACGAAACGCCAGCGCCCATGCCGCGGGAAAAGCGACCAGCATGGCGATCGTAGCGCTGAGCGATGCGATAAAGAGCGTGTACCAGTAGCTGTCCCAAAAGAACCCGCGCGTGAGCATGCGTTGCCAGTTCACAAACTCGAACGCTTCGGTCATTCGGTAATTTTTGACAAGGAAAAACGACAGCGCGACCATGAACAGCACCGGCCCCACAAAAAAGACCAGTTGCCATAGAATGATCGGAAGCCGCCACGTCAGGGCGTAAAGGTCAATTTTGCGGCGCGCGCTCAAGCCTGTTGTCCTTGCCTTTTATCGGGCGGCCAACACGCAGCCGCCCGTCTCGCGCCCTTAGGCGTTTTTGTATTCCGACCAGAAGTCGTTCCAGTCCTCAAGGCTTTGTTGCTGTGGAATGTCGCGATAGTGGATGCGGCCTTCGTTGATCAGCGCAATCGGGTCGTTTGCCATACCTTCCATCTGGTGGCTGCGCTTGGCTTCTGCCGGGTCGACTTCTGCCAACAATGCGCGCCCGGCCTTAGTGATGCAGAAGCCCGGATAGGCCAGCATCTGAGCGGATTTCACCTGACCCTCGGGGGTGAGCATATATTGGATAAAGCTTTTTACGAGGTCGGCTTTCGCACTGCCCTTGCCGATGCAATAGCTTTCCGTCCACTGAATGCCGCCCTCCTTCGGAATAACGGAGGCAACCGGCGCGCCATCGCGCTCCAACACACCCGTGATCCAGTCGCCGATGCCGCACATCGCCATCATCTCGCCGTTCTTCAGACCATTGAATGTACCACCGTAGTCAAAGAAGCCGCCAACCTGCGGGCGCAGGCTCATTGTGGTTTCTTGTACTGCAGCCCATTGATCGTCGGACAAGTCCCAAAGACCCGCGCCATTTCCATTCTTCAGGCTCATCATACCCAAGCTGGGCAGGTGCCAGTCGAAATGGCCGACCTTGCCCGCCAGTTCGGGCTTCCAGAACCCGTCATAGCTGGACGCCTCTTCCGCGCTCATCGCCGTCGTGTTGTACGACACGCCCAGATGGCCACCGCGCACCATCATCGAAAACAGCGTGTCACCATCCCAATGGCCCGGGAATTTGGTGAAGTCTTCGTGCAGCATGTCGTCGAATGCATAGTCGTTTGCATCGAGTTCTTCGATGTAGCCAGCCGCGTTCAGCTGCTGCACAAACTCCGCATCGGACAGGATGATGTCATAGGTTCCCGGAGGGGATTGCGCGATCAACGCCAACATATTGTCCCCACCTGCATAGTATTTAGGCACAAACTTAACGTTATTGGCCTCTTCAAACGCGCCAACGATGTCTGGTTCACCATGGCCGTACCATGCCAGCATGTTGATCTCGGTCGTTTGCGCCCAGGCACGACCGACAAACGGTGCAGACAGGGCAACACCGCCACCGATCCGAAGCACATCACGCCTAAGCATATGGTTTGATTTTGTTTTTACTGTCTTGGCCATCTAACCGACTCCGCTGTTGGTTCATTGTCTTTTCGCCGTCGCACACACCGTTTTCAGGTGCATCGGGCTTATGCGAGTCAGGTTAGTCTTAATTGGAAGGCATAGGAAATTTATCGGCGCTATAGGTCCATAAAGCTTCTTAATGGCTACTGCCCATTTTTGCATCAGGCTGAAGCACATTCTCGATGGTCTGGGTTAACCTTTCCGCCACCATATTGCCCCAGCTTCCCAGTCGCGTCTGACGGTAGAACAGCCCAATGCGAAGCGGCTCCAGTGCCGGTAAACCGTCCAGTGCTGAATACTGACGCATCCCGTCCTGCGTCGTCGGGCTGGTCAGGCTGGTAAAGCCAAGCCCGTCGCGCACAGCCTCCTGCACGGCATCGATGTTGGGGCTTGAAAATACCACATGCCAGCTCTGCTCAATCGATTTCAACGCGTCGGTCATGCGCTGCCGGTAGACGCACCCAGGAGGATGCGCGATCAATGGCAGCACGTCAAAATCCCGGGGTTGGATACCGTCCGCACCAACCCAGACCGGTTGTTCGCGCCATTGCTGAACCAAAAACTGCGGATCGCCGTCTTGATAAAGGGCCACAATGATATCCAACTCATCCCGCAGCAACGCGTCATGCAGTTTGAGCGACAGGTCGCATTGAACGGTCAACCGCAACGCAGCGTTCTCGTGCAACAGCGCAGTCACTTCGCGCTGCAAAAGCCTCACACCGTAGTCCAATGGCAGTCCGATACGCAGATCGGTGTCCGTCGACCTCCGCTCGAACAATCCCATCGCCAGATCGTTCAATCTCAGAATTTGGCGCGCATGCATCGCCAGCGCTTCGCCCTTTTCGCTGACTTGCATGGTCCGACCCTTTTGTCGGATCAGCTTGTACCCGACCAGGTCTTCCAAACGTTTGATCTGAAGGCTTACCGCCGGTTGCGACCTGTTCAGAAGATCGGCCGCCTTGGTATGGCTTTTGACCTCTATCACAGTGATGAACGTCCGCAAAAGATCCGTTGGTAGATTTACTGTGCGCATACACATGAATTTCAAAACTCAATCGATGGATTGCAAGAATAAATTTCCTAAATCCATAGCTGCTCCCTAATTTGGGCGCATGCATCGCGACGCCTTTCACAAACAGTTCAAATCCGTCGGGCCAGTTGTCTTGCCCGTGATCCACGTGCTCGACACAGGGCGCACGCTGCGCAACGTTCGCGAAGTGATTGGTGCAGGTGCCGCCGGGTGTTTCCTGATCAACCACGATTTTGAGCCGGATCAGTTCCTGCCGATCATACGCGATGTGCGGGCCGCCTACCCGGCACTCTGGATGGGCGTGAACTTCCTAGCTGTTACGGGAAAAGGCGCATTTCCGATGCTTGGTGCGATGGAGCAAGAGGGCGTCACGGTAGACGCCTACTGGGCCGATGACGCGCGGATTGATGAGGACGGTCAAAACGCCGAGGCAAATGAAATCACACAGGTCTATGCCAATAGCGGCTGGCGCGGGCTCTATTTCGGCGGCACCTGTTTCAAAAAACAGCGCGAGGTGGCGCCGGACAGGTATGGCGATGCGGCGCGCGAAGCCTGCGCATTCATGGACGTTGTGACGACCTCAGGTGTCGCAACCGGCCACGAGGCGGAACTCGGAAAGATCGACACGTTCCGCCAAGCGATTGGCGACAAAACACTTGCACTCGCCTCCGGCGTGACGCCCGACAACGCGACGCTTTATGCGAATGTCGACTGTTTCATGGTGGCGACCGGTATCAATGAGCCGGGCAACTTTTACGACATTGACCCGAACCGGCTTTACAAACTGATGCAGGTGACGCGTGAGATGGGCAAAGGAGACGAAGGATGAGTGAGACCGAAAAGGGCCCACGCGACGACCGGTGGTATCTCAACATCATGGCGCCCAATACCAAGGGCGACAAATTCGCGTGGCTTGATCCAACGTCCATCTACATCAACGCGCGCGCCTTCACCGACCTGCAGGATGATCTGATGGCGGATCTGGAAGATGTCGAATTTGACGTGGTGGCCGGGCTAGACGCGATGGGCTTTGTCTTGGGGGCGGCCCTCGCCTCACGTCGCGGTGTCGGGTTCTTACCCATTCGCAAGGCAGGCAAGCTTTGTGTCGATACCGACACCGTAACGTTCAGCAATTACTCCGGACGCACGCAGGATATGGAGATGCGCCTGCCGGCTTTCGCGCCCGGAACACGCGTTTTGCTTGCAGACCAGTGGGTCGAAACCGGCGGCACGATGGATGGCGCAATCCGTTTGGTGGAACGTCAAAAGGGCGTCGTTGCGGGGCTTGTCGCAATCGCAATTGAAGAAAACTCGCGCACAAACGCGTATCGAAAAGCGTACCCGTGCGTGTCTGCTGTCGTTGCTGGCTCCCGTTGGCAAACGGAATGCAATGCGCAAACCCTATCGAGCTTTGACAGCTACCAGCCAGAACGCGCCTTTCCGCGTTAG
>CAZCOX010000203.1:0-6075 GCA_964500115.1 uncultured Rhodobacterales bacterium
CCTAGTTGGCGTTGCGTTCGCTTTCGATGTTGAAGAGGCGGTTCGCCAGTTGCTTGCGTTCGAGCGCACCGAGGATCACCGTCGTCTGGGACCCGCTGTCATCGGTGATGATCCATTGCCGCAACTCGGTTGGGTTGGCCGTGAACTTGAGCTGGATGCTGCCGTATTCGGGGTGTTCGGGATCTTGCGCGGTGACGGTGGTGGCGGTGCCGTCAAAGCCGTGGGCGACAACCATATTGGCCCGGCTGAGATCGACATTGCGAGCAAGGATCAACCCCAGCGGCGTGCGGTTTAGCGGATAGGATTCCGGCTCCCCGCCCAGTTTGCGGTCGAACACAACGACGGTGCCATTGTTGGCCATCACCAGCGCCTGCTCGGGCGGGTTGTATTCGAAACGCACCTTGCCGGGGCGGCGCAGATAGATCGTACCGGTCGAGATCGTGCCGTCGGCGTTGATCTGCGTGAAGCTGCCCTCGGCGCTCGTGAGTTTATTAAGGTACCCCGATAGCGTGTTGAGCGGGATCTGCTGGGCCAGCGCGGGCAAGGCCGCCAGAAGGCTGAACGCGGCGGTGAGGGCAAGAAGGCGAATACGCATAAGTGACTGGTCCTGTCTGCTCGGAACTCTTGGGCGTTATATGGCAGCACGCGCGCTGTTATGCGATAGCATGCGCGTTTTTTGGCTGGTTTACAGGGGAACGGTGGCTGGCGACGTTCGAACTTCGGCCGTTCTTGCCGACTAAAGGTTTGCGCGACGGAGCTTTCGTTCCGAACGCGTGCTCAGATGTCAGCTCAATCGCCATCCTCTTTGCCAAGGGATTGCCAAGGCGAAATCAGAATGGGCCGGACAACCCAGGTTTCAGTGAGTTCTTAGCACAGTTTGGTTGGGTGGTCGTTTGCGTATCTTGGATACAGAACTCAATCCCAACCAACTGGCGATGTCCCGAGCAAACCTTGGTGGACCATCGACGTAAAGCCGTCCTTCTTCTTGAGCCCGAGCGATTGGGAGCCACCCCATCCAGACACGTGTGAAGTCCTTGACGCGGGTTTCGATCGACACATCGACCTCGTGGCCTGGATCAATGTAGCAAACATCAATCTCGCCGTTCTCGACCACCAGCCAGTGATCGGTCTTGCCGTCCGGGCCATCCGTGAAGTGAAAATGCAGCACGAAGGGGCTCGCAAGGTCCGAAGGTAACTGTAAGTTTCGACGTACATCCCACATCAGGAAATCGGTATCCACGTCTTCGAGGGACGGCTCGGTATCGATCCACTCCTGGCCCCATTCCGCAACGTTTCGCACAATCGGACCAAGCGAATGCCCCGCTTCGGTAAGGCGGTAATGCGTCGGTTTCCCACGCCCCTCCGACTGCCGCGTCACCAGCCCCGCCGCTTCCAGGTCTTTCAAGCGTTGGGACAGCATGCTGCGGGACATCAGCGGTACGCCACGCGCGATATCGTTGAACTGCGTCGAGCCTTCTAGCAATTCCCGGAGCAGCAATAGCGTCCAACGGGTGCCGAGTATCTCCGCTGCCATCGAAAGAGGACAGTATTGGCCGTAGTGCGGTCGCTTCTGCATGTCAGTTACTCTGTTTGTGCTGTTGGTACTTTAATGTCACCGTCTCCGGGTGCTAGTTCGAAAACCGGACTAGACCGAACACCGCCTGATCTCCGAACGTCCCATACGCGCCGCCGACGACCGGAGGCAAATCAGGAGGATGATATGAAGAAATACGTGATCGAGAGAGACATTCCCGAGGCTGGCAAGATGAGCGATGCTGATGCCGTCGCCGCGGCTCAAAACTCCAACGACGCTCTGGCCCAGTTGGCCCCGACCGTCCAATGGCAGCAAAGTCACGTCGCGGGCGATAAGATTTTCTGTGTCTATCTGGCCGACGGCGAAGCAGCGATCCGCAAGCATTCCGAGATCAGCGGCATCCCTATCACGGCCATCTATCCCGTAGATCGTGTGATGGACCCGTCCTCAGCGCAGGCGTGAGGCCGGTCATGGCTGAAGTTTTTGGAATTGATGTCGAGGAAGAGGTAAAGACGCGGCAGGATCTGCGCACGTATCGTAATCCGCCATCCCGCTTTGTCGCCAATAAGGTGATCGACCATATCGATGACTTGGCTCGACGCTTTATTGAGTCGTCGTCGATGGTGGTGCTCGCGACCAGACGCGCCGACGGCGGCATCGACATGACGCCACGCGGCGACCCACCCGGCTTCGTTCAAATTTTAAATGACCGGGTGATCGCTTTGCCAGACAGACTGGGCAACAACCGGGCGGATGCGTTCGAGAACATTCTCCGTGATACAGGCGTCGGTCTTTACTTCATCATCCCGGGGCATCGAGACAGCCTGCGGATTTCGGGACAGGCAAGAATTGTGCGAGACGCGAGGTTGGTGAGCCGCATGGAGGTGCGCGGCCATGTTCCGGAGCTCTCTATCCTCGTGCGCGTTGAGGCGCTGCTCAGCCACTGCCCAAAGGCTTTCGTACGCGCAGGAATATGGGAGCGTGATACATGGCCCGATCTCCGCAACGTACCGTCGGCCGGGGCGTTTCTAAAGAAACATGGCAAGTTGCCTGACCCAGTAACGGACGTCGAAGGTATCGTCGCGAAAGATGGTCAAAACCGGCTATACTGACCGGCGACTTGAATAGTTGCTATCCTTTAACCGAACAGCATTAGGGCGGAAAATCTTGCGCCGAGTTGGAACACTTCCTGTAGCGCAGCATCACTACAATACCCACCACCAGGCCCAATGCGGACGGGAGCATTATTGGGAGCATTTCTGGCCCGAGAGGCTCACCAAAGGCACACTAAGATGATGTAAGTGAGATTTGGCTGGGGTGGTAGGATTCGAACCTACGGTACACTGTACCAAAAACAGTTGCCTTACCACTTGGCTACACCCCAACCGTGTTGCGCTCTTTACGCGGCTCCTGGGTCGGGATCAAGACCCGGAAATCGAAAAATCCGTTACTCTTCCGGCGCGTTGCGCTGGAGGAGATCATCGTCTTTTTTCTCAGCGCGTTCCGTCGCAACAATTCGGTCGAGTTCGGCATCCATCACCGCGTCGACGGCTTCGGCAGATGACGCGGCTGCGGCAACGACGGCGGCATCTGAGGGTGGGCGCGGGACGGGCGCTTGCATGTCTATTGTGCCATCGCCGACGTCGCCGCCAACACCGACAACGCGCAGGGTGGTCTCAGGCATAACGATGCCGGCTTGGTCGAAGGCCGCCATTGTCAAACGCCAGGCTTCGCTGCGGGCTTTGAGATAACTGCTGTCATGCTGACGTATCCAGCCTGCCACTTTGATCACAACGGCGCTGTCGCCCAGCGCTTCGATCCAGACGGCAGGCGCGGGTTCGTCAATGACAAACGGAAGCGCCGATACGGTTTGCAGCGCTAAGGACTGCGCCCGTGCTAGGTCGGTGTCGAAAGCAACGCCAAGATCGATGACAAACCGCCTTTCGTCATTACGACTAAAATTCACGATCCGGCTTTTGAAAACCGTCGCATTGGGAATGCGAATGTGGTTGCCGTCGAAACTGAGCAGAATCGTGGCACGGCTGGTCAGGCGGATGACTTTGCCGACATCGCCTTCAATTTCTACGGTATCGTTTGGTCGAAAGGGTTGTCGGATCGACAGCATGATAGAGGCGACAAAGTTTTCGACCGTGTCGCGCACTGCAAAACCAATTGCTAGGCCGATGATACCGGCGGCGCCCAGAATTGTTGACAAGAGGGCTGTCGCGCCGAGAATGTCGAGCGCGACAACAATCCCGCCGACGATGAACCCGATCCGGATAATTTGGCGATAAATGTCAGCAATGAACGCATTGGGCGCGAGCCTGTCCCACGGGCGTTTCGAGCGGGCAATTGCAAATCCAATCAGGACAATCAGAGCGAATGCCGAAAGCGCGATCCCGGCGAGAGGCAAATAGTTCAGAAATTGCGTGCTGCGTTCCTGAAAGCGTTCCAAAGCGGGGTTGAGGCGTTGCACGACATCTGTGGTCTCCTCGACCTCATTCTGGATGGTGACGACACCTTCGACGCGGGTGATGAGACCGTTGAGCTGGGCAACAGCCGCGCTGTCGAGAGCCGTGCCACGCAGGGTTACAATGCCCGAACTTACGGTCACCGTAACATCCTCGTATCCGTCGAGCTCGCTAAGAATCTCGCGGATGCGTGTGGCAATTGCTGCGTCTTGCTCGGCGCTGTCGGCGACAGTGATTGTGCCGCTGGGTTGCTCAGACGATTGTGCTGCAGCAATGATCGGCGCAGATGCCGAAAACAAAAAAACGAAAAGGAATATCGGCAGGTAAGAACAACGCAACATAGGTCAGACCATGTTGGAAGCGGCGGTGCGTTTCAAGCCATTGCGTTACTACTCGCGCATGGCGACGTGCGGGAGTTCAAGTTCGGCAAGACTTTTGCCATGCTTCGGTTTCCAGAAAATAAACTGACCACGCCCGCTGCGTTTGACCGCGTAGAGCGCGATATCCGCCCGTTCAACAACCTGTTCTGCCTTGGCCTTTTCCTCTAACGTGCCAAGCCCAATGCCGATACTTGCGCCGATTTTTACGGTTTGTCCGTCGATCTCTGTCGGCGCAGAAATCTCTTGAATCAGTTTCTCGGAAAGCTCTGCAAGTCGCGTTTGATCCGTCAAGCCTGGGCACACAACGACAAACTCATCTCCGCCCGCCCGAACCAAAAGGTCATCCTTTCGGGTGTTGCGCCGCATGATCGCTGATACACGTTTTAGCACGGCGTCGCCAATGGCATGCCCCAGGGTGTCGTTCACTGCTTTGAACAGATCAAGGTCCATATGCAGGACCGCGAACTCGGTTTGAGACTTCCCGAGGCGGTCCATAGCAGTATCAAGCGCACGGCGGTTGTGAAGGCCCGTTAATCCATCGGTCAAAGCCTCTGATTCAGCGGCGAGGCGCGCACCATCCAACCTGGCGTTCAAGCTGAAAGATGCGGCCATCGCGGATGATTTGGCTTCTTGTAGAAACAAAAGTTCAACGGCGAGGTCGCTGGGAGCAAAGTCTTGCGCTGTCAGTTCGAAACGTTTGACCGCGTCTACAACAGCAATTCCAAATGACAGGTCAATGATAACCCCGCCGTCCCCGTCGGCGATGACCAATCCGCGCATCAGGATGTCCGGAACGTCCCGCAATCGCAGGCGGATATTGTGCCCAACCAAGTTGAGCAGACCCGCCATGTCAGGCGGTTGCGCCGGGCGCAGGACCTCAAAAATTTCCAAGAACCGCCTGTTGATCAAATCTGTCTGGCACAGCTTTTTGAAGCTGTGACCAACCTGATCGACATGTCCCGTTTTTCGGACGCAAACATGCAACGGCCGCAGGTGAATGAGCAGGTCCTTAGCGCAAATCATGCGGACAACTCCAAACCTACATCTGCGAGGGAAAACCCACGATCCTCGGCAAAGCTGAGGTCAACCACTGTTGCCTCGATCACTTCGCGACCTGATTTCACGCCATGAAAGTCGAGCAGTGCCAGCGCACCGTAATCGTCGGCCATGGCCCGAAGCAAACCAACCAAAACATGCCCGAACCCTTCTGGCCCACCTTCGCACAGGATCGTGAATTGCTGCGCCGTGTGCTCCTTGACGGTGATTGCCGGCAGGTCGAGCCCGGTTACGGCCAACCGCGTGCGCCCGGGCAGATCATCAAGCGAGTGCAACAGTTCGACAAATGTGTCGCCACCGAACCGCATCAGACGGCGCACAAAGGCGTGGTTTTCGTGCGTGACCAGATAGGTGCCGATGTCTTCCAAAATAACAGCCGGCGCGCGATTAAGACTGACGGAACATCCTTCCAAGACCTTTGGCAAATAAGCTGCATCATAACTAAGCATCGCCTCGAAACTGCCAATGTCCAAATTGGCAACCTCGACGGCGTACTCCCAACGGTCCGCACCAAAATTGTCGCGAACGAAGGACTCGATCGTCCTGAAAATCAACCCATGCATACTGCGCGCCTTTGCCCTTCGGCGCAGATTGCCGATCAAGTCTTAAAATCGCGCGAACAGATAAAATCCTA
>CAZCOX010000204.1:0-5995 GCA_964500115.1 uncultured Rhodobacterales bacterium
CTAGATCCCAAACAAGCCCATCCGCTGCAGCACGTTTCAAACCAGTCGAGTAAAAGACCCCTCGATCGCACCCGCTTTGCGGCCCAAGACGCCGTTCAGATGCGGACCCACGCGGTTCTTGGTTCCCGGGCCGACCTAATGGCAGCCTTTGCACTTGCCAAAGACTTTTTCGCTCGCGGCAACCAATTCAGCGTCTAGTGCAGCAGGCTCAGCCACGGCTGCGACCACAGTGTCTGTTTCCATGACAGGCGTGGCTTCAGCTGGCTCCGCCGCGGCCAAGACAACAACGTTTCCTGAGTGCTCGCCACTTGCATGATCTTCCATATCTTCCGGCGTCACATTCAAGACAGATGCACGCATGGTGATCTCAACACTATCCTTGCCCCCTTCCATGCAAGGCTCGGACCGCCAGATCGGATATTCCGTCTCTGTCCGGTCATCGACGATGAAACCATCGGCATTGGGCATTTCGACGTCTAGGAAGTTTTCGTTCGATAAGACGAAATCATCTTCAACGAGGAAATTGGAATAGAGGATATACGCAACAATCGCATAGACATCGTCATCGCTAAGCGTTTGGGCGCTGCCATAAGGCATGGAGCGGCGCACGTAGTCCCACGCCGTCGACAGATAAGGCCAATAGCTGCCCACCGTCTTTACCGGGTCTTCGTCAGCGAGCGTGTCTTCCCCGCCCGCAAGCTCTGGCCAATTGTCCACACCTTCCGCGAATTCGCTGTGACAGACAGCACAATTCTCCGAAAAATTATCTCGCCGTCTTCAACGGAGCCGGAGCCAACGGGCAATCCAGTGCCATCAGGGCTAACATCAAGGTCCCACGCTGCAACCTCTTCTGCGAGGGCAGCACGACCCAGACCAAGCTTGCCGCTGGTCGCTGTAGAAGATGCGTTGGCTGCCGAGACAATGCCGCCAACGGCTGTTTCCACCTTGGGCAAAGCGGCCATGACGCGCGGGTTATCTGGCAGCGGGGCAATATTGCGATCCGCAAAATTGACGGCTGCGGTGAGTACGACCGCGATGCCAATCGCGGATGTTCCGAAAAGCTTAAGAGACTTCGACATTTTCTGCCTCCCCGTTCGGCGTCACGTGCCATGTCTGAATGCAATTGTTGTGGAGATCGAGTTTTCGCCGCGTACTTCCCGCAGCTGATCTTTGGTGGGCTGCACATAGCCCGTCTCGTCCATCGCACGCGCCTGAAGCAGCATCTCCCCACCGTTCCAATCGGTATCGAGATAGAACCGGGTCAGAGCCATCTTCTCTCCCGGTTTGGCGAGGCGTGCAGTTTCCCAAGTCACCCCACCATCCTCAGACACATCAACCCGTGTGATTGCGCCGTGCCCTGACCATGCAAGACCCGTGATCACCAACGGCCCGTGACCATGTATGATCGGTGATTGCGGACTGAGCGAGGTGATGACGGATTTCCCGTCCATCACCTATGTCCACTTGTGGCTCGTGCCGTCGGCAAGCGTGTCTGTGTACTTGGATGTTTCTTCGCGGCTTTCGACCGGGCCGTTCATAACCTCAATCCGGCGCAGCCACTTGATCCACATGTTGCCTTCCCATCCGGGGACAACCAGACGCACGGGATAGCCATGCTCTTTGCGTAGCGCTTCGCCGTTGGCTTGGAAGGCAACGATCACGTCGTCCATCGCTTTTTCCATCGGGATAGAGCGCCCGTTTGAAGATGCATCTGCGCCTTCGACGTACACCCACTTGTCGGTCAGATCGCCAGCGGCCCCCAATCCGGCCTCGTTCAGGATCGCGCGCGGCGGCACGCCGGTATACTCCACGTTTTGGATCATGCCGTGTGTGAACTGCGCGCCGTTCAGTTGCGCGCCGGCCCATTCCATGCCGGTGTTCGCTGCACATTCGCAGAAATACACATGGTTTTCGCGCGGGAACCGTTCGAGATCGGCGTAGCCAAACACCAAAGGCGTATCGACCAATCCGTTGATCATCAGGCGGTAATCTTCCTTACGGAGTTCGATCGCGCCCGAATGATGCCGCTCAAACGCGCAGCCTTGAGGCGCAATCGTGCCGTCCAAGGCTTAGATCGGTGTAAAGTTGATCGAACTGGTGGTGTCTGCGGTCAGCCATTCCACATTGCGGCGGGTAACGTCGCTCTCATACTCAATTGGAAATCCGTAGGGCGTGGCATCCACACCATCGCCAAAACTTGATGCCCAATCCTGAACCTCGGTGATCAACGGGTCCGGAGCACCGGCTTTGGCCGTCGTGGCGGCGGTCAGGCCCGCAGATGCAGCCGCCGATCCACGCGAGAAAGCGCGGCGGGTGGAACACCAAGGTCCACCTGATCGCGGCAAATGACCGTTTTGCCCTGACTTTCAGCCTGTCTGGCGGCAATGCACATGATGCGCCCGAAGGCCGTGCCCTGCTGGCAGGCTGGGACAGGCCCGTCCAGGGCGTCCCCCTGGTCATGGACCGCGCCTATGAGGGCGACGAGACCCGGCAACTGGCGCTCGACCTCGGTATGGACCCGGAGGTGCCGCCCAAGGCCAACCGGCTGGTCAAATGGGACTACGACCGCACAACCTACAAGCCGCGCAACGAGGTCGAGCGCCTTTTCCGGCGCCTCAAAGGCTACCGCGGCATCTTCTCGCGGTTCGAAAAGCTCGACGTCATTTACCGCGCATTCCTCAACTTCGCGCTCATCGTCGATATGATTAAGTGTTAACATGCCTTAATCAATCCGGGGCGCGCGCGGATCAGCTGTCCGTCAGCGTCAACAGGAACGCCACCACGTCTTCGATTTCCTGCGCCGTGAAGATTGGCGTCAGATCTTCTTCCATCGCACCTTTCCCGGTGTAGCCGTCGCCGGGCCGAATAAAGCCGCTTGTTTTGTAAAAGGCAGGCATGACACTGCCTTCGAATGTCATTTTTGCGTTGGCAACGATTCCGCGCAATTCTTCGGCAGTCCGGTATCCGCCAACACTATCGAGCGTCGCGCCAACCTCGCCATGGAACGGCGCATCGTTTAACGCCGTCACGGCATGACACGCTACGCAATTGCCCTTACCGCGCGGCACCATGATCTCGGCCCCAGCGGCCGGGTCACCAGCCACTCCGGACAGCGACATGGCGACGGCGCCGTAGTCATCAAAGCTCACATCGCCGGGCATCACCGGGTCTGCAAAGGCCGCACCAGCAAACAACAGTGCAGCCGCAATCGTTCCAATTTTTTCTCATTGTCCCGCCCTGACCGCTCGACTTATCGCCGGGCTGATGCCTGGTTCTGTATACCGCAGGCCACAGAATACGATTCACGCAGCAACACATTCATATATAATAATGCATTAAGCGTTTTGTCGCGATTCAATCGAAGCTGCCGTTGTTTCGTTCTTGGATCATCCGCGCGTGATAGCGTTGAAAATCCTTTCCGTTATCACTCAGATAGCGCTTTTCAGCCACTCACGTGAACATGTCGAGCGTGGTACCTTTGCCGAATGCACCGGGCATCATGGCGACGGACGCCTGCATTGCCGTTCGATCCTCTGGCACCTCTTCGGGAAGAAAAACGATGGTCGGCGTGAACATGACGCGCCAGCGTTGTGCCATCTCTTTTTCCGACAAAACTCACCATCGAAATCGGTCACGTCGAGGTCGCCGTACAGGTTAAGTTAAACGACGAAACAGTTGTCGCCTATGAAGTCACTGATGCCTTCGTCGGAAAAGACCTCTTTACGCATCTTGGTGCAGTAAATGCAGCCGCGTTGTTCGAAGAACAGAACAGGTCGCTTGCCATCGGCACCAGCTTCTTCGAGGTCTTCTCGCAGATCCAGAAACGTGTCCCGCACCCAGCCTTGTTTGTGCAAACCATCATCGCCCAGTTCCGCCGCAACAGCCGGAAACGCCAGTACGAGCGCGAGTGCGCCACCCAATAACCGTTTCATTTCAACTCCTCCTCCATCAACCCAAAGCCACCCACGACGGGAACCAACGCAACATCGCGGCGGCAATCGTGTTCACGCTGTTCGTGGCAATCAACAGCGCAAACGGGATGAGCATTCCGCCCATTACCTTTTCTGTATGTGCCAAAAATATGTCTGTTGCGCGTGGTCCAGCGCAGGAATGGTCCGGAAAACAACGTTGCAATTACAAACGGCAACGTCATCCCCGCTCCGTACACGAACAACAGCAGCCCGCCGCGCGTGACGTCACCCATCCCAACGGAGATCATGAGAATGGAAGCCAGTGCCGGCCCGACACAGGGAGTCCAGCCGAAACCGAAGGCGAGGCCCATCACATAGGCCCCCAACAGGGTGGAAGGTTCGGTTTTCGCCTCAACCTTGGCTTCGCGATACAGGATCGGCACGCGAATGATGCCCAGAAAATGCAGATCAAATACGGTCAGGATCGCGGCGGCCAAATACCGCAGTGGCTCGTTGTAGTCCGCGAACGCCTGACCAACAGTAGTCGCCCCCATGCCGAGCAGAACAAAGATGGTCGTCACGCCCAACGCAAAGAGGCATGCGGAAACGACAAGACGCTGCGTGACACCTGCCGGGATATCGACGTCACCGCGCAATTCATTCATCGAAATCCCGGCCATGTAGCACAGGTAAAACGGGACCATCGGAAGGATACAAGGCGTGAAAAAACTCAGCAGTCCCGCAAAAGCCTCACCTGCAAAGAAAATATCGAACACTGTCGGAGATTCTTTGAATTATTCACATATTCAAATTAGATGTTTTTTTATTAACACTTCATTTGGTGTGTCATGAAACGTCTCAAAACCTTGGCTTTGACCCTTGTTTCGGCCGCCCTGCTTGGCTTTGCGAACCAAGTTTGGGCTGAAACGTAGTTGGTTATGGTCGATCAAGTGGGCTGCGTTTACTGCGAACGATGGGACGCCGAAATTGGTCCAGCCTATCCAAAGATCGCAGAAGGGCAATTTGCGCCGCTTTTGCGTGCAAATATTCGTGAGGGCGCACCTAAAGGCGTGACATATGCATGACGCGTGGTTTTCACACCGACCTTTATCCTTACAGAGGATGGGCAAGAGCTTGCGCGGTTGGAAGGCTATCCGGGTGAAGATTTCTTTTGGCCATTGCTGGGCAAAATGCTGAAAGACCACACCGGGTTTGCTGATATCGCGGCACCAGCGACACAGACGAATTGAAGGCACAGAATGGGACTTCCGCAGCTCGGCCCTGATCTAAGCGACGACGAACTGGATCGCATTGCAGACAAGGCGACGATTGCGTCGAACTTTCTGAAGGCGATCAGCCATGAAGGGCGGTTGATGATCCTGTGCCATTTGGTCTCGGGCGAAAAGTCTGTCACCGAATTAGAAGAGTTGCTGGCCGCGCGCCAAGCGGCCGTCTCGCAGCAGTTGTCGCGCCTGCGGTTGGAAGGTTTGGTCATTCCACGCCGCGAGGGGAAGACCATCTATTACCGACTGTCGGATGATCGCCCGCGCAAAATGCTTGAATGCGTCTACGACCTGTTCTGCAAGGACGATTGATCACGCCGCGCGGCTAATGCTTGCCCCGTCGCCGCCGGCCTTTCATAATGGCATCAGGGAACCGGTCTTGGGAAGACGGCATGCTGGAGGGCTTCCCGGAACACTATCTTGTTGCAGCCATTGGGCTTTTCGGAGGTATCTTGCTGGGCCTTGCGGCGCGGCTGGACCGCTTTTGCACCTTGGGCGCAATCGAAGATGTCCTTTACGGCGGGTCCGACACTCGGCTGCGCATGTGGGGTGTCGCCATCGGAACGGCGGTCTGTGGCAGCTTCGCTTTGATGGCGTCCGGCGCAGTTGCTGCCGCCGACACCTATTATCTGTCCATTCGCTGGATGCCTTGGGCGTCAGTTCTCGGCGGTTTGGCATTCGGTCATGGCATGGCGCTTGCAGGCAGCTGCGGCTACGGCGCGATTGCCCGCTTGGGCGGTGGTGACCTGCGCAGCTTTGTCATTTTGCTTGTTATGGGTGTCTCGACCTATGTCGTTCTAA
>CAZCOX010000205.1:0-1532 GCA_964500115.1 uncultured Rhodobacterales bacterium
AGGCCTGGAAGTCGCCAAAATACTTCGTGATCGCCGCCGTCAGCGTCGTCTTGCCATGGTCAACGTGACCAATCGTGCCAATGTTGCAGTGCGGCTTACCGCGCTCAAACTTTTCCTTCGCCATCTTGAGAGACGCCTCGTGATTTGGGGGGTCCACCCGACCCGGTTTTCATCGCGCGCGATGTATTGTCTTAGAAAAGGAAAATCAAGCGCAGATCCGGGGCGCATCTTTCTTGCGACGCCCGTTGCGATAACCTGCGGCTTACGGGCTAGCGGAGGTCTGCGCCGCTGCGCTGGTCACGGCAATCACGTTGGGCGGTACGAATACAGGCTCCAGCGCCGGCAATCCTGTGTCTTCCACTGGCGCAATAGTCGCCGGCTCAGGGGTAGCCTCGGCAGACGTACCGTCAAACCATCCGTCGCTTTCCTGCTTCTCGCGCAACCAACGCTCGATATCTTTCGCGGCTTCGGCCACGAGCCACGCCATCTGTGATTCCTTGGTCGAAGTCAGACGCGATTCAAGCAAGCGGATGATCTGAATCTCTTCAGGCTCTTCGTTCATCTTGGCTTGCGCGGCATCGTCCCACAGCGTGACATTCAGCGCCAAGGCGGATTTGCCCGGAATGATGGGCGGCGGCAGCGAATAGGCCTCTACACTCACGCCCAGATGGTAGAACTTGTCGCCCTCAAACCGCCCAAACCGCGCATCCAGCGCATCGGTCACAGCCTCGACCCACTCGTCATTTGTGGCTTCGCGCGACACCAATAGCTTTTGCAGGTTCGGGGCAACCACCCCGATATGCCCGATCTTGAAATCACCCAGCGGCTCCACCGGCTCGGCCAGATCACGGGTGGCATCACCACAGGCAACAAGCGCGAACAGCAACGGCACGGCAACAAGAAAACGGCGCATGGCATCCCCCGGAAACATGGCAGGTGACCGTATCTACCCCAGCCCCAGCGTTGGCGCAACGCGTGGGATCATCGCGAATTTAACATGCTGATTTTGAACGTGAATTACGCAGTACTCAGACCGCCTTCTTGATGCTTTCCTCAAGATAAATCTCGCGCAAGCGCAGCGCTTTGTCGCCCGGTGTGCCGCCCCCGATGGCAGCCCCGTCAATCTCGATCACGGGCATCACAAAGGCGGATGCCGAAGTCACAAAGGCCTCATCCGCCTCCTTGGCTTCATCAATGGTAAAGTTGCGCTCTTCGACCTTCATCTGCGCCTCTTGTGCAAAGCGAAGCACTGCGGCGCGGGTGATCCCGTGCAGAATGTCGTTCGACAGCGCGCGCGTGATGATCGTGTTGCCCTTGATGATATAGGCGTTGTTTGACGTCCCTTCTGTCACCGCGCCATCCTCGACCATCCAGGCATCGTCGGCGCCAGCTTTCTTGGCCATCATCTTGCCCATCGACGGGTACAGCAATTGCACCGTCTTGATGTCGCGCCGCCCCCACCGCACATCATCGATGGAGATCACTTTGATCCCTTTTTGCGCCGCCGGGTTCTGGGCCAGTCCGGGCTTGTT
>CAZCOX010000205.1:1632-5995 GCA_964500115.1 uncultured Rhodobacterales bacterium
AGCTTGCCGCCCAGAACCGATGTCACCTCGTACACGCCATCCGCCATCAGGAACGCCCGATCAAAGATCGAGATTTTGGCCTCGTGTTCGGGCACATACTCTCCATTGACGTAAACGGTTCGGGTCATGGGCGGGTCTCCTTTTTCACCTGTTCCGATTGCAGTGGTGGGCGCGTGAGGTCAAGCCATCATGGCGCCACGGCCGCGCCTATTTCGCGCATGTGGCGCATGTCTGTGCCGCAGCAACCGCCAAAGACGCGCAGCGACGGCAGACGCGCGGCCAAAGCGCCGATTTGCTGCCCCAGCTCAGCCGGGTTGCCATCGTCCAGCACCTCCGCCTCGTCCAGTTCCGCGTGGCTCTGGCGAGAGGCATTGGCAACAATGCCACCGAGACGCTGCCAGTCGTCGGTCGCGGCAAACGCAGGTTCAAGATGCGTGGGATGTGCACAATTGACGAGAAACATCGCGGCGGCACCAGAGGTCGCATCATCCGTCGCGCGGATCGCATCATGCAGCGGCGTGCCATCCGGCAACCGCCCATCCGTTTCAACGGTGAAGGAAATATGCACAGGCTTGCCAACCTCGACCGCTGCTTGAACGATCCCGGTCGCCTCGTCCACTGATCCGATGGTAAAGGCCGAAAGCACATCGCACGCGGTCTCTGCCAGCACCGCAATCTGCGCCATATGGTAGTCTTTGGCGATGCCAGGCGACATATCACCCGCTTCATACCCATCGCCGCGCGGCCCGATCTGGGCCGAAATCACCGCAGGCGTGTCACCCCGCATATCCGCGAGAAACGCAACCGCATCTGTGTTGATGCGGACCAAATCGTCAACACCGTATCCAAGCCCGGCAGCCCGGTCGAGGTTGGCCACCCATGTCAGGCTCTCAAGGCAGGCAACACATCCCGTTTCGGCGGCCACTGCCATCTGCTCCTGATACTTCGCCCGGATCAGCGCCCGATGTGTATCGTCGTTCAATAACGGAAACGCCGCAAACCCGGGCAGGTCGATCCCGTGGTTGAAAATCAGGTCCGTCTCCAGCCCCGCCCAGCTGAGCCATGGCTTATTTCGTGTCGCGTCCATCAGGCTGTTCCCTCCGTCCCAGTCATGCCCAGCACGCTATCACAGCAGACAAACACGTCAGCCCCAAAGTTCCGGCACCGACGGGTGCACGCCCTCTTCATCGAACTGCAATGGCGCATCGCGGTCTTCAGCCAACAAAAGCGGGCCGTCCAAATCGGTCACCGCCACACCTTGCGCCACCAGAACAGCAGGGGCCATCGCCAAAGACGTGCCCACCATGCAACCAACCATAATCTGGTACCCTTGTGCCTGTGCCGCCGCCTTCAGCGCCAGCGCCTCGGTCAAACCCCCGGTCTTGTCCAACTTGATATTGACCATGTCATACTTGCCATTCAGCGCAGGCAGCGACGCGCGATCATGGCAGCTTTCGTCGGCACACACCGGCACAGGTCGATCCACCCCGATCAATGCGTCATCGTCACCGGCTGGCAGCGGTTGTTCGACCATGGCCACGCCAAGTCGCACCAGATGCGGGGCCAGGTCGGTATAAACCTCTGCCGACCACCCTTCATTGGCGTCCACGATGATCCGCGCATTCGGCGCACCGGCGCGCACCGCCTCAAGCCGTGGCATGTCATCGGACTTGCCCAATTTGATCTTGAGCAGGGGCCGATGCGCATGTTTCGCGGCCTGCGCTTGCATTGCCTCGGGCGTGTCGAGCGACAGGGTATATGCGGTTATCTCTGGCCCCGGGCGTGACAGCCCCGCCAGTTGCCACGCGCGCTTGCCGGATTGCTTGGCCTCCAGATCCCAAAGGGCCGCATCCATCGCAAACCGCGCCGCACCGGGTGGCAACGCCTCTTGCAACGTCATGCGGTCAATGTCGGCAGGCAACGCCGCGATCTCGGCCGCGACGCTCTCCATCGTCTCGCCGTACCGCGCGTAGGGCACGCATTCACCCCAACCGCTGAAACCATCCCGTGTTACGCGCGCGGAAAGCACATGCGCTTCGGTCCGCGACCCGCGTGAGATGGTAAATACCTCCGCCAGCCTGAAAACATCATGCGAGACTTCGATCACAGGAGCGCCTCTCGCTTGTCGCAGTCAGACCCCATCACAGAGCCAGCAACGCATCCACCAGCTTGCCCGCGCCAAAGCGATACGGGTCAGTCGCCGGCAATCCCATGCGCTCTTCAACCTCGGCCAGATAGGCAAGCGCCTCTTCTTCTCCCAGCGCCTTGGTGTTGATCGACACGCCCGCCACCTGACAGGCCGGGTTCGCAACCCGCGCAATCGGCAGCGCCGTATCGCGCAACTGTTCCAACGTCGGCAGCGAATATTCCGGCAGGCCCCGCATATGCGTCCGGGTCGGCTCATGGCACAGGATCAGCGCATCCGGCTGACCGCCGTGGATCAGCGCCATCGTCACGCCGGAATAGGACACGTGGTACAGGCTCCCCTGCCCCTCGATGTGATCCCAGTGGTCCTCGTCATTGTCCGGCGTCAGATATTCCACAGCCCCCGCCATGAAGTCCGCAATCACCGCGTCCAAAGGCACGCCTTTACCCGTGATCAGAATGCCGGTCTGCCCCGTCGCGCGGAAATCAGACTTCAGCCCACGCTTAACCATCTCGGCATCCATCGACATCGCTGTGTACATCTTGCCGCAAGAACAATCCGTGCCAATCGCCAGCGCCCGCTTGCCCGTCCGCTTCTTGCCATTGGCAATCGGGTAGGCCACAGTTGGGATCCGCACGTCAAACAGCGTCCGGCCATTCACCCGCGCCGCCGCCTGCAACTCGTCTTCGTTACGCAGCAAATTGTGCAAACCCGCCGCGATATCATAGCCCAGCTGAAGCGCTTTCACGAGCACCTCTTTCCACTCGGCCGAGATCACGCCACCCCGGTTGGCAACACCGATCACCAGCGTCTTGGCCCCCGCCGCGAGACCCTCTTCCAGCGTCATGTCCGACAGGCCCATATCCGCACCGCAGCCCGCCATGCGGAACTGCCCCACGGCGTTTTCAGGCCGCCAATCGGTAATCCCTTGCGCCACCTTCGCAGCAAGTTGGTCAGGCGCGTCCCCAAGGAACAGCAGGTAGGGTGTTTGGATCATGGCAGCAGCTCCGGGCAAAAAGTGTCGCGCGACCTTAGCAAGCCGCATCCCGCAGCACATCCCTTTTTGCCGCGCATATCTTGTCATCTTGGGATTTTCTTGCGTAGAAACTAAAAAATCCCGAAGAATATTCGGCAAAATACAGCTTGCACAATCAATGATCACTTTACAAACGCGTAATGGAGCCGATACCCGACAGAGTGATCACTGGACCTGCTCCCTCGAAATGCTGCACTGCCAATGCTGCAACCGCAAAAGGCGCTTGCGCTCGGCTGCGCAATTTCATAACTCACACGCAACGCGTCACGCAATTTCATTACCAAGAGGCCGCTCATGTCCTTCCGCCTTCAACCCGCCGCCCCGGCTCGCCCGAACCGCTGCCAGCTTTTCGGCCCCGGCTCCAACACCAAGCTCTTTGCAAAGATGGCAGCGTCGGCGGCTGACGTAATCAACCTCGATCTCGAAGACAGTGTTGCCCCTTCTGACAAAGACGTCGCCCGCGCCAACGTGATTGAGGCGATCAATACGGTCGATTGGGGCAACAAAACCCTGTCCGTCCGGATCAATGGCCTCGACACGCCCTACTGGTACCGCGACGTCGTGGATGTGCTGGAACAGGCAGGTGACCGGCTCGATCAGATCATGATCCCGAAAGTGGGCTGCGCCGGTGATATCTATGCGGTCGATGCGCTTGTCACAGCGATTGAGGCCGCCAAGGGTCGCGCAAAGCGGATCGCGTTTGAGGTCATTATCGAAAGCGCTGCCGGCATCGCCCATGTCGAAGAAATCGCCGCCGCCTCTCCCCGCCTCGAAGCGATGAGCCTCGGTGCAGCAGACTTTGCCGCCTCCATGGGCATGCAGACCACTGGCATCGGCGGCACGCAGGAAAACTACTACATGCTGCACGAAGGCGCGAAACACTGGTCCGACCCGTGGCACTGGGCGCAAGCCGCCATTGTCGCGGCATGCCGCACCCACGGCGTTTTACCCGTCGACGGCCCCTTCGGGGACTTCTCCGACGACGAAGGCTACCGCGCCCAGGCGCTGCGATCCGCGACGCTCGGCATGGTCGGCAAATGGGCCATCCACCCCAAACAGATCGCGCTCGCCAACGAAGTCTTCACACCGTCCGAAGCTGCCGTCACCGAGGCCCGCGAAATCCTCGCCGCGATGGAAGAGGCCAAAGCCAAAGGCGAAGGTGCCACCGTCTACAAAGGCCG
>CAZCOX010000206.1:0-5994 GCA_964500115.1 uncultured Rhodobacterales bacterium
GCAACGCAACAAGTCTCTGAAACCATCACGCGTCAGATCGCCGCGAAAACTTTGCAGATTTTGCTGAATGGCCCTGCAAACTTTTGCAAACTGTTCGTGGTTATGCTGCTTTGGGGTATTGGGCACCTTGTTTTGCAAAGTTGCAAACTATGTGATGCAAACACTTCCCGCGAATCGGATCGCCCACGCTACAACTGATCACGCGGCGTTGCGAGCAACCCCAACCGCCGGGCGGATTGCAAAGACAAAAGCCCGCTGGGCAGGCCATTGCTGCTTTGAAAACGCAGCACAGCGCGCTTGGTGAGGCCGTCCATCTCACCGGTGTCTTGGCCGCGATATAGCCCGCGTGCTGCCAGGGCGCGTTGCAAGGTCTGGATGAATTCCGGCGTCATGACCTCCGGGCAGGGCGTTTGAAAGATCAGCTCTTGCCGCTCGCGCAGGATTTCCTGAACCGTTTCGGTGCGAAACCGCGCTGGGCTAAGAACGGTGCCGTCGGTGGCGACGCGGGCGGGTTCCACCTCGACCTGGCGTGTGACGGTGCGCACTTCGGCGGGGGCCACGTCACGTGCCCAGCAACTGTCCGGGGCGACGCCCGGCGGGGCCGGGACTTGGGCGGATGCGAAGTCGGGGATGTCTGCGAAACTGTCAGAGCTTGTGTCATGGCCCGTATTGGTGCAGGCCGCGACCGCCACCAGTGCCACGGCGCAAAACGCCCGGATCGCTGTCTGGGGTCGGGTCACGTCTGTGCTGCGCCTGTGTGTCTGTTTCTGCTCGGGCGCAGTCTAGCCGCTTTGCGCCTCTGGCGAAAGCGCCTCTGGCGCGGGGGCCAAAAGCTGATCCAGGAGGGGCGAGATATCCTCGATCACTTCGGCGATGACATGGATCACGTCGCCCTCGCGCTGCAGCCGCCCGGTCACCCGCAACATGCGTCCGGCAATCACCGCGCGGCGGAACCGTTCGTAAAGCTTGCGCCAGACGATGATGTTCACCACGCCGGTTTCATCCTCCAATGTGAGAAAGATCACCCCCTTGGCGGTGCCGGGCCGCTGCCGCAGGATCACCAGCCCGGCCACCGCGATCCGCGCGTTTTGCGGCGGCAGGCGCAGCTGATCCGCCGTCAGACATGACGGCGGGCGCGGCCATTCCGGCACCGGATTGCTGTGGGCCTCGTAGATTGCCTTCATGAGAACAAAAATAGAACAAATACCAAATCATGCAAGCACGACCTTTCCGCAAAATTCGGATCGCTTTGGAACGTTTAATCCCGTCTTAAGGACGGAAAGCATGCCCGTGTGGGAATGTGAGGTCAGACAACACAGACACCAAGGATCACCATCATGGCTTACTTCGACACAGCAAAATCCGCAGTCACCACAAACAACACACGCCCTACATTTTACCAGTTGGTAAAAACAGCTTTGGTCCACGCAGCAACCGTTCTGCCGCGCCCTACCAAAGCGCCTGAAGATTTGATCGCCGCGCAAACCCGCGCTGAGGCGCACCGCCGCACCGTTGATAGGTTGATGCGTTAATCCTCGGGAAATCCATTGGCGCGCAACGCGCCGGCAACGGCGTCACGGTAGAACGCGTTGTGATGTGGGCGAGTGCGGAGAAATGTGGCGACCGACATATCCGGCACCTTGTTGCGGAACCAGTCTGCCATTTGCGCCGATCTTTCGAGATTTCCCATTTTCCAGGCACACCCCATGAGGCCAAGATGGATCGTCGCAAACTCCGGGTACTGTGTCATCGCCTCTTCATAGTAGCGCGCCGCCGTCTCAAGCTCTTGCTTTTGGAAATAGGCGTTGGCGATGCCGGCGGTCGTCACACCGATATTCGGGTGGAGCGGGCTGATCCGGATGGCACGCTCAAGATGTTTGATCGCTTCGTCATCATGGGCGAGATAGTTATGCACCCATCCCAAAAGCAGCGCGATGGTGGCCGAGTTCGGATTCATGGCATTGGCCTGTTTGACCGCAATCAAGCCGGTTTCAGGATCCTGCCCGATATAAGCGATGAAGTGTCCGGCGCAGGCGAGCGAGAATGGATCATCCGCACCACTGTTAAGCACGTCTTGCGCGACGGGTTGGGCGGCTTGAGCTTTTTCGAACGACCACCAGCGCGTGGCAAACGCGCCTGTATGCGCGTAACAAAACAGTCCCTTCGCGCGCACAAAGCCAGGGTCTAAAGCAAGTGCTTGTTTTAACAAGTCGATGCCTTCCTCCAGACGTTCCAATGTGTTTTGGCGCATCACAAGTGGCGCGGCCTTCATACAAAGGTCATAGGCCTGAAGGTTGTCCGTTGGTTTTGACTGCGCCCGGGCGGCTTCGGCCCACAGAACCTTCGGCTCAATCGCCCCCGCGACATTTTCGGCGACGCAATCCTGCAGATCAAAGATGTCTTCCACGCCCCCTTCGAACCGATCCTGCCAAATCATCCGTGCCGTTTCGGCCTCGGCAAGTTGCGTGAAAATCCGAAGGCGATTACCCGCTTTCTGAATGCTGCCTTCGACCACGTATTGCACGCCCAGCTCGCGCCCGATCTGCGTCAGGTCCACCGCCTTGCCACGATAGGTGAAGGTCGACGTGTTGGAGATCACGAAAAACGACGACACCCGTGCCAGGGCTGATGCGACCTCGTTGACGATGCCGTCCACCAAATAAGCATTTGCGTCGTCCCCGGTGAGGTTCGCGAACGGCAAGACAGCAAGCGACGGCATGGCGGGTATTTCCGGAGACTTCGCCGCTGCCGATGGCGCATCCGTCGGTTCAGCGTCTGCGGCCAGCACAAATTTGTACCCGACCCCCGGCACCGTCTTGATCATGTCCTTGCCAAGCGCCTTGCGCAGCCCGGCAATCTGCACCGTGAGGTTGCTTTCCTCGACCATCATCCCAGCCCAGATTCTGGTCAGCAGTTCTTCTTTCGTGACCACACGATCCGCATGGTCCGACAGATAGGCCAACACATCGAAAGCACGCGCGCCAAGAGGGACATCTGCAGACCCAAAGCGCACGGTTCGACTGTCCTGATCGATCTGAAGCGTGGTCATGCAGGGTCCGGTGAGGTCATGTTCAGCAAAGCTTAAACATCTGCAAACCAAGACGCCATGGATATTCGGCAGACTGATTGTCTGGGCAGCATCTCGGCCCGATTTAGATCAAATTGCGCTTGATGGCGGCAAAAGGGGCTGGCGGCGGGGGCGATGCCAGACTACCTATGGCGCGGATCAAAAGACGGAGACCGGTGGCATGGCAAAAATCACCTATATCGAGCATGACGGCACAGAGCATGTCGTGGACGTTGCAAATGGCCTGACCGTGATGGAAGGCGCGCGGGACAATAACATTCCGGGCATCGAAGCGGATTGTGGCGGGGCTTGTGCCTGCTCCACGTGCCACGTCTATGTGCACCCCGATTGGGTTGGCAAGTTGCCCGCGAAGGAAGACATGGAAGAGGACATGTTGGACTTCGCCTACGAGCCGGACGCAGAGCGGTCGCGCCTGACCTGCCAGCTTAAGGTGACCGACGCGCTGGACGGTCTTGTTGTGCAGATGCCCGAAAAGCAGATCTGATATGGCGCGGGCGCCGCGTCGACTGATGCGCATGTGGGTCGGTTTGGCCCGCGGCGCAGTGCTGGCCTGTGCGCTTGTTGCAACGTCGCAGGTGGGCGCGCAAGAGATCACGTCGGCGCACTATGACGGACCGACGACGCGGTATCCGCACGCCGTTCTGGGCGACGACGTGGAATACGACACGTTGGTTGTGCGCCTCAGCGACGGGCGAGAGATGTCGGCCCGCTGGGACGAGGATGTGGTGTTCGAAGACCTCGCCCCGCGTTTGGCGGATGTGAACGGCGATGGGTCGTTTGAGGTGATCACCATCGAAAGCCATGCATCGCGAGGGGCACGTCTTGCGGTGTGGGGCTTGCGCGACGGCCAATTGGCACTGCTCGCGGCGACACCTCACATCGGCACGCGCTTTCGCTGGCTGGCGCCGGTTGCCTGGGAAGACCTCGACGGGGATGGCTTGGTGGAGTTGGCCTATGTCGACCGTCCGCATCTGGCCAAAACCTTGCGGGTTTGGCGCGTATCGCGCGATTTTGACCTGACAGAAGTGGCAACGCTGCCGGACGTCACCAATCACCGCATCGGTTGGGACTACATTGCCGGTGGCGCCCGCAACTGCGGGCAGGGGCCCGAGATGGTGTTGGCTGACGCGGTTTGGACGCAAGTGGTGTCCGTGACGTTCGACGGCAAAAACCTGCAAACGCGCGATCTTGGTCCCTATACGCCGACAGCACTTGAGGCCGCGCTGGACTGCTAGGCCATTACGGTTTTGTTACCGCGTTCTAGACCCGCGCAGCGCGCGCCTGCGCGAAGGTCAAGAGCTGTTTCCTGTCCGTATCCCACAAATGCCGCCGCGCCGTATCAATGCTTTCGCGGATGGTCATGCGGTTGGAGATCGCCAGTTCACCGTGATCGCGCAACACCTCGGTCAGGCGGTAGAACGGAATGCGGCTTTGTAGATGGTGCACATGGTGGATACCGATATTCCCGCTGGCCCATTGCAGAATGCGCGGCAGGACGTAATGCGAACTGCCATGCAGCGCTGCCTCGTGCAGGTGCCAGTCGTCTTCGCCTTCCCAATGGGTGTCTTCGAACTGATGCTGCACGTAAAAAAGCCACATGCCCGCTGTCGCCGCCAAAAGCGTTGAGGGCAGGAAGATCAGCAAAATGGGCAGCAAGCCGCCGAAATATGCAATCACGCCAAGCGCCAGAACGATCCCGGCATTCGTGCCCATGGCGCTCATCCAGAAACGTGCCTTGTCCATGAAGTTCACGGGAATGCGGTTTTCCAGCAGGAAGAGGTACCCCGGCCCAAGGCCAAAAAGAACAATCGGGTTACGGTAGAGGCGATAGAGGAGTTTTCGAAGCGGCGTCAGTGCTTGGTACTCATCCACCGTCATCGTGTGGATGTCGCCAATCCCGCGCCGGTGCAGGTTGCCTGTCGCGCCGTGATGGATCGCATGGGATTGCCGCCACACGTCATAGGGTGTGAGCGTCAGTACGCCAAGGACACGCCCTAACCAGTCGCTGACCGTGCGGTTGGCAAAGAAAGACCCATGCCCGCAATCGTGCTGGATGATGAACAGCCGCAACAGAAACGCGCCATTGATCAACGAGATGGCAAAGGTAAGCCAATAGCTGACACCAAGCGACCACCAGGCAAACGCCCACAAGATCACAAACGGCCCGATGGTAATGCCCAGTTCGAAAATGCTGCGGCCCAGATGCGGTTCGCGGTATTGCGACAGGATTTTGACCCACTCCTTGGCGGATCTCGGTTCTGTGGGCTGCCGAAGCGCGCCGGGCTCGTTGCTCATACACCTGCTCTTGTCGTTATCTGGAACCCCTCATAGGCGAAGAGTTGCCGGAGCGATATGCACCATTTGCCCGATTGGTGAAAAAATCGTGTCAGGTTGGCGCGCGGGGCTGCCGAAAACAAATCGCCCCGCGCGATCTTGGTCGGCGGGGCGGTAATTTCAGGGTCTTTCTGATGTGATCAGGCGTCTTCGAGTTGTGCCATAACCTCGTCTGAGGCTTCGAAATTGGTGGTCACGCGTTGCACGTCATCATCGTCTTCCAGCGCATCGACCAGCCGCATCAGCGATTGCATCCCGTCAAGGTCCAACTCTGTTGTGGTCGTGGGTTTCCACACCAGCTTGGTATGCTCGGATTCGCCCAGCTCCTTTTCGAGCGCGGTCGCCACCTCGTTGAGATCGGTGTCGGCGCACCAGATGATGTGACCGTCCTCGCTCGACTCGACGTCTTCGGCGCCTGCTTCAATCGCGGCCATCATGACGGTGTCGGCATCACCCACATCGGCCGGGTAGCTGACTTCGCCTTTGCGGTCGAACATAAAGCCCACCGAGCCGGTCTCGCCCAGATTGCCGCCGTTCTTGGTAAAGGTTGATCGCACGGTCGAGGCGGTGCG
>CAZCOX010000207.1:0-5969 GCA_964500115.1 uncultured Rhodobacterales bacterium
CGCTGCCCCCAGCGCATGAGCGGTGCCGCCCAGAACAGGATCGGAGAGTGGCGCGGCTGCACCACCATGGCGCTGGACTCGATGGCGGCACCATCAGGTGAGCGCACCACCCAGCTGAAGTACGCGTCCATGAGCGCGCTCGCCTTGGGGTCGCTCTGCGCGGTCGCGATATGGGCGTCAGGGAGAAGCAGCATGGTTCGCAGCACATGGCAGCTCTTCTCGCAGAAGCCGCAATCCTCATCGTAGAACAGCGTCAGCGGTTTGCCGCGTGCCCGCCAGATCCGCTCGACCCGATCCCAGAAGGCGCTCGGAAGGAAAAGCAGGATCGAGGAGATCGACACCAGCCAGAACAGGCCGATGCGCAGGTTGATGATAAAGCCGATCTCCAGGCTGACGAACGCTGCCACCATCAGCAAGCGGAAGCGGGTGTTGAGCCAGGGTGAGAACATCAGCAGCGGGCCGATCAGCTCGAGCCACCACACGTAGTAGGTGAGCGGCCGCGATAGCCAAAGGGCATCTTTCCATAGCGCGCCGACCGGTGTGGAGAACTGCTCCAGGTTGAGTGCGTAGTAGATCGCTGTGCCGTCTGGCAGCCAGGCAGGGTCGCTCTTGAGGAAAGCGGAGAAGAAGTACACCGCCATGGCCTGCAGCAGGATCGCGGCGCTACCGATCGAGAGGTAGCGGTTGGGCGCGATCGGGGCACGCGTCACGCTTGCGTCGAACGACCACCGTGCGGCCATCGGCAGAAACAAACTCCAGAAGATCATCAGCAGCAGCAGGTTGTCGCCGCCCTGCAGCAGGATGGGCGCGCGGTTGTGCAGCGAGATCATCAGCACCAGCAGGATCAGCGTGGCGATGCGGGTGCGGTAACCAACGAGCATGCACAGAGCGGCCAACGCGTGCGCCGTTGTGAGCAGCGCAGCCCACCCGTACGAACCGCTTAGGAAATAGAGCGAAAAGCGCCACTCGCTGGTGCGCGGCACGACCAGCCGCAAGATCAAGGAAATGATCCTCGATGCCGGTGCGGCCGAAGTGCATTTTCGCATTGCCAGCCCGCCGACGGCATGGCCCTGCTTTTACGGCGTCGACACGCCGCAGCGCGAAAAACTGCTGGCTGCAACAATGTCCGAAGATGAAATGCGCGACCACCTCGGTGTGGACAGCCTCAAATTCATCTCACTCGACGGCCTCTACCGCGCCGTCGGAGAAGCCCAGGGCCGCAACCCGAAATCCCCGCAATACTGCGACGCCTGCTTCTCGGGGGAATACCCGGTCGAACCTTCGGATATGCTGGAAAAAGGCTTCCAGATGAAAGCCGCCGAATAACCTGACGTCGGATTTCCGCCGACGCGAAACGTCCTCCCTTCCCTAGCAGGGTCGCAGAGCCTATTTGCGCATCGACCAAAACAACTTCCCGGAATCGATGACGCAAGAGACAACCCCCGCACACGTGGCCCAAGATGCGACCCAACACACAGACGCGCTTGGCGGCGCACTCACCCTGCTTGGTACATTTGGACCCAATGCTGATCTGAGCGCTTTGCTCAAATACCGAAACGGCACAACCGAAACGATAAGACGTGGCGACACCGTTCGGGGTCGCACCGTTCTGGCCATAGAGGAAAGCCGGATTGCGCTCTCTCGCAATGGCCAATCGGAATGGCTGGAAATGCCGCGCCCCGCCTCCTGAAACGCAAAAGCCCCGGCGCAGAACCGGGGCTTTGCAAATTTTACCAGATGGTCAAATCAGGCGAAGCGTTTCTCCAGAAGCTTCCAGGCACCCGTCACAACCAGGGCAGCCAAAACGGCTTTGACCGCATCCCCCAGCAGGAATGGCGCGATGAAGTAGGTCCAGTAGTAGCTGCCAAAGGCCTGACCAACCCATCCTGCCTCAACGCCAGTGGCGCCTGCCACAGCCATCGGCCAGGCAATACCAGGGATGTAAATCACTGCAGATGCCACCAAAGACGCAACCGCCGCACCGACAAAGCCTTTGGCCCAGCCGCGATCAGCAGCGTAGCCAACAATCCACGCCATTGCGACAAAGCCCAGCAGGAAGCCAAAGGTCGGGCCCATCATGTAAGGAAGGCCAGCGCCGCCATTTGCAAAAACCGGCAAACCCGCAGCCCCTTGCGCGAGGTAGGCAATCAGTGTCACAGCCCCCAGACGCGCACCCAGCGTCAGGCCAACGATCAGGATGGCCAGCGTCTGCAATGTCAGCGGTACCGGAAAGAACGGTACGGAAATCTGCGCGGCAATGGCGATGAAAAGCGAGCCGGCAACCACCATCAGCGCCTGTTTGCCCAAAGTGGTTTTGCCGAATGCGGCCTGAGTGAGCGTCATGAGAGAGGTCCTTTGTCTGTCCATCGTTTGCCCCGTTCTTTCTGCAATTGCACAACCAAGTCAAGCGCGCCCCTTGTCACCCCCGCGCCAAACAGGCATGTGACACGCCATGACTGACACAACCCGCCCCCTCGCGCTGGTGACAGGCGCATCCCGTGGTCTTGGCTTTGCCCTTGCCGAAGCTCTGGCCGACACCCATCACATCATTGCTGTGGCCCGCACTGTGGGCGGGCTCGAAGAGCTTGATGACCGTATTCAGGCCAAAGGCGGCAGCGCCACACTGGCGCCGATGGACATTACGACCGCCGCTGCGATGGCGCAGCTCTGCCGGTCGGTCCACGACCGTTGGGGGACCATCGCGCTCTGGGTGCACACCGCGATCCACGCCGCGCCGCTGACCCCTGCCAGCCACCTCGATCAAAAGGACTGGAAAAAATCCCTGTCGATCAATGTCGATGCAATGGCCCATCTCGTCCCCTATGTTGCGGCCCTGCTTGCGCCCACAGGACGTGCCGTGTTTTTCGATGACACCCACAAAGGCGAAAAGTTTTTTGGCCATTATGGCACGACCAAAGCCGCGCAAATAGCGTTGGTACAAAGCTGGCAGGCCGAAACCGAAAAACATGGGCCTGACGTCCGCATTCTGAAGCCAAGGCCTATGAGCACCGCACTCCGCGCACGGTTCTTCCCCGGCGAAGATCGCGCTGCCCTGACCTCGCCAAAAGACGAAGCGCTACGCTTGCTGCCTGATATCCTGACCACCTGACCCGGGCGAAGATGCGTCACGCATCTTCGAATTTCCTTGAAAGGAAATTCACCCGCATCGGCGGACGCTTGCCGGGGCCACAGCCTTGGCCTATTCAGAACAAAACCACGGGGCAAAGCAGATGCGTATTCTCATCACCAATGACGACGGGATTAACGCACCTGGACTCGAAGTTCTGACCGAGATTGCACATGAGATTGCAGGCTCCGACGGCGAGGTATGGACGGTAGCACCAGCCTTTGAACAATCCGGCGTGGGCCATTGCATCAGCTACACGCACCCGATGATGGTCAGCCAGATGGCCCCGCGTAGTTTTGCAACCGAAGGCAGCCCCGCCGATTGCGTGCTGGCAGGCCTGCATGACGTCATGAAAGACGCTCCCCCCGATTTGGTGTTGTCGGGCGTAAACCGCGGCAACAACTCGGCCGAAAACGCCCTCTACTCCGGCACCCTGGGCGGCGCGATGGAAGCGGCTTTGCAAGGTGTCCCAGCAATTGCGCTGTCGCAGTACTATGGCCCCGACAATGCTCAGGCGGATGACCCGTTCGAGGCCTCCCGCAGACATGGGGTTGAGGTGGTCCGGCGGATTCTTGCGCATAACCCGAAAGACCAGACCGGGTACCAACTGTTTTACAACGTGAACTTCCCCCCGGTACTGGCGCATGCCGTCAAAGGCACAAAAATCACGCCGCAAGGTCTGCGCAGCGGCACACGGTTTTCGGTGGAGCCGCACAGCTCACCTTCCGGGCGGCGGTTCCTCTGGATCAAGGGCGGCGACCAGCGCGCGCCAACGGCCCCAGGAAGTGATGCGGCCGAAAACCTCGATGGGTATATCAGCGTGACGCCGATGCGCGCGGACCTTACAGCAGATGACCATATGGAAGCCATGAAAGCCGCGTTCAACTGATGGATGACGCGGAACTCAAGATGCAGTTCCTTTACGCATTGCGCTCGCGCGGGGTGACAAATGCGACGGTTCTGACGGCCATGGAGAAGGTCGATCGCGCGCCGTTTATCAAGGGATATTTCGCTGAACGTGCCTATGAAGACATGCCGTTGCCCATAGCCTGCGGCCAAACCATCAGCCAGCCATCGGTGGTAGGCTTGATGACGCAAGCGCTTGATGTCAGCCCACGGGACACCGTGCTCGAAGTGGGTACCGGCTCTGGCTATCAGGCGGCCATTCTCAGCCAGTTGGCACGGCGCGTCTACACCGTGGACCGGCACCAGCGGCTGGTCCGCGAAGCGCGCGCCGTGTTTGACGAATTGGGTCTGACCAATGTCACGGCCTTCACTGCGGATGGCAGTTTCGGGCTGCCCGATCAAGCGCCGTTCGACCGTATCCTTGTGACGGCCGCCGCCGAGGACCCGCCGGGGCCGCTTCTTGCGCAACTCAAAGAAGGCGGGATTATGGTGCTGCCGGTCGGTCAATCCGATGCGGTGCAGCATCTGATCCGGGTCCGCCGCACGCCAGACGGGCTGGAATACGACGAATTGCGCCCCGTGCGATTTGTGCCGCTTGTCGAAGGGGTGGCCCGCGAGGCATAATCACGGCATACTGAGTGACATGACGACCGGGGCAACAACCGGCGCATATTTTGAGGATTTCGACATGGCTTCTTCCGCCTATTTGCATCGCGCGCCGTTTCGACTGGGGGCCTCCCTGTCAGTTCTGGCGCTGCTGACCGCCTGTTCCGAACCGCTCGATCTTGACATGCGCGGCATTCTGAACGGCGGCTTCAACACCGCCGACGCCGCACGCGCCGCCACCGCGCCGCGCCCAGACCCCGATGATCGCGGGGTCATTTCCTATCCCAATTACCAAGTGGCCATCGCGCGGCGCGGCGACACATTGGCCAGCGTCGCGGCGCGTGTTGGCCTGCCGGCAGAAGAGCTTGCGCGGTACAACGGCATCCAAACCGGCGACAGCCTGCGCGCAGGCGAAGTCGTCGCCCTGCCCCGCCGTGTTGCCGAGCCATCCCCCGCGACAGGTGCGGTATCAACCGGCCCCATCCGCCCACCGTCGGAAGTGGACATCACGACCCTGGCCAGCGACGCGATCGAGCGGTCGCCCAGCACAACGCCGTCGCGCACCGAACCGCAGACCGGCAAAGAGCCGATTCGCCACCAGGTGAAACGTGGCGAAACCGCCTTTACCATCTCGCGGCTTTACAACGTTTCGGTCCGCTCGCTGGCAGAATGGAATGGCCTGGACGCAGAATTCTCGCTGCGGGAAGGTCAATACCTGCTAATCCCCGTCGCCACGCAAGCCCCGCCACCGCGCGAAGAGGAACCGCGCGCGCCAGGCGTCGGGTCGCCGACACCACAACCGCCTTCAGCCTCGCAGCCCTTGCCCGATGAAGTCACCACGCCCGCCGCGACTGAGCCGGAAACGGCTGCGCCTGTTGCAAATGTTGGCAACCAGACCTCGGCCAGCAGTTCCAGCGCGCAGATGAGTTTGCCGGTTCAGGGCAACATCATTCGCGAATACGCCAAAGGCCGCAACGACGGCATCGACATCAGCGCAGCGGTGGGCACATCGGTGAAAGCTGCCGCCAGTGGGCAGGTCGCTGCGATCACGTCGAACACTGATGGTATAAACATTCTGGTGGTGCGCCATCCGAACAACCTGCTCACGGTTTATACACATGTCGACAATATTTCGGTAACCAAAGGCGATGCGGTCAGTCGCGGCCAAACCATTGCAAAGGTTGCGGATTTTGATCCGCCACGGGTGCATTTCGAAGTGCGGGATGGCTTCGACAGCGTTGATCCGATGGATTATCTGCGCTGAGATTAGTTTTTTCTAGAGCACCGTCCCTGAAATCTGAATCGATGGGATTCCGCTGAGGCTGATTTT
>CAZCOX010000208.1:0-5927 GCA_964500115.1 uncultured Rhodobacterales bacterium
AAGACCTGCGCAAGCCGATCACGGTCGAAATGGTGATCCAGGAGATCAACCGCTACGCGGATTCTGAGTTCCGCTATGCGGACAAGTCGGACGAGGTGGCGATTGAAGCCATGGTGCGCGACTTCGGGCGTCAGGAAGAGGCTAAGAAGAGATGGTTGGAGGGGAACAAAGGTGGTTGAACCGGCAAACTTCGAATGGTTGGCATAAGCTTTGTTCGGGATTAAGTTACTGGCATGACAAAGCAGTCCAGTGAATTTTGGAAAAAACGCTTAACCATCCCTTCATATCGTGTGGGTGAGGCAGCGTCGTATGCCAAAGTCAGCCCGCAAACAGTCGCTGCTTGGCACAGAGTTAAGGGACAAGCACGGCGCCGACCGCTTAGCGACAAGCAAAAGGGTTCCGGATTATCATTTTTGCAGCTAATCGAACTAGCTGTAGTAGCAGAAATGACAAAAGCAGGCGTCAAGTTGTCGGAGATTGATCGGGCAAGAAAGTACTTCAAAAACACCACTGGGCTTGAGTTTCCGTTTGCACAGCTGAAATTCAAAACAGACGGCGCTGACATACTAGCTGAGTTTGAGATGCCCGATGGAAAGAAGGCAACCGATAAGCTAGTTGCGGCAAACCATAGTGGCCAATTGATTTGGACTGAAATGTTAACCCGATTACTTCGGGAGTTTGACTATGGCCCATCGGGCGAAGTGCTTAGATGGAAAGTGGCAGGCGAGGATAAGCCAGTTGAGATTGATCCTCAGATCTCGTTCGGCGCCCCCCAAATTCATGGGGTCCGAACCGCTATTATCAAATCTCGATGGCTAGGCGGCGAAGAGATTGATGACATTTCTGATGATTTTTCTATTTCCGAATCAGACGTGATTGAGGCCCTTTTATTTGAGGGGGTTAGTGCGGAGAATGAACGAATTTCTGCATGGATAAATTAACGCTCTATTTTGACAGAAACTTTGGAAAACGTATTCCTTACGCACTGTCTAGAATGAATCCACCTATGGAAATAAGATGGCATGATGGTGAACGCTTTCCTCAAAATATGCCAGATGACCAATGGCTGGAGATCGCAGGTAAGAATAACTGGATTGTGTTAACTCAAGACCTGAAGTTCCACCTGATAGATCATGAAATCGCTGCTGTACGACAACACCAAGTTGGCTGCTTTTATTTTCCAAGTTCAAACTACGGGATTTGGAAGACGACCTGTGCATTCATTCGATTTCACCAACGGGTTCTTGCATTGGCATCGGAAGTTCCACGACCTTTCATCTTCGAATTTAAGGGAACTGGTAAGCTAGTTACAGTACTGGCACCCGCAAACGAGAACCGATGAGCTGTCCTACCGAACCCGGCTTCGCGTCTAGCAAGATAGACCGGGGCAGACCGCAAACGCTGATTGAACAATACTACTTGTCACCAAATCAAATTTGCCCATCTGCGCAAATCATGCCAAAGCCGCGACGCGCCCGACCCGCCCCCCAGGGCGGGCGCGCTCCGCACCCACCCTCGGGCCGGGCGCATCGCTATGTACTGTGTGGTGAGATTGGGGTGTGATGGTACCGCTTGGCATATCGACGTTTGCGCTTTTGGCTGGCGTCTTCCTGCCACTGCATTGGGGCGTTTGGGGCTTCCTCGCCGCCGCCGCCCTGCTCTTCGCCCTCCAAGCCGGGATCAACTTCGCCAGCGGCTTCGCCGGGTCGTCGATTGAGGAGAGCCTGCTGCTGTTCAACGGCTCGTGGCTCTCGTATCTCGGGTTCAACCTGCAGATCACCTACCGGGAGTTTGCGTTGCCGTTGCTGGCGCTTGTCGTTCCGTTCATCTTTCGCCTTACGAGGGCACGCACATGAACCGTCTCATCCAATCCGGGCTGATGTTTGGCAATCTGGTGCATGTGACCTCGCCAGCGCTGGTGGAGAGGTACAATCGCGCGCTGCAGCATCTGACGGGTAAGACAACGGGTCTGACTGATTTCCACATAGACATCGCGGGGTATTCGCCCGAGGTGGGGGATGATCTCAACGATCATCTTTACCTCAACCACAATGGGGTGAACCGGCAGTTTATTCTGCTGACGACGCAGCAGAAGACGGCGCCGTTGCTCGATGCCAAGTTCTCAACCTCGCGCGGGATTTTGCGGCAGTTTATTGAGGCGAACGAGAGCCAGCTTTTTGCGCTCACCGCCAAAGATGCGGTGGCGGGAGAGTTGGTGAATTCGGTGTTTGATGTCAGCCACCCTGCCCGGCTGTTCGACATCTCGACCATCACGATCGAGGCCGACACGACACAGGGCACGTTGAAGGATGCAGACAGGCTCGCCGCGCTCGTGAATCGGTTCAAGACCGAGGAGGACGGCTGGCACGATGACGTTCTGATCGCCGACATGATCACCTTGGCTAAGCGCACGGGCGACGTGGTGCGCAACCCGGTGCGGCTCAAGGAGATGTCGTTCAAGCAGGAGAATTTCCACACCAGCCATTTCGGTGGGCTCTACGTCTTTCGTGGGCTGGATCATCCGGCGGTGATCGCGTCTAGGGACGCGGTTCAAGACGTGCCGATCAAGTACAGTTTCGGGTTCCGGCATCGCAATCAGATCGCCAAGTTTCTGGAATACAACAATCTGGCTGAGCCGATTGTTAAAGCGCGGGGCATCGATGCGGCGGCGATCCTGCGGCAGAAAATGGATTTCATCGTTGTGGATGCGGCAGGTGATGCCCAGGTGGACCTGACCGGAGCCACGCGCCGCGACATTCGCGGGCTGGCGCGACGCATCTCTGACCGCTTGCCGCCGGAATGGCATGCGCTGAACATGCTGGTGCAATGGGCCGAGGGCAACGCAAGCTGGCCACGTATCACAAGCGATCATCCTGCCTATTTCTATACTTTGCGCGCGGCGGACGTGCCGGATGCGGAACTGGTCAATATGATGCTGTCAGAGCTTTCCCCGAAAGACATCCGGCAACTCTACATCTGTCACAAGGAAGAATTCTACCGGCGGTACAAAACCTGGTCGGACACCAAAAAGGACTACGTGGTCGATTTCCTGACCCGCGAATACGCTGCCGACAAAGCCGGGGCGCGCGAGGCTTTGTTCGGTCATGACGCGCCGCTTGCAGAGCCAACGCCAATCCGCGAGGATGTTGTCGCGCGCGTTGGCCCCTGGGGCGCGGTACGGAGGTAAGTATGTTTGCGTTGGCCCGGCTCTTGGTGATCGGTTTTGTTGTTCTGACCATCGTCTACATTTGCCTGTCGCTCTATTCCCGTGCGGTGCGGCGCGACAAGCTTGAGGCCGAATGGGACGAAGAGATTCAGCAGGGAGATCGCGACACCTTTGTCGAAGCGGGATTGCGCGACTACGACGGGTCGCTGCGCCGGAAACTCATTCTGGGGGTGTATATCGTACCCCTGTCGCTTATGTCTGCGATCATCTACTTTACGAACTTCCACTAGGGGGACGGTGCCGTGGGCTATGTGAAATGGTTTGTTATTCTGGTGTTCTGGACCCTCTTGGCGTCGTTCCTGCACTACACATTGCCCCAGCACGACATCGCGCGGATCACCGACACAGAGGTGCGCCGGATCGATCCCGGCGAGAACCGCTGGTTCTGGGCACAGGCGGATGTGGGCAGCGATGGGAGCCTTCCGAACCGGGACGTGTTCTTTATCTCAACCGTACGCGACAACGGCCGTGTCATGGTCTATCGCAACGAGGACACCGGTTGGGGCTGGCCGCCCTATTTCAAGTTCGACACGTCCAACCTGCAAGCCGAAGCTGCCGATCTTCGCAGCACCTCTGCCGATCCGCAGTGGGTCGTGATCCGGCACTATGGCTGGCGCAATGAATTTCTGACCATTTTCCCTAACGCTATCAGCATCCGCCCCATTGATGGCCCGGATGTTCGGATTATCCCGTGGATCAACATCATTGTCCTGCTCGTCTTGGCTGGCTTCTTTTGGGCGATTTACGTGCGCTGGCGCCGCTTCCGCCAAGCGCGCATCGATCCCGTACTGGAAGATGTCGAAGAGGGGCTTGATGCCGTTGGCGACGGAATTGCCCGGCGACGGTCAGGGTTCCGCAGGTGGTTGGACAGCTGGAAATCCAAGTAGCCTTTGGCGAAAGAAACCGCCGCGCACCTGATACGCGGCGGTTGAATTTAGCGGTTAGTTTCCGAGAAACGTCTCGTAGTCACTGACCAAGAGGTGCTTAGGCGGTTCGTCTTCTTCAACGTTTGCGAACCGGCCTATCGGCTCGCGGAAGATGTTGTCGGTGTTGTCGTCATTGACGGTCGATACCTCTCCGATCAGCACATCGCCGCCCTCGCCCCAAAAAGCATGCCAGTCGCCCGGTTTGAGCGTGATGCTCTCCCCCGGCGCCAGTTTGATCTTTTCACCCGCGGCGAAGTCACGAACCAACCCGTCGCACATCACAACGCCGCCGCGGTCTTCTGCAAAGCCACCCGCATCGTCAGAACCGAAAAGTTCAATCACCAATGTCGCGCCGCCGCGATTGATGATGTCTTCGGATTTGATGACGTGGGTGTGCATCGGGCTGATCTGCTCCTGACGTGAGATCAGAAGTTTTTCAGCGTAGACCATTCCCCGTCCGCTCTCCAGATCGGAAAGCAGGCCGTTGCGTAATGTGAACAGGAAAAGGCCAAGGTTCTCAAAATCGCCTTGCCCGTAATCGGTGATGTCCCATCCCATTCCGCTATTGATGATATGGCTCGCATCAGATGCACGCGCGCGAAACGCATCCGGTGTCCAATAGGCAAATGGTGGTAAGGTGAAGCCGTGGCTTCGGATCATGTCGTCGGCCGACGCCATGATCTCATTGATGCGGGATCGTTTCACGCTTCAATCGCCTCTGTGCTCAGGATTTCGATGACCATCGCTGCCGTCCATGTGAAGTTGCCGCCTCCACACGGCTCGGCAGTAATCGGATCATAGTATTCCGCAAACCCACTTTCGTGGATGAGGCGGATTGAGTCCCTGGATATCCGGTACGCCATTTCCGTTTGACCGTCACATCTCAGGCCATCTGCAACCATGTAATTGACGATCAACCACGCAGGCCCACGCCAATAGCGACGCCCGTCATATTCCGGCGTTGTCGGATCATGGCTTGGGATCATGAACTTTGCAGATTCGGCCAGCTTTTCAATGCGTGCCGCAATGCCTTTTGCCCGATGCAAAGGGATTGCGCAAAACGCCGGCAGAATTCCTGCGACTGACGGGCTGTCGATCAACTTGCCCGCAGCGCGATCATAGCAAAGGTACTGACCGTGCTTGTCGCTCCAAAGACTTTCCATTGCTGCGATGGCTTTGGCTGCGAACGCCCGGGATTGTTCGGCTATTTCCGGTTCGCCAAGCGCATCAGCAAGCACTGCCAAATCACTGCAAGACCGGATCAGAATCGCATTGAAGCCGGGATCAACAACGCGGAACGGAGAGGCGTCATGCAGTTTGGTATTGTCCCAGCCAAGGCTGCGGAAATGCTGTACCAGCCAAATGTAGCGTTTATACTGCTCGTCCGTTGGTCGATGCGCCGGGTTGGCGTGCGACGTGTCGCGTCGCTGAAATTCACCGACTCCGTCCGTCGGAACGCGCGAAAACGCTTCGTCCCAATCGACAGAGTTGTCGCGCCCTGACTCCCATGGATGGATGATTGCCACCAGTCCGGTGCCTTGTGGATCGCGGTTGCGATAGAACCATTCGTGCCACGCGTGGATGCGCGGCAGCAGAGCCTTTGCGCGCTTGCGCGCCATTTCGGTATCGCGGGCCCGGTCGAAAATCCGGCGTACAGCGAAACCTGTGACCGCCGGTTGTGTGATACCTGACGTTGGGATCTTCCGCCCGGTTTGCCAGACTTCCGGTCCCGGAAAATACCCCTCATCCAACTCGTGAAAGATGATGTGGGGGAC
>CAZCOX010000209.1:0-5914 GCA_964500115.1 uncultured Rhodobacterales bacterium
AATGCGCCTCCATGTGGTGCGCCAGATCATCCAGGGTGTCTTCGATTGTGCGGGAATAATCCGCGCCTTGCGACACTTGCCCCTCTGCTGACAGGAACGTTTTGCGAAACGCGCCAGACGTGAACAACCCGTGCAAGTACGTTCCCATCACAGTCCCATTGGCCGAGATAGCGCCGTCCGGGACCGTTCCGATTTTTGCAAATGGACGGTTGCAGTCTGGCCCGGCGGTTTTGCCGATATGTATCTCGTACCCGTCGATGCCTGCACCGCTTGGCACATGGACAGCGTTTACACGGGTAAGTGTTTTGTCAGGATGCATGACGGTTTTGACGTCCAAAAGCCCTAGCCCACGTGTTGTCCCCGCCTGCCCCTCGATCCCGTCCGGGTCGGCTATTTCGCGTCCAAGCATCTGGTACCCACCGCAAATGCCCAGCACTTTCCCGCCGCGTCTGAGATGTGCCTGCAGGTCGATATCCCAGCCCTGTTCCCGCAAAAACGCGAGGTCACCGCGCGTGGATTTGGTTCCGGGCAAGACAACCAGATCGGCGTCGCCGGGCAATGCGCGGCCGGGTGGCACCATAGTCAGGCGCACATTGGGTTCTGCGCTTAGCGGATCAAGGTCATCAAAGTTGGAAATTCGCGACAGCATCGGGCACACCACATGATACCCTTGTCCGGCACGTGTCTCATTCAGATCGACCGCGTCTTCGGCTGGCAACAAATGAGCGTCTTGGAACCACGGCAATACGCCAAATCCGCGCCATCCGGTGTGATCTTCAATCGCGGCATACCCATCGTCAAAAAGCGAGATATTGCCGCGGAACTTGTTTACCAGGAAACCGGCGATTTGCGCCCTGTCTTGTGCTGACATGACCTCTTTCGTGCCAACGATCTGCGCGATGACACCACCCCGGTCGATGTCGCCCGCCAGAATGACGGGCACATCGGCGGCGCAGGCAAACCCCATATTCGCGATGTCGCCAAGCCGCAGATTGACCTCCGCCGGACTGCCTGCCCCTTCGACAAGGATCAGGTCTGCGGTTTCCGCCAGCTTGTGAAAACTGTCCAAAACCACGTCCAAGAGCGCGCCGCGATCCTCGCGAAAGTTGCGAGCCTCCAGAGTGCCGCGTCGTTTGCCCTGAACAATAACCTGCGATCCCTGATCGCTTTCGGGTTTGAGCAAGACCGGGTTCATGTGCACGGTCGGATCGCGCCCGCAGGCGATGGCCTGCAAGGCCTGCGCGCGACCAATCTCGCCTCCATCTGCCGTGACTGCGGCATTGTTCGACATGTTTTGCGGCTTAAACGGCGCGACGTTGATCCCGCGTAGCCGTGCTGCGCGGCACAAACCGGCGACCAGCATCGATTTACCAACGTTCGATCCTGTGCCTTGCACCATTAAGGCGCGCGATCGCGGTGTCATCTGACGGCTGCCAAAGCGCACAAGTCACGCATGCGTTTGCTGCCCGATGGGCCGCCGTCGTTCGCTCAGCTGCGTGCACAGCAGAATGACCGGCACCAGCCCAATGGCTGCGATGATCAGGCTTGGCACCGCCGCGCCGTCCAATCGTTCGTCTGAGGCAAGGCGGAAGGCCTGTACGGCAAGCGTGTCATAGTTGAACGGTCGCAAAATCAGCGTCGCGGGCAATTCCTTGATCGTGTCGACAAACACGATGAGCAGTGCCGTCAGGATGCTCGGCCGCAGTACAGCCAAATGCACATCGCGCACCATGCCCCAGGTTGACCGGCCCAAAACCCGCGAGGCGGCATCGATATTGGGCGTCACCGTGGCCAACCCGCTGTCGTAAGAGCCAATCGCAGCCGCGAGGAAGCGGATCATGTAAGCGGCAATCATCAGCCACATGGACCCCGTGATCAACAGGCCGGTGGAGATGTCAAACCACGCCTCCATCCGCGCATCGAGCCAGTTGTCGAACTGCGCAAACGGCACGAGCAGCCCAACGGCGATCACGCCGCCTGGGACGGCATATCCCAACCGCCCCACAAAGAGCGCGGCAAGAGACACGCGGTTCGGCAGAACCCGGCGGAACGTGCCAAGGAACACCGCAGCCGCTACCGTAACAAAGGCGGCAACAGCGGCGAGGGTCAGCGAGTTCTGGATGAAGCGGATGTAGCGCGGGCCAAAGATGTCTTGCTCTGACCGCATGCCCATCAAAACCAGCGCGACCGTGGGCAGTATCACCCCAAATAGCACGGGAACCAGACAGGCAATCTGCGCGCCCAACGCGCGTTTGCCAGTCAAGTTAAATCGCACAAACGGCTCTCGTTTTCCAGACGCTGCAAAGGCGGCGGCACCTCGGTTCATATGTTCTAAGGCGGCAACCAGCAGAGCAAAGGTCAAAAGCCCAAGCGCCAATTGCGCGGCAGCTCCACGATCCCCAAGCCCGAACCAGCTTGTGTAGATACCGGTGGCAAAGGTCTGCACACTAAAGTGCGCGACGGTGCCGAAATCAGCAATCGTCTCCATCACCACAAGCAGTGTTCCGGCGGCAATAGCCGGGCGCGCCATGGGCAGCGACACACGCAGGAACGCGCTGAAGGGTGACGCACCGAGGGAACGCGCCGCGTAAAATGGCGTGGCCGCCTGCATACGGAAAGCGGCGCGGGTCAGCAGGTAGACATACGGGTAAAGGACAAGCGTCAGCATCAGCGCCGCACCGCCAAGCGATCTGATCTCGGGGAACCAGTAGTCCCGTGGCCCCCACCCCATCACGTGGCGCAGTGTCGATTGCACGATGCCCGGATGGTCGAGGATATCCGTATAGGCGTAGGCCAAGACATAAGCGGGAAAGGCAAGTGGAATGACCAAGGCCATTTCAAGAATGCGGCGTCCGGGAAAATCGCAGGTGACAACAAGCCAGGCGGTTGAGGCACCAATGACGATGCTGCCAATCGCCACAAAGACCACCAGAACAAGTGTTGTCCACGTGTAGCGCCACAATACGGTTTCGGCCAAGCGGCCCAGCGTGTCTGTGCTTTCAAACACAGCTGCGGCGACGACGCCAATGATTGGCAAAACACAAATCGCCACAACGCAAAGCGCGATGCCCGAGATGATGGTTTTGTCCATTGTGCCTGCTGCCTGCGCGACTCCGTCGGGCATTACCTAGCGTGGAACACGGGCGGAATATAGTCCTGATTGTTTCTATCGGGATTGGTAGGCGTCGCGTGGCAAGTCGCGGACGACCTGCCACGCCACGGGTTCATTCGGCAGCGATTGCATCCGATGACTTTGCCTCACCATAGCCCAACGGGATTGGCAGGTCAGGCAAGGCTGCCGCACGCTTTTTCAGGGCACGGCCAATCACGACGCGGCTGATTTCGGTTGTGCCATCGACGATCCGCAGCATTTGCGCCAATCGCGACAAGCGGTCTAACCCGTACGGCTGCAGCAGCCCCATGCCACCCAAAACTTGCGTGCAGGTATTTGCGGCCTTGACCGCCGCGTCGGGCACAAACCGTTTGGCATGCGCGGCCATCAACGGCCCCTCAGGCGTGCCAAGTGCTTCCGCCGCTTTGCGATAGAGCAGTTTTGACGCTTCGAGATCGGTTGCCACCTCGCCCAGCATCCACTGGATGCCATCCAGATCAAGGTTCTTGCCGCCAAACATCTTGCGGTTTTTGGCATAGGACAATGCGGTATCGAGCGCGGATTGCATCAGGCCACAGCAGCCCGAGGCAATGGAGACGCGCGCGATATCAATCGCCATGAGCGAGCCCTGCAGGCCCTGTCCAATCGGAAGAATGATGTTGTCTTCGCTGACGCTGACGTTGTCGAAATACATCTCGGACATCGGCAAGAAGTTGTAGGACGGCGTGTCATAAAGCGGACCAAAGCTGAGGCCCCGCGCGTCGGCTGGGATGGCGATCATCGCCATATCGGCATGGCCGGGCGCGTCGGATGTTTTGACTACGGTGAAATAGACATCCGCTTCGGTGGCAAGGCTGACCCACGCCTTGGCCCCGTTGATCGTCCATGTGCCATCCCCGTTGATCGTCGCGCGGGTGTACATCGTCATCGGGTCAGACCCGGACTGCGGTTCGGTCAACGCAAAATTCGCCAGCTTGCGGCCTGCGGTCAGGTCACGCGCCCACTTTTCCTTAAACGCGTCGGTGCCATAACCGCAGGCGGCAAAGGTGCAGATGTTGTGCATCGAGAGCGCAAAGGCATAGGCGCCGTCGCCAAGACCAAGCTGTTCGTAAACCTGGATGCCTTCGGACAACGGCAAGGCCTGACCGCCATATTCCTCGGGTGCGTAGAGGCCGGTCAGGCCGGCAGCCCCCGCCTGATCCGACGCGTTGCGCGGCCATTTTTTGGCGGTGTTCCATGCATCAACGTTTGGCAGGATGACATCGGTTGCGTGGCTTTTTGCGGCGGCGAGGATTGTGTTGAGCTTGTCTGACATGGGTGTTTCCCTTTCATCAACGCATTGACCATTGTCGCCACGTTGCTTGCAGCGGCGAAACGAATTCAGATGCTTATTGGCAGTTGATCGGCGTTCAATCGGAGTTTACCGCGTGAAATCGGTCAAAACTATCTCAGAGCAAGACAGGCAATTGTCCAAAAGTGACAAACTCAACCGTTTTGCGCTGGCTTACGCCTGTACGCGCTTGGCGTTGTCCCGGTCCACCTTTGAAACGCTTTGTGAAAGCTTGCGGCGGACGCAAATCCGATGTCTTGCGCGATGGCTTCGATGCTTTGCGTGCCAACCTGCAACTCCCGGATCGCGATGTCACGGCGGAGCGCGTCTTTGATTTCCTGAAACGACGTCCCTTCTGCATCCAGACGCCGGATCAAGGTGCGCGGTGTCATGTTCAACGCACGGGCAGCGCTGCCCAAATGCGCATCCTCCCACGTCACTTGGCTGAGATACGCGCGCGCGCGCAAGGCCTGCGTGTGTTCTTGCGACCGGGTGAACAGCCAGTCGCGCGGCGCGGTTTCAAGAAACGCGTCGAGGTCGGCCGAACTGCGCACCTGGACCGGCCCCATGACGCGCTTGTCGAAATGGAGCGCAGTTGTCGCGCAATCGAACCGAACGGGTGCGGGAAAGATGAGCGCGTAGTCCTGTTCAAACGAAGGCCGCGCAAAGGCGAAATCCACCGCATCAATCGGAACCTCCGCGCGGGCCAACCAAGACAACAGACCGTGGGCGAGCTTGAGGATCAACATATGACCAAAACGCTGCGGTGGGGCTTCCGTTTGAGATACGAGTGTCAGCACAAAGTCATCATTCGCCTCGCGCAATTCGAACTGATAGTCGTCCAACAGCAGATTCCAAAACGTTGAAAACCGGTAGAGGCCGGAATGCAGCGTCGTCGCTTCCCGCACCGAGGTCAGCAAATGCTGCAGCGCGCGCGGTCGGATGGGTCGCGACCAAAGACCCATCATCTCGTCGCCCGTTTCGACAGCTGCCAATTGGTAAAGGCACACGATTTGATCCAAAGTCACACGGCCCTGGGCCGCTTCGGGTTCGGTCGGCAGATCAGACCGCTTCAACAACGACAGATAATGATCCTGCGCACAAAGAGACTCCAGTGCCTGTAGCCAATCCTCAATGAATTGGCTGGACACCGTTGAGTAGAGCGTTGGGGCGTGGCGCATCATACGGCGCCAAGCGGTAGCATCGTTTGAAGTTAGCGAGAAGACTGCGACACGCACACGAATGGCCGATTGTCTTGCGAATTGACGCAAGTGGCGTGGATCGTGTACTAAGGAATTAATAGTTCCGACCAGAGGACCACAAGTTGGCGCGAAGACGTACTGAATTGCTCACCGATGTAGAGCTTGAGTTGATGATCGCCCTCTGGAAGATCAAATCCGGAACCGTGCGCGATGTTATGGCGGCTTTGTCCGACAGCCAGGATCGCGCCTATACATCCATTGCGACGATGC
>CAZCOX010000210.1:0-2895 GCA_964500115.1 uncultured Rhodobacterales bacterium
TATCGAAGCCTGGGTCGTCTTGCCGGACCATCTGCATTGCATATGGCGGTTGCCCGAAGGTGATTGCGATTATTCGACCCGGTGGCGCGTCATCAAATCACGATTTTCGCGAGGCTTGGAAAAGGGGTGCCTGCGACAGAGCCATTTGACCCGCTTCGAACGCGGCATATGGCAACGCCGGTTTTGGGAGCATCACATTCGCGACAAAGAGGATTTCGACGCGCATCTGCGGTATTGCTGGTTCAACCCGGTGAAACACGGGTTGGTAGAGCGACCCGAGGATTGGGCGTTTTCGAGTGTACATAGCGACGCGCGTTTTTATCGGTCGATTGATGCGTGAAATCACGCAACCTACGGTTTATGTCGAAGCGAGATCCGCAAGTTTTCGCGCTCTAGTTGCGAAACCTGAATAATGAGTATGCTCCAAGTTGTGGACGTGACGTTGTATGAGACTACTGCTATGCGCCTTCGGAAGTCGTTAAAAATATTGCCCGGCGTTCGCGTCAACCTGTCCAAATCAGGTGTGTCAACCAGTATCGGACCAAAAGGCGCGACAATAAATGTCGGCAAGAAAGGCATTCGCTCAACTCTTAGTGTTCCTGGAACGGGCTTGTTTTGGTCAAGCAACTCGGGCTGGTCGAAAAACAATGACCTAAAACCTGCAGTTGAAATAGAGAAATTGCGTCAAACAGCTTCGAAAGCAATCGGAATTGCTACGAAGGAAGCGGAAAAGCTGAACTCGATCGGCGAAAGAGTAGATCGAGCGATCGAAACCCTAAACAACGGAAAAGGTCTAACGTTTTCCAAGATACAAACGTTTGAAAAGCGTGTACTTTCTGAAGAGTCCAAAGTTTTCGATCTTGAACAAAAAGTGCGAGAGCAAAGGCAATTTTTGGAAGCAATTCATTCTAGATTGGAAGCGATGAGATTTGGTTTTTTCGGCGGAGGCGACAAACGCATGCGCGACCAAGTATCTGATGCCGTGGCAAACTGTGTTGACGAAGCCAAAAGAATCGAAACGCAACTGTCATCAGCACACCGCGCACTTTCTGAGAAGTTGTCAGAAGTTCAAGACAAATGGGATGGTGCGTGAAATCACGCACCCTACGGTGGGTATACCCCGCCACACTCCTGCCACTTGCCCCTGCTAGGACAATCCGCAACACTCAGCGAAACGGGTAGAGCCAGACCCGGTAGTCATCCACGAGCTTTTGCGCATGTTCTATTTGTTCCGGCGTCATTTTCTTGATCACTTCCTCGACCGAGATCGCCGCATCCGGGTCGCCTCCGATGGTGCTGAGTTGGTACCACAAAAACGCGCGCACCAGATCGGGGGCGGGCAGACCCAGCCCTGTCTCGTAGTACCAGCCAATGCCGGATTGCGCGCCTGGGTGGCCCTTGAGCGAGGCGCGCAGGTACCAGTCAAAGGCGCGGGTGTAGTCCTGGTCGACCCCCAGCCCCAGCGCGTACATGACGCCGATCAGTTCCTCGGCCTCGGCATTGCCGGAGCGCGCGGCGGGCCAGAGAGCCTCATAGGCCTCTTCAAAGCGGCCCTCCTCCATCAGGTCGCGCGCGTCTTCGATATCGGCAAGCGCGGGCGTGGCGAGGCAGAGAAGAAGGGCCAGCGGGCGAAGAAGGGTCATCTTGGTCTGCTCTTTGTTTTGGTTGGCGCGCCTGCGGTTGCGCAGCCGATCACGGCGGAGGATTTCATCGCCTTCGATGCGGATCAGGCGCGGATTGGTCAACTGCTGTTTTACGACAAGATCCTCAGCGGAAACCAGAATATTTCCTGCGGGACGTGTCATCATCATGATCTCGGTGGCACGGACGGGTTGTCGTTGGGCATTGGTGAGGGGGGTGTCGGGCTTGGGCCGGAGCGGCTGCCCGGTGAGGGCGCAACGGCGATCCGCAAGCGTATTCCGCGCAATGCGCCGGCGCTGTGGAACCTTGGCCACAAAGACGTGCGGGTGATGTTTCATGACGGGCGGCTGATGCCGTCGGACATCTATGGCAACGGGTTTGACAGCCCGGCAGAGGAATGGCTGCCGCAGGGGCTTGGGTCTTTGCTCGCGGCCCAGGCGCTGTTCCCGATGACGGCGCAGTTCGAGATGGCGGGGAATACCGGCGAGAACGAGGTGATCGGGGCGGTGACCGACCGGATCGATCTGGGCTGGCCGATTTTGGCAAAGCGCGTGCGGACGATCCCGGAATACGGTGCGATGTTTGTGGCGGCGTTTGACCATATCGAGACGCCAGAGGATGTGACGATTGTCGAGATCGGCAATGCCTTGGCTGCGTTTATCGGCACCGAATGGGCGAATTATGACAGCCCTTATGACGCCTATCTGACCGATGGCACCCCCCTGCCCGAGGATGCGGAGCGCGGACGGCAGTTGTTCTTTGGCGAGGCGGGATGCGCGCAGTGTCATAACGGGCCGCTTTTGAGCGATCAGGGATTTCACGCGATGGGGTTGCCTGCCTTTGGCCCCGGACGGACGCGCAAGTGGGATCCGATCCCGCGGGATGTGGGGCGGATGGGCGCGACGGATGATCTGGAGGATGCCTACCGGTTCCGCACGCCCGCGTTGCGCAACGTGACGCTGACAGCACCTTACGGGCATAACGGGGCCTATGCGGAGTTGCGCGACATGGTGCGGCACATGGCTGACCCTGCTGCGACGCGGGCGGATTGGACGCCAGAGACGGCGGGATTGCCTGCGGTGCCGTGGCTCGCCTCCATCGATTTTGTGATCCAGTCAGACCGGCTCGAAATGGCACGTCAGGCGGCGACGCTGGATACGCGGGCTGTGGGGCTGTCAGAGGCCGAAATTGACGATCTGGTGGCGTTTCTGGAGAGCCTGACGGGGGAGACCGCGTTGACCCGGCCCATGGGGC
>CAZCOX010000210.1:2995-5901 GCA_964500115.1 uncultured Rhodobacterales bacterium
CCCGGCGATGTCTGGCGGATGGAAGACACCCATGGCAAAGGGCACCATACCAAGGTGATCAGTGACGAAGATTGTGACTGCGTGATGGTGCAATTCGACTGATTGCCGAGTTCAAGACGCCTTGAGAAATTCGCGGATCACAGGCTGCTTTGCGGGCTTCTTGGCGAGTGATTTCAGCAACTTGGCCAGTTCCGGCTCGCTCACACGCTTGGCGGCACCCTTGGCGCTGAACCATTTGCGCTTGCGTTCGGAGCGTTCTTTCCAGTTGCTCTTCAGCTTTTCCACGACCATCGGGTAGACATCGACGTCACACCGCATGGCGGTGCCTTGCGCGAGGCGTTTTTTGTAGCTGTAGTGGCCGATGGCCTCGTGCGAGATGTAGCCGACGGCTCCCGCCTCTTCCAGCGCTTCGATCTCGGCTGCGGTCCACGGTTTCTTGCCGTTCATGGTCCAGCCTTTGGGCATGATCCAGCGTTTGGTTTCGCGGGAGGTGACCATCAGAACCTGAAATTTGCCTGATTTCGTCCAGCGCATCGGAAGCGCTGCAATCTGTTTGCCGACCTTTGGCATCTGCATATCAATGTCTTGTTTTTATTACTGCTTGATCAAAAGATACGTCAGAATGATATGTTATGCAAATCACGGGAGTATGACAGAACCTTTCGCAATCGGGGATCACAGCCCGGAGATCGCTTTGAGATGGCTGATGACATCATCAACGCCTTCATCATGCCGGATGGCGGCAAAGACAAAAGGGCGGCCTTCGCGCATCTTGGTGGCGTCGCGATCCATGACTTCGAGGGACGCACCCACATGCGGGGCGAGGTCCGTTTTATTGATCACCAAAATGTCGGACCGGGTCAGCGCAGGGCCACCTTTGCGCGGGATTTCCTCACCAGCAGCAACGTCGATCACGTAAAGCGTCACATCGGCGAGTTCGGGGCTGAAGGTGGCGGAGAGGTTATCGCCACCGGATTCAATCAGCACTACCTCCACATCCGGGTGGCGCTTGGTCATCTCGGCCACAGCGGCGAGGTTGATTGACGCGTCTTCGCGAATTGCTGTGTGGGGGCAGCCGCCGGTTTCGACACCGATCACCCGATCCTGAGGGAGGATCTGCATGCGCATGAGCGCTTCGGCGTCTTCCTGCGTGTAGATGTCATTGGTGATGACGCCGATCGAATGGTCATCCTTCAGCCGTTTGGCGAGCGCAGCGGTCAGCGAGGTTTTGCCCGCGCCGACGGGGCCGCCTATTCCGACGCGCAGCGGGCCGTTGCGAGAGGTCATGTGCGGAAAATCCTTGGGCTAAGCGTTTCGTGGCGCATCGTGGCGATGTCGACAGCAAAGCTTTGGCTGCTGAGATCGTCAAGCGTTTGGTCAGCGGTCTGCGCCGTGATCTCGGTACAAAGCGGGGCGAGATTGGCGACGATCCGTTGCGCGTCAGTCTGGCCAAGCGCCATAAGGCGCTGGCAGGCGGACACGACGGTGCTGGTCCAGGCGTGCAGATACATCTGGACAGCCATGTCCAATGGCAGATCGAGCGCCCTGACGCCGACGCCCAGCGCCACGGGATAGGTCAGGTCCGTGACATCGATGTCCCAGTTGGCGCGGAGTTGGTCGCAGAACGGCGCGCCCAGTGCGTGCACCTCCAACAGGCGTTCCTGGCTGGGGCAGATGGCGCGGGCGGTCGCATCGACCATTTCGATGTCGTCAAGTGTGGCGGCCGCGCGAATGAGGATCGCGTCGACCCGACCGTTGCCGTGGGTCAGCATGTCGGCAAGCCAATCCTCCAACGTGTCGCGCGTGACCAATCCGTCTGAAATCGCCTGCTCCAGACCGCTGGAATAGGCAAAGGCCCCGACCGGGAAACCCGGCGAGAGCCATTGCGTGAGTGTCAGAAGCGGATCAGTGCGCGTGGGAATGGGTCCGTCCATGGCCGTAGGCCCCTCCCTCTGGCGTGAATGGCTCGATCACTTCCTCTACCTCGGCCCCGAGACGTTCCAGCATGTCGCGGATGACGTGGTCGCGCTGGATCAGCAGACGCGTTTCTTCGATCTGACAGGGGGTGTGGCGGTTGCCGATGTGCCAGGCAATCCGGTGGAGCGGGTCGCCCTTGACCTGCAAAAGAGGTTCGGGGGCCGCGACCACGGTAATTTCCTGACCATCCGCCAGGACCAGAACCCCGCCATGGTTGAGCGAGGTGGTCTGTGGCAGATCGACAAGGATGGTGCTCTTGTCGCTAAGTGTCAGAACCTTGCGACGCAGAAACCGGTCTTCATAGGTCAGGCTGACCTGTCCCACGGCCGCGCCATGCGCGTGATCGTGGTAGTGCTGTGCGATGCGATCCGGGGCGCTCATCGTGACGCCCCGCAGGACAGGGTCAGACGTAGCCGACGCCGAAGGTGCGGATCACCAGTTCTTCGCGTGTTTGACCGAGTTTTTCCAAGTCGGCTTCTGTCAGGTTGGCGATGTCGTTCGCCAGTTGGCCGCGTGTGCTGTTTTCGCCAATCGCGACAAGCATGTCGAAAACCTGGCTTAGAAAGCCGGTGCTGGGTACGTGATCGAGTGTATGTGCCATGGGGCGTGTCCTTAAAACTGCTGTGACGCGCTCCTCCCTGTTGGGAAAGATAGCAGTTTGGGACATCGACCAGTAGCGCTAACGGGGCATGCCCGACTTGCAGATTTTGCATATGCCGCCTCGTTTCTTTGAAAGGATCAGAAGAGGAAGTAGCGCTGCGCCATGGGCAACTCTTTGGCGGGTTCGCAGACCAGCAACTCTCCGTCCGCGCGCACTTCATAGGTTTCGGGGTTTACCTCGACCTGCGGTGTGGCTGCGTTGAGTTTGAGGTCTTTTTTGCCAATGTTTCGCGTGTTCTGAACCGCCAGCGTTTGCTTGGCGAGGCCCA
>CAZCOX010000211.1:0-5860 GCA_964500115.1 uncultured Rhodobacterales bacterium
ACACCGCGACTGTCATTGTCGAAATAGCGGTAGGGCACCATATTCATGCCCATGTGCTTGAGGATCGACAGGTGGTTTGGCCAGGTCGGGTTGCTCACAAACACCTTGGCGTTCGGGTTCGCCATACGCACCATGTCAAACCCCTGACGCACTGCACCTGTGCCGCCCGGTGTCGCTACAGCTGCAACGTTCGCGCGCGGAACTGCATCACCCAAAACAAGCGAAACCATTGCGTCAGCAAATGCCGGGTCACCGGCCAGCGCTGTGTAGGACTTGGTCGTCTCCGCTTCCCACAATTGCTTTTCCGCCGCCTTGACGGCCCGCATGATCGGGGTTGAGCCCGTCTCGTCCTTGTAGACACCCACACCCAGATCGATCTTTCCCTCACGCGGGTCTTCGCGATAGGCCTGAACGAGCGCCAGGATTTTATCTGCAGGTTGTTCTTGCAGGGTCTCAAACATCAGTCTTCTCCAGTGGCGACGGGCACGGTGGGGAACATCCCCCATTCCGACCAGGACCCGTCGTAAAGCGAAACATCATCTTTTCCCATCCGCGCAAGCGCGAGAGACAGGATCGCAGCGGTCACACCCGACCCGCAGGTCGTGATGGCCGGTTTGGACAGATCAACGCCCGACGCCTCAAAGATCGCGCGGGTCTCTTCAGGCGACTTCATCGTCTGATCTTCGTTCAGCAGCGATGCGTAATGCACATTCCGTGAACCCGGGATATGACCTGCCCGCATGCCTGGGCGCGGCTCGGGTTCATCGCCGCGAAACCGACCGGCGGATCGGGCGTCGATGATTTCATGATCGCGCAGCTTTGATGCTGCAGAAACTTGGGTCACATCCCGCACGAGATGCGCTTGACGGCGCACCGTCATGTGCCGGTCGCGGATCATCGGTGGCAGGTCTTCCAGCGGGCGGCCTTCCTCAACCCACTTGGGCAAGCCGCCATCCAGAACCGCAATGTCGTTCTGCCCCATCAGTTTGAAAAGCCACCACACCCGCGCCGCCGAGAAAAGCCCCGTTGCGTCGTAGACCACAACCTGATGGCCATCACCGACGCCCATCGCGCGCATGCGGGACATGAACTTTTCAATCGGTGGTGCCATATGCGGCAAGTCAGATCGGCTGTCCGAAATTTCGGGAATATCAAAAAACCGCGCGCCCGGGATATGGCCTTCGTCATATTCGCGTTTCGCGTCTCGACCGCTGTCGGGCATGTGCCAGGATGCGTCCAGAATACGCAAATCCGGGTCGCGCAAATGTGCGGCGAGCCACTCTGTAGAAACTAGTGTTTGGGGGTCGTTCTGTGCCATGCGCAAAGCCCGCGTGAATCTGGGTCAACTCTGCATAGAACTGCCACGCACGCTGCGCAAGGGATAGCCCGACGCAGTTGAGACCACGCGCCGGGTCTTGTCGTTTTACTTGGCCATCATGTTTCGCACGACGCCAACCAAAGCCAGCACAACACCACCGCCGATGCCGCCGCCCGCCACTTGGCTAATGATCGACGCAATGTCCAATCCACCGCCTGCCGCTTGGGCACCCATGGCAGACAGGATTGTTCCGCCAAGGCCTCCGCCCACAATGCCAGAGATCGAGTTGATCAGCGTACCTTGATTCAGGTTCTTCAGCAGCCCGCCAGCGACGTTGCCGCCAACCGCACCTGCAATCAGCGAAATGATGAGTTCCATAGTCGTATTCCTTCCCGTTGGACCCGGTCTTTGGGTCACTGGTCTGGGAATACCCGTTTGGGATGTGTCATTTCAGAGGGAAACTGTTCGCGGTTTTCCCAAGACCCGCATTTACACGTCAGCCCGCGGTCTTAAGCAAGCGCTGTTTCTGACGGCCCCAATCGCGCTTGGCCTGGCTTTCACGCTTGTCGTGGTTCTTTTTGCCCTTGGCGATGCCGATCTTCATCTTCGCCATACCCTTATGGTTGAAGTAGAGCACCAGCGGTACAAGCGTCATGCCCTTGCGTTGTGTTTCGTTCCACAGCTTGGACAGCTCTTTGCGCGACACCAAAAGCTTGCGCCGGCGCCGTTCCTCATGCGGGAACATCGCGCGGTTGTAGGGCGCGATATACGAGTTGACGAGCCAGAGCTCGCCGTCCTCAACAGCAGCATAGCTTTCGGCAATATTGGCGCTGTTTTCGCGCAAAGATTTCACTTCTGAGCCTTGCAGCACCACGCCAACTTCAAGATCGTCTTCGATGGCATAGTCAAACCGCGCGCGACGGTTGTCGGCGATCACCTTGTAATTCGGGTTTTCCTTTGGCTTTGCCATACAAGCGGCCTCCAACGTCCGCGGAGGCTTCACATATAAACGCTTCGCCTCCGTTTCAAACCATCTTTTCGTGTTTGATCCATGGCTTGCATCATGTTGACAACCTGTCGCGCGCCGGGCTGTCGCAGGGCCATTTAAACTTGCATCTTCGCCCTATGTTCATTGGCAAGGCAGATAAAATGAACCGAAAGCAAGGCAGATGGACACACTGATCCTCTCACGCATCCAATTCGGTGCGAACATATCCTTTCACATACTATTCCCAACCATCACCATCGCGTTGGGCTGGGCGCTTTTGTTTTTCAAACTGCGCTTCAACGCGACAAAAGACGAAAAATGGATCGAAGCCTATCGTTTCTGGGTCAAGGTCTTTGCGCTCAGTTTTGCGATGGGGGTGGTGTCGGGCATCACCATGTCGTTCCAATTCGGCACGAACTGGCCGGGCTTCATGGAAAGTGTCGGCAATATCGCCGGGCCGTTGCTGGCCTATGAGGTCATGACTGCATTTTTCCTTGAGGCGGTGTTCCTTGGCATCATGCTCTTCGGCATGTCGCGCGTGCCCGGTTGGCTGCACACGTTGTCGACCTTTCTCGTGGCGTTTGGCACGACCATGTCAGCGTTCTGGATTTTGGTTTTGAACAGCTGGATGCATACGCCTGCGGGCTTTGAAATGCGCGACGGCGTGGCCTTTGCGACCGATTGGTGGGCGATTATCTTTAATCCTTCCATGCCGTATCGCCTGGTGCACATGCTGTTGGCGTCCGGCCTGACTGTGGCGTTCTTGTTGGCCGGGCTGAGCGCATTCCGCTGGCTGATCGGTGACCGGTCTGACGGTGTCAAAGCGACCCTGAAAACCGGCCTCACGCTCGGTGCTGTGCTGATCCCCATTCAGATCTTTGCGGGCGACATGCATGGCTTGAATACGCTCGAACATCAGCCTCAGAAGGTTGCTGCGATGGAAGGCAATTGGGAGACTGGGCCGAACGTTCCGCTGCTCTTGTTCGCGGTCCCGAACGAGGAAACGCGGTCGAACAGTTTTGAAATCGGCGTGCCGAACGGGGCGTCGCTCATCCTCAAGCACTCCGCTGATGGGGTTGTCCCGGGATTGAACGATTTCGTCGCCGAAGATGGCACGGTTGAGCATCCGCCAGTGGCGCCCGTGTTCTACAGCTTCCGCATTATGGTGGGCACAGGCATGGCAATGCTGTTGCTCAGCTGGGTATCGGTTGCGCTTATGATCCGCAAACGGCGCGGCGTTGAAGGCCTGCCAAAACCGCTGCTGTACGCAATGGTTCCAATGGCATTCTCCGGTTGGGTCGCCACACTCGCTGGCTGGTACACGACCGAGATCGGACGCCAACCGTGGCTGGTGCAGGGTGTGCTCAGCACCGAGGCGGCGGTTGCCGATGTGCCCGCCCCGATGGTGCTCTCAACGCTGGTTGTGTACCTCGCCATCTATGCCGCCCTGTTGCTCGCCTATATCGGCGTGTTGTTCTACCTCGCGACCAGAGCCGCAAAGGGCAAACCGCTTGGAACGCGTGTTCCGCAATCTGGTGAAGCGGCGGTTGCCGTGGCGGCGGAGTAGACCTGATGTATCTGTTTGGAGACCCCGCCGTCTGGCTGCCACTCGCCTTTGCTGCGCTGCTTGGTGTGTCGATCCTGATCTACGTTGTGCTTGACGGGTTCGACCTTGGCGTTGGTGTTCTGTTCCCGTTTGCAGAAGCGGAAGAGAAAGACAAAATGGTCGCCTCGATCGGGCCGTTCTGGGATGCGAACGAAACGTGGTTGGTTCTTGCCATCGGCATATTGCTGGTGGCCTTTCCAACTGCCCACGGCACGATCCTGACCGCGCTATATTTGCCCGTCGCTGTCATGTTGATCGGATTGATCTTGCGAGGCGTGTCATTCGAGTTTCGCGTCAAAGCGCCTGCACAGTACAAACGGGCTTGGGACAACGCGTTCTACATCGGTTCCATGATGACGTCGCTGAGCCAGGGGTACATGCTGGGCATGTACATCATGGGCTTGCAGGTTACGCTGGTCACGCTGCTGTTTTCGGTGGTTACGGCGGTCTTCCTGACGGTCGCTTATTCGTTCATCGGAGCGACATGGCTCATCCTCAAGACCGAAGGCGCGTTGCAACAAAAAGCGGTGCAATGGTCGAAAGGTGGGATTTGGGGCATTGTTTTGGGACTTGGCGCAGTTTCCGTCGCCTCGCCATGGGTTAGCCCGCGTATCTTTGAGAAATGGTTCTCGATGCCGGAGTTCTTTCTGCTGTTGCCATTGCCGCTGATGTCTGCTGCGTTGATCGCTCTTCTTTGGATTGCACTGCAACGCCTGCCGACCAAGGATGACAGCTTTGCCTGGTTCCCGTTTGTGGCGACCATCGTTCTTTTCGTGCTTGGGTTCTTTGGGATGGCCTATTCCTTCTACCCGTTTATCGTTCCGGAACAATTGACCATTTATGAGGCCGCCAGCGCGCCCGAAAGCCTGTTTATTATCCTGATCGGGACGTGTTTCGTTTTGCCAATGATCCTTGGCTACACCGCGCTGGCCTATACCGTATTCCGCGGCAAGGCGACGGCGCTCAGTTACGAATAAGAAAAGGCGGGCCAATGACCCGCCTTCTCCTTCCTTCAACCGAAAGATCAGTTGAACTTTTTGATCTCGCCCGACTTGAGGCGGGACATGTAGCTTTGCAATTCGCGCTTCACGATTGGCATCAAAATGTAGAGGCCAATGATGTTCACAACCGCCATTGCAAAGATCGCCGCATCCGAGAAGTCGATGACCGGGCCAAGGCTCGCCGCCGCGCCGATGATGACAAAGACGCAGAAGATGACCTTGAACACCAATTCCTTGGTTTTGCCTTCGCCAACCAGATAGGTCCATGCCTTCAGGCCATAGTACGACCAGGAAATCATGGTGGAGAACGCGAACAGGATCACCGCCAGGGCAAGGATGTATTTAAATCCACCGATGGACGACGAGAACGCGGCCGAGGTCAGCGCCACACCAGAGGTGTCACCTACCGTTTTGATCGCCGTGCCTGCTTCGTTCAACAGGTAGTTGCCGGTCTCGGGGTCTGATATCAACTGACCTGTGATGATGATCACAAGTGCTGTCATGGTGCAGACGATCACAGTGTCGATCAGCGGCTCCAGCAATGACACAAATCCTTCTGTAATCGGCTCTTTGGTTTTCACCGCAGAGTGTGCAATCGCGGCAGACCCGACGCCAGCTTCGTTCGAGAATGCGGCCCGTTTGAAGCCCTGGATCAGCGCCCCGACCATACCGCCTGCAACGCCGAGGCCCGTGAACGCGCCCGCAAAGATCTGACCAAAGGCCCAACCGATCTTATCGAAGTTCATCAGGATGATGATCAGTGCGACACCGACATACATCAGCCCCATAAACGGAACGACTTTTTCGGTTACTTTCGCGATAGACTTGAGGCCACCCACGATAACAGCAAACACGACACCGGCAAAGATAACGCCAGTGATCCAACCCGGGTAGTCGCCCAGAACATTGGTCAACTGCGCATCCGCCTGGTTGGCCTGGAACATGCT
>CAZCOX010000212.1:0-5848 GCA_964500115.1 uncultured Rhodobacterales bacterium
GACGCCAGACCAACGAGAGAGATGACAACCCCGTCATCGGTTTCCCAGTTCAGGTATTCAATCTCGCCACCTGTCACGGCTGAACGGTCGATCATGATGATCTCGTTCTCAAGCTCGATGATGCCCAGATCACCTTCCTTGGCGGCGATGAAATCGATCAGCCGTTGCGCCAGCGAGTCGAACTCTTCGAAATGGGTGGTGCGTTCGTTCTGAGACCCGGACACATCGATCAGATCAAAGAGCGCAAAGGCATCCGTGTCAGACATGTCAAAGCTGGCTTTGACCGTGGTCTGGCCCAGTTGGAATTCTTCCATATCGGGCTGCCAGGTTTGCACGATCTCAGACAGAGTCAGAGTGGTCATGTCCTGCGCGGCCTCGGCGACAAGCGTGTCATCTCCCATGGCGACAGGTACCAGCAGGCCAGAATCGTTTGATGGAAGCTCTTCGGCGATTTCCACCGGCATGTCTTCTGCGTCATCTTTATCGCGCAGTTCGGTTGGCGTGGCTTTGACCACCAGCGTTTCATCATCCACCAGCTCTTCGGTCAGGTGGTTCAGATCCTGCTGCTGCAGGGCATCATCGGCAGCGCTGGTTGCATCTGCAAGATCAGTGTTGAGCGACAGGTCGAGCCCGAGGAATTCGGCCAGCATCGCCAGAAGCGCGCTGCCTTCCTCATCGGCCGGGATTTCCAACTCGGCCACCCGCTCGGCATCGCTGCCGTATTCGGTAAAGCCCAGTTCCTTGATGTTCTGCAGAACCTTGCGCTGATTGTCCAAAAGCACGGTTTCAGACATGAAACCCATGGCGATGGCAATGGTGCTCAGCCCCATGGTGAAGGCATTGTTCTGAACGGTCAGCCCCTGCTGCTGAAGCAATGCCTCGCGCACCTGACCATTGGCGTCTGGCGCGTCGTGGTGGTCATGCGCGTCGTCTTTCAGAAGACTTGCCACATCCACGGTGCTGTCATCAAAGAACAGCTCTTCGGCAGGCGCTTCGGCTGTATCCACGGCAAACATGCCATCGAAATCCAGCAACGAGTCGTCGTCGAAATCGGGCTCTTCCGGCGCAAGCAGCACCAGTTCTTCCGACGCCAGGAACAAGGTCCAGATCAGAGCGGCCAGCATGGCAGAGGGGTGCAGACGCACCTTGCCGCCACGTTCCAGACGGATCACGCGGCGTTGCTGTTCTTCGCCCTGATCCTGTGCGGGCAGGGCCTGATTGGTGAAATCCGCAATCAGCTCGTTGAAATCGGCACCGCGCAGGGGTCGAAGGACATTCGGGCTGTCCAGCAGATAGAACCCGTCGATGCGGCAGAGATGGATAAACACCTCGCCATTTGCATGGCAGAAGACAAACCAGGGATCGCCCTCGTCGGTGACACCGCGATCGGTTTCCACCGGCACATTGGCGCCGCTGAGCAACTGGCGCACGCGGAAGAGATCCGCGAGTTCCTGATTGCTCCAGTCCTTTTTGGGATCGGGAAACAGGTTCGGCAAACCGGGCTGCACGATATTGCCAAGGCTGACGCCGCCATCCTCATCCGTACGGAACGACAGGGTCTGATCTTCACCTGTCAGAAAGTCCTGATCAGACGGGGACCCGCCTTTGTTCCGGAAGGTTAAGATTTTGGCCATAAGGCGATCGTCCCGATCAATCTCAATCGTATCACAGTGTATCGCTGATCGGTGTTCCGATCCAGTAAAGAAGCGGCTTAGCTGGCAGCGTCTTCAAACAGGATCTGATAGGTCAGCGGTTCGTAAAAGCGCAAAAGCTCCCGAACAAAGCTTTTCGGCTCTTGTCCAAGTGCTACGGCCCATTCCGCATAGCGATGCGCCGGGATCTTGCCGCGACCATTCTCCAACTGCGAAATGAAGGTATAGTAATCCAGCGACAGACGATCGGCGAGATCACGCTGCGACAGGCCTTCCGCCTCGCGCAGGGACTTCAGCCAAATCCCCAAGGTCGCGCGTTGCTCCTTGGCTTCTTCTGGCGTCGATTTGTGCAGCTCTGCAAGCATGGGTTTACCCTCAAATGGCAGCGTCGGGGTGTTTTCCCCACCGGTAAAAGCAGGGGTGTTCAGTGATCCACTATATAGCACGATTTCGCCGAAGGCAAATCCCGTCGTGGCATTGTGATGTGTCGTGACGCAAAAGCCCTATTTGCTGACAGATTCAGCGGATAAGATGTATGTAGGCGTCTGAGATAGATGAAAAATTCAGCGTTATCCACAGATGCACAAAGCTTAGGCACAGCCCTGCGATTCGCGTGAATCCGGGGTTTACCGTAGAGCGCCCTTCAGGGTTTCGATCATGCGCCGGGCAATTGTCTCATATGTGCCAAACTGCGCGTGCAAGGCGTCAGGCCCAAGCGCGGCATTGAGGCCAGAACAGATCGGTGCGGACAGCACACACAGATTGCCCAGGTTGACCTCCACGCAATAGAGTTTTCCGGTCTCGGAACAGCGGATCATGTCGATACTCAGCACCGAGGTTTGCGGGTAAAGCCTGGCAATGTTTTGTGCAAAATGAACCATCCCCTCATCCGATGTCAGATGACGGCGACGGTGCGCGCTGGCATTCGATGTGACTTCACCGCCTGCGATGCCGGTCAGGGTTTCGGGGCGGAAGGGCTGCGGCGCAACGGTTTGATAACACAGCAGCGGGGCGCCCAGAAACGTACAGACCCGCGTGTGACAGGGGTTAGGCCCCGTGGGCACGTATTGCTGCAGCATCGGGGGTCTGCCGCGGCGAAGATCATCGGCATACAGCTTGAGCAGATTGTCCTTCAGCGTAGAAAAGCGCCGTGTTGGGAAGACATGGATGCCTTCACCCCGCGACGTACCGGAGCGCATCGTTTTTATGGCGGTATATGGCCCGAACAAGTCGGGGTCTGGAGGGGTATCGGGATCGAACGGGGCGCTCAAAGGCAGAGCAATGCCAGCCTCTTGCAGGTCGCGCAAAAGGTTTGTTTTTGACCGCATTGGCGCAAAGAATTTTGGCCCCGGCAGGACCTCGAATATCTCGGTTGGGCCATTATTGGATAGCGTGACCGTAATAGTCCGCCCCGGCACCGCGTCTGCCAGCACAACAGGCGGGCTGCGATGATGGAACGCCGCAAGGCGTACATCCTTGTCCTGCCGCGCCAGATGGGTCGTGATCTGCGCAATATCCTGGGGCGTTGTGCGTTCGCGGGTATAGGGCAGGATCACCATTGGTCTCATGGCCCCTGTTTCGCTTGTTACGGCTGTTCGTACAACCGGATTACGGCCCCGGCGGCATCCCGGCAAGCGCATCGGCGCGCGCGGTGGTGTTCAAAATGAAACCTTCCAGCGACCGCGCCAGTGCGGCTTGGGCCGCTGCATCGGGCCGGTGGGGCAGGGGCTGGTCGTAGCGCGCAAACACCTGAGCGCCGCGCCCGAACGGGTAGGGGAAAAGCAGCCTGTCCCAGCTGTTGGCCCGGCCGCCCTGCGTGGTGGAAAACGCATAGGCAAAGATCGGGGCGTTCAGGCGGCAGGCCCATTCCAGCGGGGCCGATTGCAGCTTGTGGGCAGGCCCGAGCGGGCCGTCGCCGGTCATGACGATGCTGATGCCCTTCTGAAACCGCTTCATCACCTGACGCGAGGCGACAAGGTTGGATTTGCGATGTGACATCTCGAACGGGGTCATGCCCTCGCGGCGCTGCATCACACCCGAGATCCGCCCCAGCGGTGAGCGGTGGTGGAGGCTGGAAGCAGGCGCATGGGTGTCGGGCCAGTGGCGCGCGCCCATGACCATGCGGCTGTGCCACATCATCATCAGAACCGGGCCCGCCTCTAACGCGGACACCAGATCGTCGCGCCCCTCCACCTGCCAGCGGGTGGTGCGATCACAAAGCGCCAGATAGGCCGTGACACCGGTGCCCAGAACGCCCGAGAACACGGGCGATTTTTCGATCCGTTTGCGCAAGCCCACGCGGCACCACCGTTCACGTCAAAAGAACGAGGCCCTGTTTCGGGATTTCTGCCAATAAGAGCAAGGGTTTCGTCATAGCCGCTGCCACGGGGGCTGACCTGCGTGGCAATTCCCTGTAGATGCGGGCCAGGAACATGTTCGGACCCCGGATCACCTTTGGCCCCTTCTTCAGACATCTCAAATGACAGCCCAGAGAAACGGCCCATGTTCACCACACAGGACCGCGCCAATATCGCATGGTTCTGGAACAGCTATCTGAAATCGAAATCCCCGTGGCTTTTGCTGGTGCTGGGGATGATCACCATTCAGGGGCTGGTCTATCAGCAGTTCCTGTCGCTGACCGAAGACGGGCTGCGGGTGATTTTCGACAGCGGGGCGATGTCTGATCTGATCAAGGTCTGCGCCATCGTCTTTGGGCTTTTTGTGACCCGTGCGTTGGCGTCATATCTCACGCACCGATTGTCCGCCTGGGTGGCCAGCAATGCGGTGCGCCAGATGCGCAATGATCTGATCGACCACCTGATGATCCTGGATCTGGCGTATTTCGAGCGCACCCAGTCGGGCATGATTATCCTGCGGCTGGTGAACCAGTCTCAGGCGCTGAGTCAATTTGTCGGTCAGTCCACGGTCAATGCCGTCCGCGACGCGGTGACGATCCTGATCGTCTCGGCCTATCTTATTTACAAGTCGCCCGTGCTGTTTCTGACAGCGCTGATCGCGGTGCCGGCGGTGCTCATTCTGCTGCAATACGTGTCGCGCCGCATCAAAGACATTCAGGCCAGCGCGGAAAGCGCGCTTGCGGCCTATATGACCGGCATTGACGAGATGGCCTCGGGCATGCGCACGGTCAAAATTGCAGGGCAGGAGCCGGTGGAGCGGGACCGGCTGGTCGCCGCGACTACCCGCATCCGTGACATCGCCGTGAGCCTTCAGGGCGCGCAGGCGCTTGTCATGCCGTCGATCGATCTGGCGGCAGCGGTGGTCTATGTGCTGCTCATAGGTGGCGGTGGCTACATGGTGCTGTCGGGGGATTTTGGCCTCGATGGGGCGGGGATCATCGCTTACCTTCTGGGGCTTGTGCTGATCTTTGATCCCGCGCGCATGCTGGCCAGCTTTTTCACCAAATTGCAGGCGAGCCTGATCATTCTCGATGGGATCAACAGCCTCTATCGCGAAAAGCCTACCATTTTCGACACCGAAGACGCGCATGAGGATTTCGACACCGGGGCGGACATCAAGTTTCAGGATGTGCGGTTCAGCTATGATCCGGATCAGCCGCTCTTTGACGACCTCAACATGGTTTTCAAGGGCGGCAAGGTGACGGCCATTGTGGGCGCGACAGGGTCAGGCAAGACCACGGTTCTGAGCCTTCTGACCCGGCTTTACAACGTGCAGCGCGGCAATGTCTGGGTGGGGGGCACGTCGATCCGCAAATTGCGGATCAAGGCGTGGCGGTCGTCTTTTTCGGTGGTGGCGCAGGACATCGTGATCTTCAACAGCTCGATTGCCGACAACATCCGCTACGTGCGCCCCGAGGCCAGCGATGCCGAGGTGCGCGCGGCAGCCGAGGCGGCCGAGATCCTGGATCTGATGCAGCGTCGTGGCGACACGGAAGTTGGCCCCAAGGGCAGCCAGCTGTCGGGTGGGCAGAAACAGCGCATCGCCATCGCCCGTGCTTTCCTGCGCGCCTCCCCCATCCTGCTTTTGGACGAGGCCACGTCGGCGCTCGACCAGCAGACCGAGGATAAGGTGAAAACCGCCCTGAATCGGCTGTCTGCTGGCAAAACCACGATCATCGTCGCGCACCGTTTGTCCGCCGTGACCGATGCCGACTGGATCTACGTGATGGATGCTGGCCGCGTGGTCGAAGAGGGCACCCATGCCGATCTGATGGCGCA
>CAZCOX010000213.1:0-3459 GCA_964500115.1 uncultured Rhodobacterales bacterium
CGATCTCTTGCGCCAGTTGCACCACTTCCGCGTGGGTCGACCCATTCGGCACCAGATCGATCATACTCAGCCTGTAAATCACGATGAATTCCGGCCCAACTGCGGCACGTACCCGTTTAACCACTTCAATCGGCAACCGCATCCGGTTCTCATACGACCCGCCCCAGCGGTCCTCTCGCTTGTTAGTATGAGTCACCAGAAACTGGTTAATGAAATACCCTTCGGACCCCATCACCTCGACACCGTCATACCCTGCCTCTTGCGCACGTTTCGCAGCGGTCGCAATATCGGCAATCTGCTTCTCGATCCCGTCCTCATCCAACTCTTTCGGCGGAAACGGAGAGATCGGCGATTTGATCGCGCTTGGTGCCACACATTCCTTGCCATAGGCATAGCGCCCGGCGTGGAGGATCTGCATCGCGATCTTGCCACCAGCCGCGTGAACGCGGTCTGTCACCACCTTGTGGTTTGCAATGTCCTGATCCGAAAACAGCCCTGCCGCGCCCGGGAACACGCCCCCCTCACGGTTCGGGGCCATGCCGCCCGTCACCATCAGACCAACTCCCCCCCGCGCACGCGTCGCATAGAATTCCGCGACGCGGTTCCAATCGCCTGTCTCTTCGAGGTTCGTGTGCATCGACCCCATCAGAACGCGGTTTTTCAGCGTCGTGAAACCAAGGTCCAGCGGTGCCAGCATGTTGGGATAGTTGGTCATGGCAGAACTCCTCCGTTGCTTGCCACCTGACACGGGCCAAGTTGACCTGTCACGCCCCAACGTCACGTCACGGGCGATTGTAATCCGCCGCATGCCGCCCGGCCCAGAGCCCAGTAGCGAAACAGGCGGTGAGCAGATAGCCTCCGGTCGGCGCGTCCCAGTCCAGCATCTCGCCCGCACAAAACGTGCCGGGGCGGTCGCTGAGCATCAGAGTGTTGTCGAGCGCGTCGAACGACACGCCCCCCGCAGTGCTGATCGCCTCGTCAATGCTCTGTAAACCATCCCATCTGACCGGCAGGTCTTTGATCATTTTTGGAAGCTCGTTCCAGTCGATGGGGGCTTGCGGCTTGAACTCGTTGAACAGCGCAATCTTCTCCGGCGACAACTTTAGAGTACTCCGAAGGGCCTTCTTCACACCGGCCTTGGCAGTCTTCGGCCACCGCTCTTTCAAACGCGAAAGAGGCACATCCGGCAAAAGATCAACATGCAATGAACCTCCCGTTCGCAACGCAGGCGTTAGCGCGTATATCCCGCCGCCTTCCAAACCGGTTTCCGAAATCGCAGCCTCCCCCCGCGACACCATCTCCCCAGCCCGCCAAGCCACCGCTTTTACAGGCTTCCCGAAATACGGCCGCATATGCTCCGACCAATTCACATGCAGCCCAACATTTGACGGTTGAAACGGTGCGATGGGAATACCGGCCTCTGCAAAAACATCCGCCCAAGCCCCGTCCGATCCCAACCGCGCCCAGCTTGCGCCGCCCAGGGCGAAAACAGTGACTCGCGGAGTAAGGTTGCGCGTGCCTTCAGGTGTGTCGAAAAGGCATGTCGAACGGTCCCACCCCGTCCACCGCCACCGCGTCTGGCGGATCAGGCCCATCCCGTCCAACCGCGCCAGCCATGCGCGGAGCAATGGGGACGCTTTCATCACATCGGGAAACAGCCGACCCGTCGACCCGGTGAAAGTGGATTGCCCCAACCCTTCGGCCCAGTCGCGCACGGCCTCGGGGCCGAACTCCTGCAGACAGTCCCTTAGCACCTCGGGCAGATCACCGTGGTAGGATGCCAGAAACTCGGCCTGTTCCTGCATCCGAGTCAGGTTCAAACCTGACTTGCCCGCCATCAGAAACTTCCGGCCAATCGACGGCTTTGCCTCGACCAGAACGACCGACCGACCGGCCTTTAACAGCGCCTCGGCGGCCATCAGCCCGGCGGGGCCGCCACCGATGACCAGCGCGTCAGTCATGCCTCCGCTGGCGCGTTTCGCAGCTCAACAACACGATGCGGATAGGGGATTTCGATGTTGTTCTCTTTCAGCGCGTTCCAGATCAGGAACAGCACGTCCGACGCGTATTTGTTCTTGCCGTCATCAATCCCGTTGACCCAGAATTCCACACCAAAGTCGATCCCGGAATCGCCAAAGCCGCGCAGTTCGACATCAGGCGGTTCGGGGTCGTTCAGGACGCCTGGATGCTTGGCCACAGCCGCTGCGATTATGTCGGGGATTTTGTTGATATCGGTGTCGTAGCTGACGGAGAAATCCACCTCGATCCGGTTGGCGCTGCCTTGGTCCGAATAGTTGATGACGCGGGTGGTAATGAAATCCTCGTTCGGCACCACGATCCAGCGGCCGTCAAACGTCTCAAGGATCATCGCCCTCGCGGTGGTCTGGACGATGGTACCTGCCTCGCCATTGTCGAGTTCGACGTAATCGCCAACCGTCGCCTGCCCTTCGAGCAGCAGGATCACGCCCGAAATGTAGTTCGATGCGATTTTCTGGAGACCGAACCCGAGGCCCACGCCAATTGCACCCCCAAGAACCGCGAGCGAGGTGAGCGGCACGCCCATGATGTTCATCAGCAAGAGGAACGCGATGCCGAAGATGACCAGCTCCGCCGCTTTCGCAGCGAGCTGCCGCGTGGCGGGGCGCATCTCTTCCTGTTTGTGAATGTAGGCGGCGGATTGGTCGTTCGACCAGCGGCCCAGCCAGAACAAAAGCGCGCCTGCGATCAAGCCGCGCAGCAGGGCCATGACCGAGAAGGAGATGTTGCCAAGGCTGACCGTTGTGGCGCTGAGCCGTTCCGTCAGGATGTCCAGAAGTCCCAGCGCGTAGATGGCCGCGATCGGGATCAGGATGTATTTCCCCAGGATTTTAAGGAACGGGTCCTTCAAGACTTCCCGCACCAAAATGCGCGCGGCGAGGAACAGGAAAACGCGTTTGCCGAAGGCGATCACAGCGCCCGAGCCAAAGATCGACCGCGTGACCTGTTCGCCGATCCCGGTCAGGACATAGGCAAAAAGCGGCAACAAGAGCGGGAGACCTAACAGACAAAACCGTCGCGCAGCGGACAGCATGTCTGTCGCGCCATCCGGTGGGCTGAGCAGGCGCGCAAGCGGTGGGCGTAGGCGGCGCGTGATGAACAGCGCCGCGAGAAAAGCCACCACCAAAAGAGCAAACTGAGACCATGCGGCAGGCGACAAAAGCCACCCAAGCGCGACCTCATACCCTTGGAGCGCGTAGCCGACAATTTGCTGCACAATTGGTGGCTGTGCGGAGAGGTCCCACTCCATGGCGATTCCCTTGAAAACTGGTTACCCTGGATCAGCTAGATGCCTTGCGCGCCCCTGCGACACAAGACCCGTGTGAATAAGGCGGATGACGTGACCGAGACCGACCCGATTTGCCCGTTGTGCCTACGCCCCATTCCGGCGACTGCCAAGCAAAGCCTGCATCACCTTGTGCC
>CAZCOX010000213.1:3559-5827 GCA_964500115.1 uncultured Rhodobacterales bacterium
CGCAGATAGGTCCAGATCGGACCCATTGTTTCGCGCGCGAAACAATGGGTCCGAAGTGCTGACCATTTAAGGAATCGTTAACTTCTAGGCGATGCGTTGCCTAAAAGTTGTCTGAAGACTGCGAAACACCGAATCATCATGATCCGCTGACAACGCCGGGAATATCGACCGTGCCGAACACCCGACCCGATGGGGATCCGGTCGGAGAGCCGCCGAAGGGTTCTTCGCTCACACCTAACGTCAGAATGCCCTCAACTGCCGCAATGGTGGGCGGCATGGGCAATCGGATGCTGTCGCCTTCGGGCCAGAGACCGACCGAGATCGCCGGTGCGCCTTCGCCATGACCCCAGACCTGAAGAATGCGGCCTTCTGGGGCGTTTCCGGCTGTTCTCGTCAGGAACACTTCGTTGGTGGATTTATCGACCACAGCAACCACGCGAAAATCGCCGGATTCCGTGACGATCTCGGCGGTATAGAGCGGGCCGGGGGGCGTCGCGGAACGGTCCAGATCGGTCACCAAGGTCACGGCAAAAAGAACCAGACCGGCCACAGTCGCAGCCTGCCAGATCCAGAGATGCGACCAGAGCGATTTCGGCTTGGCGTTCGGAAATACCCGGGCAATGAGGTTTTTTCTGACGGCGGGACCGGGCGTTTCGGGGGCGAGTTCTTCGGTCAGGGTGGCCAGTCGGATTTCCCAATCGGTGACAGATTGCGCAAAGTCTTTGTCCGTGCCGGCGCGCCGCTGTGCGTCAGCAAGCGCGTCACCGGTCAACAGGCCGAGCGCATATTCAGCGGCCAGATAGTCGTCCTCATCCTGCGTCATCTCGGAACTCATCGCGACATACACTCCCGCAGCGCCGCCAGCCCACGGCGCAGCCATGTCCGCATCGTGTTGAGCGGCACGTCGAACTGATCCGAGAGGTCCTTGTAGCTTTTGCCCTCCAGATAGGCACCCGTAATCGCAGCGCGCCGGTCTTTGTCCAATTCGTCGAGGCACCCGACGATGCGCTCCGCCTCGGATGCGGCAACTGCCGAGTGTTCGGGCGACGGGCCGGGTGCCGCGATGCGCGCATCATAGTCGGCAATGTCCCGATCGTCGGTCCGCGCCCGCAGCCGGTCGATCGCCGTATTCCGCGCAATCGTGATCAGCCATGTCATGGGTGAATGGCCCGTGACCCGATACCGATCAGCATTTTTCCAGACCTTGACGTAGATCTCTTGCATTGCATCCTCTGCTGCGGCGCGTTCGTTCAAGACACGCAGGCATACCGCCAGAAGTTTCCCCGATGTTGCATCGTAGAGCTTCAGAAACGCCTTTTGATCCCCAAGGGCAATCCGGGAAATCAACGTTTCGATATCGTCTCGTGTCTCAATGGCCATCTGCAATCTGCGTGTGGGGCGGTTCGTGCACCGCCGTATTTCCCTTATGTGACTAGCGACAAAAGGGGTGCATGACCAACCCTCAAGTTTTTTTCAAAAAAATCGCGGCAGGGTGAAACTTTCCGGTTCGGCGTCCCGTGTCTTCCACAATCTGATGGGCACAACGCGCGTCAGTTTCAAAAAGGAGATACTTATGAAAACGCTTATTTCAGCCCTCGCCCTGACTGTTGCAGCAACCGGTGCCTTTGCGGCAGGGCATGCGCAGGCACCTGCGGTCGATGCCTCCAATCAATCGGTTGAAAACGGTGTTGTCAGCGCCGACATGATCGTTGCCGCCGAAAACGGCTGGATGGTCGTTCACCGCACGGATGCCGAGATGGCACCAGGGCCGGTCGTCGGCTATGCACCGCTGCGCATGGGTGACAACGTGGATGTCGCCGCGATCCTGACAGAAGACGTTGCCCCCGGCGACAGGCTGATGCTGATGGTGCATTCCGAAGCGGGCGGCATGATCACCGGTGGATTCGAATACACGCTGGGTGCGACCGAAGATGGTCCGATCCGCGTTGATGGCGAACTTGTTATGGCCGTGATCACAGCCGAATAAGACTGTCGAGTCTGTCCGGGCAGTTCCCTGCCCGGCAAAGGCCACTAAGACCGCAAGAAAAGAGCGCCCGCAGATCCGAACCGGACTGCGGGCGTTTGCTGCGTCTATCAGTGTCTGGCCTTGCCGGGTTTCAGGGCAATCCCTTACCCGGTGTTCATCCGTTCAACGTAGGCGCGCAGTTCTTCAGCCTCATGTCGGGCATCACGCAAGCCTTCCATCGCGGCGGACAGTTCTGCCTCGGTCTGGGCAAGCTGATTGGTCAGTTCCGCCTCGCGCTGTTG
>CAZCOX010000214.1:0-5809 GCA_964500115.1 uncultured Rhodobacterales bacterium
AAGAGCTGCTTTCTCGCTAATTCAGCCTTCCGGTCACAGTCAGAAAGGGTCGTTTATGCCGCCCCGCCCTGCCCCACGCCAGATCAACCGCTTAGGCTGGACAAAAACTCCCGGCAAAACCTTTGCGGTTTTGGCAGGTTTTTGTCACAGTGAGGCATGATCATTGGATATGCCCGCGTCAGCACGGACGACCAGAGCCTAGATTCACAGACGGATGCCCTTGCGGTAGCCGGTGCCGAGAAGGTGTTCGCTGATCGGATCAGCGGATCGAGACGCGCTCGTCCGGAGTTGGATAAGATGCTGGAGCAGCTCCGCGACGGCGATGTTGTGACCGTCACGAAGTATGACCGCCTGGCGCGGTCTTTAAAGGACCTTTTGGAGATCGTAGAGACGATCCGGGCACGCGGTGCCGGCTTTCGGTCTTTGGCTGAAGACATCGACACGACGACGCCGGCTGGCCGCTTGGTGTTTCACGTCTTCGCTTCCATCGCCCAGTTTGAGCGCGAGCGGATTTCCGAACGAACCAGGGAAGGGCTGGCATCCGCGCGCAAGCGTGGTCGGATCGGGGGCAGGCCCCCTGCCCTGTCGGCCGCGCAGAGAGACGAAGTGCGCCGCATGAGGGATGACGAACATCGCGCGGTCCCTGAGATTGCGCGGTTGTTCAAGGTCAGCGAGAGGACCGTGCGTCGGGCCTAGTAACCCCGTGAAAGACGCCGCATCAGACTTTGGTGAAAATCCTGAACGCCGCGCTTGGTCACTCGCGTTCGTGCCGTCTCGGTATAGGCATCGCGCATATTCAATGCGATCTCCGTTTCAGCGCTCTTGCTGAACTGACAGTAGAGGTCGATGTCCTGATCCGAGTGAAGCTCTGGCCACTTCTTGAGATAGCTCGGCAAGGAAACATAGCTGCGTGAGTAACTCGCCATGCGGAAATTCTTCTCAGAGCCAACCCCGATTTCCCATGGAACCCACCACGAATCCTTTGTCTGGTCCGAGACAACAGCAATCAACTGCTGGCACTGCCCCATACGCTGCAACAGAAGGTCAGCTAAGTCGGGACCATCCTTCACAAGCGCGTCGTCAATGGTGTCCAGATAGGTTTCCAACCCGTTTGCGCGAACGCGCCGAGCAACGGTCTCCGCCAATGCGGCGTCTGTGTTCTTGTGCGAAATAAATACCTTGCTCGGCATGGACGTCCCTTAAATCTTCTTCTTTTCCGCCAGCCGCCGGTAGTGCGCTCCGGTAGCCGTCAAGCGACAGCCCCCGGAAAACACAGCTGTGTGCCACATATATTCATGGTCGGTCGGGGCGATCAGACCATGCTGGTGGCATTTCTGAAGCTCCCGGTAGATGCGGACGTTATCCTGATCGACGGGAACATCTTTCAGGCGTTCGGCTTCCTCCCCCCGATCCGGTTCAAAGGAAGGGTCGAGCATGAAGACATGCGATGCTGCGGGAAAATACTGCGGCAGACGACGAAGAATCTCCTTCGGAACCTTCGGGCTTACTTCTCGCAGGCTGATAAAGCTTTGGACGTTCGCCTTGTAGATTGGGCGCTGTTCCCAGGCTCCAAGTGTCTGATCGACATGCGCGTAAAGCGATGCGGGGGTGACACGCCCGATCACGTCACTGGCCGCGCCACCCAGCCCATCAATCATGATGTCGGTGAATTTCCCGTGCCCATTGGTTTCGGTCGCGAAGCCCTTGCGGTGACATGCCGTCAGAATGGTGACGCCGTTACCAATGTGCGAAACAGCTCCGTTCTCGCCCAGACCGGACACCTCTCCGGCAAACCCTGACTGACAGCTATCCAAGAGGATCACAGTTGATTTGATCCTGGGATGTGCCTTGTTTGCTTGCTGAAGAATCCCGCTGAGACTGATGCCCCAGTTCGGGTTTTTGCCATCCTGCGTGACGAGATATCCGTTGTTGGTTTCCTCATCCATGAGGCCATGACCGGCGAAATACAGAACCACAGTGTCCGCATCGCCTGTGAACAGCTCGCCGATTGCGCTGTGCAGTATTTCGCTCGTGACCGCGCCTTCGGAGCTGACAATACGGCGCACATCGAAGTTAGGAGACCCGTCGCCGTTGGACTCCAGCAATGCAGCCAGCTCGACTGCATCGTTCACGCAGCCGTTGAGCTGGTTCGGCGGATCATAGTCATCAATGCCAACAATCAGGGCTTTCTTCATGGCAGTTTCCTTAGCCCAGGCTATCAATAAAGGCTTTGATATTGTCCCATGTCCAAACCTTTGTATTTACGCCTGCCAAATTCGTGCGGTCGGCTTTGTAGCACCAGATTCCTCGAATGGGCTTTCCCTCTTCCTGGGCACATTGGATTTCCCATTTCTGACCGGACGATTGCAGCGAGTTCTTACTGACCATGGCAATCACACCGGAAGATCGTTTGATCCGTGTGCGCACCTTCGCTTTCCAGTCGCTGTCGTAGGCCTCTTTGACAGACATATCGACATATTCGAAAGGGGACCGCGTGTTCAGAGACTGAGCCTTGAGAAAATCTCGCGATTTTTCATCTTCAATCGCAAAAGCTACGAAAATTACCTTGAACCGCACCGGGTTTGCCGGAGGCTGATTTGTCTTAGTTACGCGGCCATGTCTGATCTTTCCATAGCGGCGTAGAAGTTTGCCTCTGCTTCGGCTGGCGGGATATTCCCGATCGGCTCCAGCAGGCGGCGGTTGTTGAACCAATCGACCCATTCGAGTGTCGCGTACTCGACTGCTTCAAAATTGCGCCATGGGCCGCGTCGGTGAATGACTTCAGCTTTGAACAGGCCGTTGATCGTCTCGGCCAGAGCGTTGTCATAGGAATCCCCGACGCTGCCTACGGACGGGGCAATCTTCGCCTCAGCCAATCTTTCAGTGTACTTGATCGACAGATATTGCGACCCGCGATCCGAGTGATGCACCAGTTGGTCCTGTGCAGGCCTACGCTGATGAATGGCTTGTTCCAACGCATCGAGGACAAATCCGGCGGTGGCAGTGCGACTGACGCGCCACCCAACGATGCGGCGGGCAAAGACGTCGATGACGAAGGCCACATACACAAACCCCTGCCACGTCGCGACATAAGTGAAGTCGCTGACCCAGAGTACGTTTGGCGTTGGCGCGTGGAACTGGCGGTTCACCTTGTCCAATGGACACGGCAGCGCTTTGTCCGGGATCGTTGTTTTGGGCTTCTTGCCGCGTACAACGCCTTCAATCCCAATGTCCTTCATCAGCCGTGCGACCGTACAGCGTGCGATATCAAAGCCTTCTCGGCGCATTTGATGCCAGATCTTGCGAACGCCATAGACGCTGAGGTTTTCCTCAAAGACACGCTCGATCTCAGGCTTCAGGTCTTCGTCACGCTTGGCGCGATCCGAAAGGCGTGACGGGTCAGCGCGCTTGGCCAAGTGGTCATAGAACGTGGCTGGGGCAATCGGCAGGACGCGGCAGATTGGCTCGACCCCATGATCCGCACGGTGATCCTCTATGAACCGGATCATCGTTTGAATGGGCGGTCGAGCTCCGTCCCGCTGCGCGGCAGTCGCCGCTTGCGGCGATGAGAGCGGGGGCAAAATATGCGGATGCTTTGCGCAAGATCTCGTTGGCCTGTTTCAGCTCGCGCACCTCGCGTTCCAAAGCCTTCATCTTCTCGGCTTGTTCGGTCGTTATGCCACCGCGTTGGCCAGTATCAACTTCGACCTTCTTGACCCACTCGTTCAGTGTTTGCGGCGCGCAGCCTATCTTCGATGAAATCGACACAATCGCTGCCCAACGGCTTTCATGCTGCCCCGCGCCATCCAATACCATCCGCACAGCGCGTTCGCGCACTTCTGGTGAATACTTGTTCGTTGTCTTTGTCATGATGCTCCATCCTACTCATGAGTTGGAGCCTCCGGCAAACCCGGCGCGGTTCAGTCCATTGGGGGAGCCATCCTTAAGTGCAATCTGTCTGTCACGGAACAAAAACGCCGCTAAGGATGCGCCAAGGATGCGGTTGCCCGTGAGCATTTCCGAGAGGACCGTATCTGCATGATCATCGACTAGCACATATTCTACGCCTCCACCCTTCTCTCCAGTTGATGAGTGATCGACTAGCTTTACGACTTTGGACAAAGCCTTTCCGGGGCGAATTGATGAGGGCGCAAATGAACCTGCGATGTTCTTGTTGAAAAGTTGTGCGCCTCTGCCTCTCGACCGTAGTGGCTGGAGGTATGGTTTGTTTTTGGGAGCGCCACCTACTATCAGGTAATCGTTGTAAAACGAGTAGATGTCTTCTGCCCGCATAGTAACTGGGTCTCCTCGAAGTCTCTGCTTTAGCAGTGCGAGGTAAGCTGGAAGATGATTGTGGCTGTGGCGGTTCGTCAAAAGGTCGATTGCCCGCCGAACAGCTTGGGGCTTAACGAGATACTGATTTTCGCCGCTGCTTGGGTCCGCCAAAAGTGTCAACCTCGTCCGAATCGTAGTCTAAACAAAGGTCTTCACCAATAGAGCTACGGCCAACAGCCGCCGCTGCGCGAAGCGTCGTACCTGTACCCATAAACGGATCGAGCACGATGCCTGGTCGAAAGGTGGTTTTACAAGAGCACGACGACCAGCCAGCCGTTACTCTCTTGGCAAAGGTAAATTCTCTGAAGTAGCCGCCCAGAGCGGCTTTTGCTTCTGCGGCAAGTTTCTGGACGTGCTCTGCGTTTCGACCTGTACCGGTCTGCGTCTTCATCGCCTTCCCGGCATCGGAAATTCCGGTCGCTTGTATCGCAGCGATGTGCTTGGGCTTAAGTCCTGCCTGCTTTGCCAGCTCCATGGCCCGCTTTGCCTGAGGCCGTTCAGGATCGAGTTGAGCCGTTCGCTTTACGATACGTTGCCGCGGCTCATTGCATGTGGGGCACACTTGGTACGGGCAGGCCAAAGTAATTGCGCGATCAACCAGTTCTTCGGGAAAAGGAGCCAGGTGCCGCCCAAGGTCACGACGCATTCCTATTTTCCATACGTCGCTTGGACCAGTTCCATTTCCATATTTGGTCGCATACCCGAATTGATCGTAGTAGTAGCCCCGGCGTTTTGGAGTGAAATGCAGAATATGTTCGTGCCTGTTCTTTAAACGATCTTTGGCAGGATCGGGCATCCCCGCTTCTTTCGCCCAAATGATGCGATTTCTAAGTGTCCAGCCATCATCTTGAGCGCTAATTTCAAGGCGACTTGGCGTCGCGGCGAGGCTCCCATTGTGATAGGTGTCGCCGATATTCAGAAAGACGGAACCCCACGGCTGCAAAACGCGACGCCACTCTTTCATGCAGTCGACGAGGTTATCGACGAACTCCTGCGCCGTCGCTTCCTGACCTATTTGACCAGTGACTCCGTAGTCTCGCTTCAACCAGTACGGTGGGGAAGTGACGATCATGTCAACGGATGCGTCTGGCAACGGTATCGACCGTGCATCGCCTTCGATACGTTTCGTAAACGGCTTCTCAACACCGGCATCGTCGAGCGGAGCTAACCGTTCCTCACCAACAGGTTCCCCACCTCCGTCGTCTTCTCGAACTGATAGGTCTTCCATTTTTTCTTCTTCTCTAAGTGGAGGCGATCTTTCGAACAAAGTATGAAAATTTCGATAGGTCGTCGAGCATTTTCTTATTTGCCCGCTGGCCTCAGTTTTGCTTGCTTAGAAGCTCTTGGACGACATTGGGCTTGCGAGCAATCAGAGCGAGAAGAACCTGCGCTGGCCCATTGGGCGTTCTGCGCCCGTGTTCCCAGTTCAGCAAAGTGCCTTTGGCGACGCCGATACTGCGAGCAAACTCTGCCT
>CAZCOX010000215.1:0-5808 GCA_964500115.1 uncultured Rhodobacterales bacterium
GATCGGGTCTTCCTGCATGTAGCGCAGGGTGTCGTTCATCCACCCCATGTTCCATTTGAAGCCAAAACCCAGACCGCCCGTATCTGTCGGTGCGCTGACACCCGGGAAAGCGGTGCTTTCCTCGGCAGCTGTCAGGATGCTGTCATCAGCGGCGTAAACCACCTCGTTCATGCGCTGCATAAACGCGATGGCCTCAAGGTTTTCGCGGCCACCATCCTTGTTGGGCACCCATTCGCCCTCTTTGCGGGAATAGTCGCGGTAGAGCATGGAGGCGACGGCATCCACGCGTAGTCCGTCGATGTGGTATTCCTCGAACCAGAACCGCGCATTGGCGATCAGGAAGTTCTGCACTTCTGTCCGCCCGTAGTTGTAAACAAGCGTATTCCAGTCGGGGTGGAACCCTTCCTTGGGGTCGGCATGTTCGTAAAGCGGCGTGCCGTCGAACCGGCCCAGCCCGTGCTGATCGGTCGGGAAATGCCCCGGCACCCAGTCGATGATCAGGCCAAGACCTGCCGCGTGACAGGCATCAACAAACTGGCGAAACTCCTGCGGCGTGCCAAAGCGCGAGGTCGGCGCAAACAGACCAACGGGCTGATACCCCCACGACCCTCCGAACGGGTATTCGGACACAGGTGTCAACTCAATATGGGTAAAGCCCATGTCACGAGCATAATCGACAAGCATCGAAGCATGTTCGAGATAGCTCAGCGAACGGTTCCCGTCCTCCGGCACGCGCCGCCAGCTTTCGAGATGAACCTCGTAGATCGAAATCGGCTGGTCGATCTTGTGCTTTGCGCCACGCTTGGACAGCCACCCGGCGTCAGACCATTCAAAGCCTTCCAGATCGCGGACAACGGACGCGGTCCGGGGCGGCAATTCTGCGCCATAACCAACCGGGTCCGCTTTGAGCGGCATCATGTTACCGTGGCTGTCGATGATCTCGTACTTGTACGTCGTACCGTCGCCCAGACCGGGCAGGAAAATCTCGTGAACACCCGTGGCACCACGGCGGCGCATCACATGCCGGCGGCCATCCCAGCCGTTGAAATCCCCAACAACCGAAACGCGCAAGGCGTTTGGCGCCCAGACAGCAAAATGTGTGCCCTCCACACCTTCATGTGTGCCGACATGCGCGCCAAGCGCATCCCAAAGCTGATTGTGCGTGCCTTCGCCCAGCAAGTACTCATCCATCTCGCCGAGCTTAGGACCAAACGCATAGGCGTCCCGTTCTTCCCACGTGTCCGCGCCACGCGTCAGGCGCAGCGTGTAATCAAACCGTTTTTTGCGGCGCGGGATTACGCCCGCAAAAACGCCATCGGCCCCCTCAACGCGGTCTAGGCTCGCAAGCTTTCGACCGGTTTTCGTATCCAGCACGTCCACGCTATCGGCTTCGGGTCGCATGGCGCGCACCACGAGTTTGCCGTCCATGTCCTGCAAGCCCAGCACAGCGAACGGATCACCATGCCGGCCTTGCGCGATGGCTTGTGCCGTGTCGGCATCAATCAGACGTGCTTTTGACATTACGCAGATTTCTCAAGCTTGGGTTTGGTCAGGCTATGCGCGTTCCAGATGTCGCGGGCATATCCCTGAATGGTGCGGTCGGACGAGAACCAACCCATACCGGCGGTGTTGGCAATCGCCATGGCCGCCCAGTTTTTCTGGTTCTGATACGCCGTATCCGCGCGACGCTGCGTGTCGAAATAGCTGTCGAAATCACAGGTCACGAGGAAATAGTCATGATCATAAAGCATCCCCACCAAGCCATGATAGCGGCTTGGGTCATGCGGTGCAAAACGCCCCTCGGCGATCTGTCCCAGGACGCGCTGCAAACGTGGGCTGGCTTCAATCGCGGCGCGGGCATAGCCGTGGTGCTGGCGACGTTCCATGACCTCTTGCGCGGTCAGGCCGAAGAGGAAGAAGTTCTCGGATCCGACATGTTCGCGGATTTCCACGTTCGCGCCATCGAGTGTGCCAATGGTCAACGCGCCGTTCAGGGCAAACTTCATGTTGCCCGTGCCCGACGCCTCTTTGCCCGCAGTCGAAATCTGCTCTGACAGGTCCGCCGCCGGGATCAGCCGTTCGGCCATCGTGACGTTGTAGTTCGGCGGATACACGATCTTGAGCTTGTCGCCCGTGACTTCGTCACTGTTGATCACTCCGGCCACGTCATTGATCAGGCGAATGATGTCTTTGGCCACAAAGTAACCCGGCGCTGCCTTGCCGCCAAAAATCTTAACCCGAGGGGTCCAGCCCGCATTTGGATTATCACGCATGTCATTCCACAACGCGACAGTTTCCAAAAGGTTCATCAATTGGCGTTTATATTCGTGGATCCGCTTGATCTGAACGTCGAACATCGCGTCCGGGTCAAGGTTCACACCCATGGTTTTGCCGATCCAGTTTGACAGCGCCGCCTTGTTCGCGCGCTTGGCGTCGGAAAAGGCCTGCACAAACGCAGCATCATTGCGCTTGCTGTTCAATTTGCTCAGTTGGTCGAGGTCCGCCACCCAGCGATCACCAATCTGTTCGGTGATCACATCGCGCAGCGCCGGGTTGCAACCATAAAGCCAGCGGCGCGGCGTAATGCCATTGGTCTGGTTGATGATCCGGGTCGGGTGAATGCGGTGCAGATCAGCAAAAACCGTCTCTTTCACCAGATCTGTGTGCAACGCGGACACGCCGTTGACCTTATGCGCCATCACGAACGCCAGTTCGCCCATACGCACGTCGCCATGCTCAAGGATACGCGGGCTGCCCGGATACTCCGACTGGTGGGCGTGCTCGATGGCGCGAATGATCTCAAGATGACGCGGCAGGATGCGCCCCATCAAGTGCTCGCTCCAGCGCTCCAGCGCCTCGGGCAGCAATGTGTGGTTGGTGTAGGCCAGACACTTGCGGGCCAATGCGATGGCGTCATCCATCGGCAAATCGTGCTGATCCACAAGGATGCGCACCAGTTCTGGCCCCGCAATCGCCGGGTGCGTGTCATTGAGCTGGATCGCCACGTGATCGGGCAGCGCGCGGATGTCGTCGTGATCCTGCAAATAGCGGCGGATCAGGTCCATGATCGACGCGGCCGTAAAGAAATATTCCTGCTTCAAGCGCAGTTCTTTGCCGCTTTCGGTGGTATCATCGGGGTACAAAACACGGCTGATGGTACGCGCGAGCGCTTCAGAGCGGCCCGCCGCCAGATAATCTCCACGGTTAAAGCTTTCGAGGTCAAAGTCCTTCGACGGTTCCGCCGCCCACAGGCGCAACGTGTTGCCCCATGCGCCCTGCCACCCGACGACAGGCGTGTCATAGGCCGTTGCCATCACCACTTCGGATGGATGCCAATAGGCTTTGCCTTCGTGATGATCGACATGCCCACCAAACCCGATCGTGTACTGGGTTTCCGGGCGTTCAAACTCCCAAGCATGGCGTTGCGTGAGCCAGGTCTCCGGCTTTTCAACCTGCTGGCCCTGCGCAAAGCTTTGTTCGAACAGCCCGTGTTCATAGCGGATGCCATAGCCGAACGCCGGAATACCCAGGGTTGCAAGCGAATCCATGAAACAGGCCGCCAGACGGCCCAGGCCACCATTACCCAGCGCCGCATCCGGCTCGTCGTGCACGATGGTGTCGTAATCCTGCCCTAGCTCTTCCAGCGCCTCCCGGGCGGCTTTCTCAAGGCCTAGGTTGGAAATCATGTCCTCGATCAGACGACCGATCAGAAATTCCATCGAAAGATAATACACGCGCTTTGGCGACGCGGCATAGGTCTCTTTGGTGCTGTTGATCCAGGTGTCCACCATCTCTTCGCGCAGCACCAGCGACAGCGCGATGCGCCAGTCATAGGTCGATGCATGCTCGGCATCTTTGCCCAAAGAGTATCTCAGGCGGTTCAGAATCTCGGTTTTGATCGTCATATGCGTGCACCCACGGGTCTAGATAGCGCTAACAATTCGTGCATATACGCGAAATTCTGCGATTTTCCATCGATAATAAAAAAATTTACGCGCGTAAAGTTTTACTGTGCTTTGCGTACCGCTATTCCGCTTGGCCCGTTAAAGAATATGGGTAAAATTGCAGGCGGAATGTCAGCACTCCGCAAGCGCGCGCACCTGCCGACCGTCTGATGCAAAGTTGTCTGGTGACAACCACGTCTCGAATCGCTGTTTCAGCGCCGGCCATTCGCTGTCGAGGATCGAAAACCACGCCGTGTCGCGGTTTCGTCCCTTATAGTGAGTCGCCTGTCGAAACGTGCCTTCATAGGTAAAGCCCAGTCGCAAAGCCGCTGCCCGTGACGGCGCATTCAGCGCATCGCATTTCCATTCGTAGCGGCGGTAGCCCAGCTCATCAAACGCCCGCGCCATCATCAGGTATTGGAACTCGGTCGCGGCCCGTGTGCGCTGCAACGCGGGTGACAGGTTAATGAACCCCACCTCGATAGAGGCATTGGCGGGGGAGATGCGCAGATAACTCGCGTGCCCGACTGGATTACCGTCGACAAGGATCGCGTGCATCAACGGGTCATCCCAACCCATCGCGTCCGTCACCCAGTCACGAAACGCGGCCGCGTCGGGGTAGGGACCATTTGGAAGATACGTCCAGATACGGTTTTCGCGGTCTTCGCAAAATGCCGCATGCAGGGCATCAGCGTGTTCAATTCCAATCGGAACTACGCTGCAATATTGGCCCACCATCGCGTTGCGCGGTGGGGCCGGGCGGGGGGCCGTGTTGGTGAGTTCTAGACCAATTGGCTGGCCCAGCGCATTGCTGCGCTGGCCCGTAATCAAACGGTCGTCAGCCAAATTCGCGCCCAAGCGCTTCGTCAACGGACGCCACGATCTGATCGATATCGTCTTTCGTCGCGATCAGCGCAGGGCTGAAGCACAGCGTGTTGTTGTAGCCGGGCAGTGAACGGTTGGTTGCACCGATGACAACGCCCTGTTGCATACAGTCGCCAACAATCTTCTGAACGCGACCCTCTGCCATCGGTTTGCGGGTCTCGCGATCTTCGACAAGCTCTGCACCAAGGAACAGACCTTTGCCGCGCACGTTGCCGATCACCGCGTGCCTGTCTGCAAGACCATGCAACTGGTCGAGCATGTATTCGCCCATCGCTGTGGTGTTTTCGAGCAGGTTTTCATCCTCGATAATCCGCATATTCTCGAGCGCCGCCGCAGGGCCAGCGGTGCAGCCGCCAAAGGTCGAGATGTCGCGGAAATAGTTCATCGGATCGCTGGCATCGTCCTTGAACATCGAAAACACGTCTTCGGTGGTCACAAGGCAGGCAATCGCGGCATAACCCGACGCCACACCTTTCGCCATCGTCACCATGTCGGGCTGAATGCCGTAGTGCTGATACCCGAACCAGGTGCCAGTCCGACCGACGCCACAGACAACTTCGTCGATGTGCAACAGAACGTCGTACTTACGGCAAATCTCCTGAACGCGCTGCCAGTAGCCTTCCGGCGGCGTGATCACACCGCCACCGGCTGTCACCGGCTCAAGGCAAATCGCACCCACGGTTTCTGGGCCTTCGCGCAGAATGACCTCTTCGATCTGGTCAGCGGCCCATTCGCCGTAGTTTTCAACCGGCGCACCCTGATCGCCCGCGCGGTATTCAAGGCAGTGCGGCACGCGCACAAAACCGGGCGTATAGGGCCCGTACTGCGCGTTGCGCTCATCCTGACCGCCCGCGCTGAGGCAGGAAATGGTTGTGCCGTGATAGTCGCGGTCGCGGTAAAGAATTTTGTGCTTTTTGCCGCCATAGCGCTTGTGCGCGATCTGGCGGACCATCTTGAACGCTTTCTCGTTCGCCTCGGA
>CAZCOX010000216.1:0-5802 GCA_964500115.1 uncultured Rhodobacterales bacterium
CACATTAAGCCCGGCTGCACCTTATAGGATTGTGAACATCGGCAATTCCAACAAGGTGCGTCTCTTGGACTTTATCGAGGCCATCGAGGCCGAGACCGGACTAAAGGCCAAACGCAACTACATGGACATGCAAAAGGGCGATGTGCACGCCACCTGGGCCAATGCAGATCTGCTTAAAACCCTGACGGGATACGCGCCACAAACCAATGTGCGCGAAGGCGTTGCGCAGTTCGTGACATGGTACCGAGACTATTACAAAGTTTAGTTTTTAGCCTCATTGAGCATTCGTCGGATTCGCGTTGAATGCGTGCTGTAACGATTTTCGAAAAAATATTCCGAATTGTGAAAAAATTAATCATCTGAAGTTAAATGATTTTATGGATTTTCAGAAGATGAAAAATAATTTCGAAAAAATTGAATGCACATGACGATACGGCTTATCTTGCGCCTTAAGCGAGAGGAGCACTGTCATGAGTTTTCAAAACCCGGTCTTCATCCCTGGGCCAACCAACATCCCCGAGGCGTTACGCAAAGCGTGTGACATGCCGACCATTGATCACCGCTCGGCATTGTTCGGAACCATCCTGCATCCCGCGCGTGAGCAGGTTCAGAAAATCTTGAAAAGTGACTCCGCGGACGTATTCATATTTCCGGCCTCGGGCACGGGCGGCTGGGAGACCGCTTTAACGAACACTCTTAGCCCCGGCGATACCGTGCTCGTTGGTCGCAATGGCATGTTCTCTCACCGTTGGATCGACATGTGCGAACGATTTGGTCTCGAACTGATCATTGTCGATGTTCCGTGGGGCCAAGGTCTTCCTGCGGATCGCTACGAAGAAATTCTGACAGCTGACAAGGTGCATCGTATCAAGGCGGTGCTCGCGACGCACAACGAGACGGCGACAGGTGTTAAGTCAGACATGGCCGCAATTCGCGGCGCTTTGGACGCAGCAGAACACCCGGCTCTATTTTTTGTTGATGGTGTTTCGTCGATTGCCTCCATGGACTTCCGCTTTGACGATTGGGGCGTCGATGTTGCCGTGACAGGCTCGCAGAAAGGCTTCATGCTCCCGGCAGGCCTTGCTATCCTTGGCTTCAGCGAAAAGGCCATGGCGGCGACGAAAACCGCAGGCCTCTATCGCACATTCTTTGATGTCGCGGACATGGTGAATGGTTACGCGGCCAACGCATACCCGTACACACCAGCCGTTGGTTTGATGAACGGCCTGAACGAAGCGTGCCGGATGATCCTAGACGAAGGACTGGAAAACGTCTTCGCCCGCCACACGCGTATCGCACAAGGCGTACGCGCCGCAGTAGACGCCTGGGGTCTGTCGCTTTGTGCTGAAACGCCGGACCTCTATTCCGACACAGTATCGGCAATTCGCACGCCGGACGGGTTCAATGCGACAGAGATCGTAACGCATGCAGCGAACACCTACGGCGTGGCGTTTGGCGTGGGATTGGGTGATGTTGCTGGCAAAGTGTTCCGCATCGGACATCTCGGCAGCTTGACCGATGTTATGGCGCTTTCGGGCATCGCCACCGCCGAAATGTGCATGGTTGATCTGGGGCTGGACATCAAACTGGGGTCCGGCGTTGCTGCTGCACAAGATTTCTATCGCTACGGTAGCCCAATCGAACAGAAGGTTGCTGCGGAATGAAGGACATGGCCTTGGACATTCCCGTCTACCAAGACATGCTTGATGCGCATGAACGCATCAAGCCGCACATCAATCGCACCCCGGTTCTGCAGTCTGCACATCTAAACGACCTCGTCGGCGCGAAGCTCTTCTTCAAGTGCGAAAACTTCCAGGAGCCTGGCGCATTTAAGGTGCGCGGTGGCTCCAATGCGGTTTTCGGTTTGTCGGAAGCCGACGCACAGCGCGGGGTGTGTACGCATTCATCAGGCAATCACGCGCTGTGCCTATCGTATGCTGCTGGGCGTCGCGGGATTCCGTGCAATGTCGTCATGCCGCGCACGGCACCGCAGGCAAAGAAAGACGCAGTCAAGCGCTACGGTGGAACGATCACAGAGTGCGAGCCGTCAACATCTTCACGCGAAGCGGTGTTTGCCGAGGTGCAGGCGAAGACAGGTGGAGAGTTTGTGCATCCGTACAACGACCCGCGTGTGATTGCAGGTCAAGGGACCTGTTCAAAAGAGTTCATGGAGCAAACCGACGGCCTGGATGCCATGGTCGCGCCCATCGGTGGTGGTGGTATGATTTCGGGAACCTGCCTAACCCTGTCCACGCTTGCGCCCGAAGTGCAAATCATCGCGGCAGAGCCTGAGCAGGCAGATGATGCATATCGCAGCTTTAAGGCGGGCCATATCATAGCGGACGACGCGCCAGAAACGATTGCAGACGGTTTGAAGGTCCCGCTGAAAGAGCGCACCTGGCATTTTGTGTCGAACCATGTGTCGGATATTCTGACCGCGACCGAGGATGAAATTATCGATGCGATGAAGATCACGTGGAAATACCTTCGCATTGTGATGGAACCGTCCTGCGCGGTCCCGCTTGCGGTGCTTCTGAAGAACCGAGAGCAATTCGCCGGCAAGAGGATCGGTGTGATCGTCACCGGCGGCAACGTGGACTTGGACAAACTGCCGTGGATGCGCGGTGCGTGAAATCACGCACGCTACCGGTATCAATTTCAGGCTGAGTGCACGCGTGCACCGCCCCGACGAAAGGGAAAAACAATGAAAGACATGAGCTATTTTGAAGACTACGAAGTCGGTTTTGATATTCCGGCCAAGCCGGGAATGGCAGAAGCTGACGTTCAAACGCCAGCGCTTGTTTTGGATCTGGACGCGCTGGAGCGTAACATCAAGAAAATGGGCGACTATGCCAAGGCTCATGGCATGCGCCACCGCGTGCACGGCAAGATGCATAAATCCGTAGATGTGGCAGTACTCCAGGTTGAACTGGGTGGCGCTTGCGGTGTTTGCTGTCAAAAGGTCAGCGAGGCCGAGGTGTTTGCACGTGGCGGCATCAAAGACGTGCTGGTGTCAAACCAAGTGCGCGACCCGGCCAAAATCGACCGTCTTGCGCGCATGCCGAAACTGGGCGCGCGGACAATCTGCTGTGTGGATGACGTTGCAAACGTGGCTGATTTGTCGGCAGCGGCGGTTAAACATGGCACTGAGATTGAATGCCTTGTCGAAATCGACTGCGGGGCGGGGCGCTGTGGCGTGACGACGACGCCGGCCGTGGTGGAAATCGCAAAAGCAATCGAGGCCGCAGAGGGTCTCAAATTCGCAGGTATCCAAGCGTATCAGGGCGCGATGCAGCACATGGACAGCTATGATGAACGCAAGGCGAAGATCGATATCGCCGTTGCCATGGTGAAAGACGCGGTCGATACGCTGGCAGAAGGCGGGATCACATGTGACATCGTCGGTGGCGGCGGCACCGGGTCTTATTACTTTGAATCGAACTCCGGCGTTTATAACGAGCTTCAGTGTGGGTCCTATGCGTTTATGGACGCGGATTATGGCCGCATCCTCGACAAAGATGGCAAACGGATCGATCAGGGCGAGTGGGAAAACGCGCTCTTCATTCTGACCTCGGTGATGAGCCACGCAAAGACGGACAAGGCGATTGTGGATGCCGGGCTTAAGGCGCAGTCCGTAGACTCGGGCCTTCCGGTGATCTTTGGCCGAGATGATGTCGAGTACGTGAAATGCTCGGACGAGCATGGTGTGGTGATGGACCCGCACGGCGCGTTGAAAGTGAACGACAAATTGCGGTTGGTACCCGGACACTGTGATCCAACTTGCAACGTACACGACTGGTATGTCGGCGTACGTGGCGGCGTGGTTGAAACTGTATGGCCTGTGTCAGCACGGGGTCGCGCATATTAAGGTCGCCGTGCTGATGCACGCCGATCCGTGGGGGTTTCACCCCCACACCCCCAGCATATTTTGAAAAAGAAGAAGATAAGACTGGCGCGCCTTTGGGGGTGGAGCGCCGTTTTCTGCGGAGTGGTCGCACATGTTTATCGTACCGGAAGCTAGGATTGCCGATCTGGTGTCGCGCGAGGCGGCGTTTGATGCTGTAGAAAACGTTTTCGCTGCGATGGCCGCGAAAGAGGCGTACAACTTTCCGGTGATCCGCGAAGCGATTGGGCACGAAGACGCGCTATACGGGTTCAAAGGAGGGTTTGATCGGTCCGGAGGAGCATTGGGCCTCAAGGCGGGTGGGTACTGGCCGCATAACCTCGAAAAACGTGGATTGATCAACCATCAATCAACAGTCTTCCTGTTCGATCCTGATACTGGCCGCGCGCACGCGATGGTGGGTGGCAATTTGTTAACGGCGCTGCGAACGGCAGCAGCTTCGTCTGTGTCGATCAAACATCTCGCCCGGGAAGACGCCACGGTTCTGGGAATGGTCGGCGCGGGGCATCAGGCCACCTTCCAATTGCGCGCCGCTTTGGAGCAACGGCCTTTCGAAAAGGTTATAGGGTGGAACTATCACCCAGAGATGCTTCCGTCCCTAGCCAAGGTTGCCGACGAGGCTGGCGTGCCGTTTGAGGCGGTGGATCTGCCCGGACTGCGCGCGGCAGATGTGATCATTTCGATCACGTCGTCCTTCAAAGGCTCATTGCTGTCAGACCATGTTGGCGACGGATGCCATCTTGCGCTGATGGGGACCGACACCAGGGACAAGCAGGAGGTTGAACCCGCGCTCTTGGCGCGCGGGAGCGTCTTTACCGACGAGGTGGCGCAGTCGATTTCTATTGGCGAAGCCCAACACGCGGTCGGTGAAGGACTGATCGAGGAAAGCGCGCTGACCGAGATTGGAGCCGTGATCAATGGCGACCACCCCGGGCGCGGATCGGCGGACGGGGTGACCATATTCGATGGCACGGGCGTGGGCCTTCAAGACCTCGCCGTTGCCGCGCGCGTGGTTGATCTGGCCATTGAACGCGGTGTGGCGATCGAGGTGGATTTTTAACCGGTCAGGACAATCCATCTTTCGGGCACGCATCTGGACCCAATGCGTCAACCGGCACAAACAGGTATTTCACGGCGCGTTCCTTCATTGCGAGCAACGCTTTGGTTTGATCCATGTCGGGACGCGCGGCGCTGACGGTGCACAGGTAATAGCTGTCTCCAACCGCTTTGACGATGCGCGCGTCGCCGTGGCTCAGCTGCGTGCGCAGGCTGCGAATGTAATATCCATCGGGGTTTGACGTCACATCAGTGTATGTTGCGACTTCGTTTTGATGGTCGCGACCGCAGAGCTGCGCGATCATTCCCTCCGCATAAACACTGCTGGCCACTGCGCACCCGAGGGTTGCTAAAATCGCAATCTGTTTCATTCCAATGCCTTTCCAAATCAAAGTTTCGATTTGGGGCGGTGCGTGAAAATCGTTGCCAGACTCCAGGCGTTGCCCCTACGCTACCGTGATAAGGAGGGGTATTTTTGTCCCGAAATGACGGCGAAATTTTTCCGAATTCTGGTGACCGGGTTGCACTCGGCAACGTCACCTTTTCACTTGAAACCAATCACTTGACGGATGCTGACGGAAAGACAGTGCCTTTGCGTAACCGCAGTGCTGAAGTGCTTGCGTACCTTGTCCGCCATGCTGGGCAGTTGGTGTCAAAACAGGACATCTTTGATCATGTTTGGACGGGTGTGGCTGTCACCGATGACAGTTTGGTGCAATGTATCGGCGATATCCGCCGCGCTATCGGTGACGTTGAAAGGCAGATTGTCGAAACCGTTTCCAGAAAGGGGTATCGGCTTAACCTTCCAAATGTGGTCACGGCGAATGAGCGTGCCGGTTCGC
>CAZCOX010000217.1:0-2648 GCA_964500115.1 uncultured Rhodobacterales bacterium
TACGTCGCGGCTCATGATCAAGGCCGCCAAATCAAGGCGGCCTTCATCGGTTAGTGGGCGGTTTCATCAACCGCTTTGACTGTGAAGAACCAGTCTTCTGATGTGTCTTTGTTGAGTATCTCGTCCGGAACGACCTCTGGCCCCGACAGAAAGACATTGGCACCGAAATGCGCGTGAAGGCGTGACAGTCTTTCCAAACGATCCCCGGTTAATTCCGCAAAAAAGTTTGCATAGTTTTCTGTCGCTTTGAGCGCATCGATCTTAGCACGGTGACATAGTACCGAATGTTCATGAGCGGCAGCAATTTCCGGATCAGCCAACAGACGCGCCAGTTCGCCGTGCATCATCGCAAGACGTGATTGAATGGATCTGTCTTCTTCTGCGTTGTTGTTCATGCGAAACCAATAGGCCAGCCCCTGATCTCGATCGACATGGTTCACGCGCCCGCGGTCACGCTTGACCAGAAAGCTCTCGGCGGATCGGACAGCGTAGTGGTTGAGTTGAACCAGACCATACCCGTACGTGTCCGTCGTTGACCGCCAGCCATTGCGATACATTTCGCGTGGCAAAGGTTGGCCCGACCCGTTGACCCAGTTGATCTCTTCCCAAAGTTGCGGGTTCAATCCTTTCGGGCGATGCACACCCATTTTCTTGAAGAGGCCGATATTCTGGAACAGGGTTTTAAATCCCCAGGCCTGATGCGGTTTGCGCGCGAATTCGGGTGCGCAGCGGAGGAACTGTTCGGTGATCGGTTGATCGACGTACTTGTGAACGTCGCCATTGCCGAACAATCGCCACGTCATTGCAATCATATTGGCGTCAGGCACCGCTGCAAACAGGGCATCGAGCGTACCGTCGCCCGTTTTGATGTTCACAAATTCATCGACGTCGATACAGGTCACCCATTTGGCATTTCGCACAAGCGGCTCTTCATCGGAGGCCTGCAAAGCCGCGTGTTGCGGCTTTAGCCCCGTTTCGCGGAATGGGTTTTCGCGATGCTGCACATAACCTTTACGCTCCAGCATTTGCAGCATCGTGTCCGTGCCATCGGTGCAATCGTTGGTGTAGACAAGAATGTCGTCGAAGCCGATTGCGCGGTGGTAGGCCAACCATTCGAGTATGAAGGGACCCTCGTTTTTCATCGTGGTGACGATTGCGCGGCGACCTTTTCCTTTCGGTGCAGGGTCGATTGTCAACTCCGGCATACGAACAGGTTTGTGCCCCCAGTACTCTTGGGACAACGCAAGCAACGGAGCGTGTTCGATCAATGACGCTTTCGGAACGAGCTTGGAGATGGACTCGGTTGGGTGCCGTAGAGCCATGTGCCGATAAAAAAGCTGTGTGCCGTTCCGATCGGCGGCCGCATTACCAATCCGGATAAGACGCCAAATAGCGTTGTCGGGTGATTTTGCAGGGGCGATGCACCAGCGCTGTCGCCCGCCTTTTGCGTCAAATTGAACGCAGCTGTGATCAGCGAATTTTGCCGTTTCGCCCTTTCGAACGCGCCATGGGTAACAATGACGCCCGATCAGCGCGATAACGCCCCGTTCCGCAGCAACAGCGGCATCGAAAATGTTATCCGCGTCTGGCGCGATCAGATCGTGGACGTCGATATTGGCGACCGCGCGCGCGTCAGACAAAAAGCGCTGTCTTAGAATTTCGTATAACGACATCTCTCCCAACGGGGCATCCCATGGGCTTGGAGGCGGGACCTCCATCCTGTCTTTTCCCGGTGCTTCGGGGATTGAAAAAGGATGCGCTTCAGCCGGGCAATCTGGTTTGCCCAGTGGTACATCGCTTGTCACCAAAGTGACGTTACAAGCAATGTTTCGTTGCGAGACAAGAGCGCGCAAATCCCCCGCAAAAGCGGTGTCAGACCCAGGTTTCGCGCGGTCCACGACGATCGCAGCTTGCACCCCTTGTTTTTCGACATGGTAATCCAACCATGCCGCGACAGTTTCCGCACTTTCCCCGTTTCGGGTCGCAGCAAAACAATTCTTTCCCTCGAAACGCTCTGCTTCGCTGGCGACCGGATTCACATCGTAAAAAGTGTTATCAACGGACACCCTCAACAAAGCACCATCTGGCACCCGGTAAGTGCGACAGACCGCGCCTCCGACGCCACGCTCCACCACAAGCTCTGCCTGCGGCCAATCAAATGTGGAAAGATCGCTGCCGGCAGCGAAATACAGCGTGACTGACTGACCATCCGCACCGGGCTGAAGCACGCAATCCAGCAGGGCAATCGCACCCATTTGACGCCCGTTCATCCGGCGCTCGACAACGCGTCCAGACATTTTGCTACCTCACAACGCCGCTTTCAACCCATCGACCAACTGATCCATGTCTGGGTCCATCCGTAACGAGGCTGCTTTGCGTTTGTGCCAATCGACGCCGCGCTTGTGCAGGTCTTTGAGGACTGGATCGGATTTCAACTCGCGCGCCAATTTGCCCGCTTTGGTCTTGTAGCGATCAATCGAGGTGTCGCTTTCGTCGTTGAGATTGAACCGTTCCCAATAGTCCAATCCCAAAACGTGGTGCGAATGGTTCGCGCGTCCGCGCGCGCGTTTCACCAGGAAGCTATCCATTGAGCGCAGAGCGTAGTGATTGACCTGCGCGTGGGTGAAAAGCGGCGGGTTCGCGGTGCG
>CAZCOX010000217.1:2748-5671 GCA_964500115.1 uncultured Rhodobacterales bacterium
CCGAACACGCGCCACGGGACTGAGATGACATCCGCGTTCTCACCGGAACCGGCGACCATCGCTTGCACCGACCCGTCGTCCATGTGGATGTTCAGGTATTCATCCACATCACACACAAAGACCCACTTTGCATCCATCACGATGTCATAGCGTCGGCTCGCCTGTCTTAAGGCAGAGCGGTGGATGCCCGCACGGCGCACAATGGTGTTGTGCTGGGTGACCAACCCCATCTCTTGCAGGCGCAAAAGGATATCGACGGTCGTGTCGGTGCAGTCATTTGTGCAGACAAGGATGTGGTCAAACCCGAGGGTTTTGTAATGCGCGACCCAATCGATGATATAAGGCGCCTCATTCTTCATGGTTGAGACAACCGTATAGGTGTCTTTGCTCATGCCTGCCTCTGTGACGGTGTCTGTCCGCCATTGTTTCTATTTTGGAAAAAATAACGCGACCCTGACGTTTCGCGCAAGCATCATGGCCAAAGCACAACGTATTACACAAAAACTGAGTCACTTTTCACGCAGGGTTCTCAAATGCGGTTCAAGCGCCTAGGCTGCCCTTAACCGACGCGGCCCAAAAAGAAGCTGCGCGCAGTTGAGGACATGCAGATGCCACGCACTCGCGAGGTTGGAACGCTTTGGATCGGAGGCCCGCTTTCGTGGATGGAACAGCTGTGCCTTAAATCCTTTGTCGACAAAGGACAAAAGATCACGCTTTTCAGCTATGAAGACATCCCCAATGTCCCCGACGGCGTGATCCGTCGCGATGGGCGTGAGATCATAGATACCGACGACTTCATCAAATACGAACAAAAGAACAGCTACGCGCTGTTTGCCGACTGGTTCCGTTTGCACATGATCCACCAGAACCCCGGCATGATCTGGGTGGATACTGACGTCTATTGCTACCACCCTATGGACTACGACAGCGACTACGTCTTCGGTTACGAACTGCCTGGCGAACATCGTGTGAACAACGCGGTGCTGGGACTGCCCGCAGATAGCCCCGCACTCAAGCAGATGCTCGATTTCACCAGCGACCGGTTTTCCATCGCGCCCTTTCTGCCAAAGAAACGGCGCGAAGAAATGCGCAAGAAGGCGGAACGCGGGAAGCCCGTGCATATCACAGAACAGCCCTGGGGCGTGTGGGGGCCAATGATGGTCACGCATTACGTTCACGCACTCGGGCTGGAAGAGCATGTTCAGTCGCTCAACGCCTTCTACCCGATCACCTTCCGAGAGCGGTTCATATTCATGCGCCGGGCAGAGCTGGCGGAAGGTTTGATCACGGACGAGACCACCGCATTGCACCTATGGGCGTCGAACAAGCGGCAGTTGGGGAACTTGCATGACGGGTTGCCGCCCAAGGGGTCATATCTTGAGAAGCTCGTTAAGGCGCATGGCATCACCCCCGCCCTCGCCCCGATCAAGGGACGCGGGAACACCACTTTCGACGGCGCGCTGATAGACGAGCTTGATCTGGAAGAGGTCAGCACCGTCGCTGACCTTGTCGGCACCGCGCGCAGCTTTGTGCTGGCGCTGCACCACAAGTTCGAATGCGACATCCATCTGGTGAATACCAACCGCCGCGCCAAATTCAAGGGTGAAGATATGCCGTGGCTGGCAGGCTACATGACGTTCCTCACCGACAACGACGTTGATCCCGACCGCATCAAAGTCATCCGGTCCGAGAAAGACCTTCGCCCGGTTGATGTGCTCTGCAATCTGCAAGGGTTTGGCGATCAATGGAAGACGCAGTTTCTCGAAACCTTCTTGCAGCGTTGCGTGCATTCCGACACGCGGGTCTTCATGGACGTTCGGCGCGGATCCGGCGCTTTTCCGTTTCTGAAAGCCTATGGTTCAAACACCCAGCTTTCCACGCGCGAGGAAGACGACAAGCCGATCACCCGCATTCGCGTCACCCCCAACCCACCCGAGCCTATTCAGGACGACAGTTGGGACAACATCGCGACGCAACTGGCGGGCAAAGACGGCTGGTACCGACCCGGTACAAACGGGCACAGTTTCCTCTACATTCCGCGCGATCCAGACACGCTGGTGGTCACTTTCGACAACCTCGACATCGCCATGACCAAACGCGAAGACCGCCGCCCCTGGGGCTATTCCTTTATCAAAGATCAGGGCTGGTCGATGCTGGGCGTGTTGGCCGGAGGATGGACCTGGTACCGCGAACCCTGGGTCTATGACCAATTCGATGCGCTCAAGAAAACCGGCTTCTTCAAGCAGTTCAAACGCGTGGTGTTCTATGGGGCCTCTATGGGCGGCTACGCGGCTTGCGCATTCTCGCCCGCCGCACCGGGATGCGATGTCGTCGCGATCTCTCCCCAGTCGACGGTCGACAAAAAAGTCGTGCCTTGGGAGACGCGGTACAAGACGGTCTGGGATCGGGATTTCACTGGCAAATACGGTGATGCCGCGAAAGTCAGCAAGGCTGCGAACCGTATATCTATCCTCTTCGACCCGTATGAACCGCTGGATGCCCAACATGCGGCAAGGTTCACCGGCAAGAACGTTCAACACCTGCGTGCGCCTCTGCTTGGGCATCGTTTAGGCAGTTCGCTTAACCAGATGGGCATCCTCAGCCCGATCATCCTTGGTGCGTTGAATGGAACACTCAGCAGCGAGGATTACTATAGGATGCTCCGCCAGCGGCGCAGCTTCCCGCGCTACCAGCGCGAGTTGTTCAAGCGCACTGTTGAAAAAGGGCATACGGCACTGGCACGCATGATTGGTGAGTACATCTTGGAAAAGAACCCAAATAGAGCTGTCCGATTGGGATTGAAATCCTTGGGTTGAGCGCCTGCCGCGACGGGGGCAAGCGACCGATGACAATTCCGTTTCCAAAATTGCATAGATTTGGTCGGAGTGAGAGGATTCGAACCTCCGGCCCCTGCCTCCCGAAG
>CAZCOX010000218.1:0-5656 GCA_964500115.1 uncultured Rhodobacterales bacterium
GAATGTTCGAAGAGGGATGGCTGCTCGAAATCGAGGCGATCGCCGAAAAGTGACGGCTCAAATTTTGTCTGTTTGCGCGATCAAACTACCGACGATCCACCGGGCCGCCCGCATTTTTCCAGCCGCTGAAACCGTCTCTGATATGGCTGACATTCTGCAACCCCATGTCCTGCGCGGTTTTGGCAGACAGCGCAGAACGCCCACCCGATGCACAATAAAACACGATGCGATTACCCGTCTGGAATTGCGGCTTGGCATTTGGGCTTCCCGGGTCGATCCAGAATTCAAGCATGCCGCGCGGGCAGTGGAATGCGCCCGGGATCAAACCTTCACGGTCCAGCTCTCCGGGGTCTCTCAGATCGACAAACGTGACATCCTCTTTTCCCAACAGGTCCAGCAATTCCGCCGCAGGTGCGTGATCAACTTCGGCATTCGCAGCCGCAACCATGTCTTTGACAGCTTTCATCTTACGTGATCCCCTCTATCGACCTTACGCCAAATTCATGGCAGATGCGGATCACTGCCGCAACCAAATGCAACGCCATGTCTGACCGTCCCAAGAAACCCAAAAAACAGCAACACGTGTTCACGCTCGTGGTCGAAGTGGGTCGCAAATCCGGTGATGGCCTGCCGAAGGGCGCAACCGGCGCCGGGCTCATGTGCTACGCCTCCGGCGTGGACGAGGCTGAAGCGGTGCGCGAAACCGTGGCGATCCTCAAACAGGCCGACATGGCCCCGCTTGATGTCACGGGCTACGGTACGCTTGCTGATCGCAAAGAGCAGGGTCATGAGATTGACCCGGAAGAGATTGCTTTGATGCAAAAGGCGCAGGATGAGAACGCCGTCATCGTCGCGCAGGTGACGCCGTATTTTGACAACGACGGTTCGGATCAAACCGGCTGATAGCTCCGCGTCTTGGAATCGAAATATTCCAATCCGCCGGCGCCGATATCGGTCCACAGGCCGTGCAACGTCATCTCACCGGTCTCAACGGCTTCACGCACAAAAGGGAACGTCATCAGGTTTTCCAGCGACACGACGACTGATTCTTTTTCAAGCGCGCGGACGTGTCCTTCGGGGTGGTCGCCCTTCATGACCCGCTCGTAACCAGGGCGAAGGATATCCATCCACCGTCCGACAAAACTTGATTTCTCTTCGAGCTGCGGTGCGTTGCCCGAGCACATGTCCATACAGCCTTGCACGCCGCCGCACTGTGAATGGCCCAGCACGATCAAATGCGCGACTTTCAGCGCCGTGACCGCATATTCCACTGCAGCCGAGGTGCCATGGTGGTCCCCGTCCGGCTGATACGGCGGCACCAAATTCGCGATATTGCGATGAATAAAGAACTCGCCCTGATCCGCTCCAAAGATCGAGGTCACATGCACCCGGCTGTCACAGCAGGAAATCACCATTGCCCGGGGTCGCTGACCTTCGGTTGCAAGGCGCTTGTACCAAGCACGATTGTCTGAATACGTGGTGGCCTTCCACCCTTGGTAGCGCTGGATAAGGTATGCGGGCAGCGGCTTTGCGGCGTCCATGATATTCTCCGCCTCGGGCAGTCAACGTTTCAAGCGGAATACGTCGAATTCAAATGGAATTCGAGCGAAAAACCGTCGCGGGGGTTACGGCTTGGAAACATCATGCTGCGATAGACCATGTCGGTTGGGGTGAGAAAGGAAATGAAATGGTGGCGCAAATTGCGGTTTTGCACCCACGGGATACCGCCTATTTTGACGAGGAAACCCTGAACACACTCAGCCGGGATCTGGGGCCAAGCGTAGCCGAAAACATCGTTTGCCGCGCGTTGGAGGATTTGGCGGTCAGGCTGACCCAGATACGCACGGAATACGCCGAAGGCGACCAGCGCGCGCTGCGCAAATCCGTGAAATCGGCGATCCCGATACTGGAGCAGATCGGATTGCCCAAAATGGCCCGCGTCGCGTCTGATGTGCTGACCTGTGTTGATCAGGGCGAGGGCGTGGCACTCGCCGCAACCCTGTGCAGGTTGCTCCGTTGCGGGGAAATGGCGATCTCTTGCGCGGAAATGGGAATGGATCTGTCCCTCTGATTTCCCTTGCAGCCAATTGGTATCGGCGTACGCTCGTCCCCTGAAACGAGGGGACGGCCATGACCATGAAATTTGCACCCAGCGGCACAAAGGCGCTGCCGCTGCACGTGTTGGGATCAGACGATGTTGCGCTCTGGGCGGCGCAGCAGGATGATCACGTGCGCACCTGGGTGGAGGCAAGCGGCTTCAAGGGCGGGGTTGGCTCCGCCCTGATGATCCCGGATGCCGCCGGTCACCCCGAAATGGCCCTCGTGGGCTACGGTACGGAGGCCAAGCGCAAACGCGGCCGCTACGCTGTCGCAGCGGCCATATCCAAACTTGCCCCGGGCACATATCGCATCGAAAGCGGCATCCCCGACGACAAACTGGAGGAAGAGGCGCTGGGCTGGCTCCTGGCCCGCTACAGCTTCACTCGCTACCGCGACAGCAACACCGAACAGCCCGACCTCATCGCGCCAGAGGGCATTGACGCAACCCGCGTGTGCATCATGGCCGAGGCGGAGGCGCTCACACGCGACCTGATCAACACCCCGGCCTCAGACATGGGGCCCGATGCGCTCGAAGCCGCGGCACGCGACGTCGCAGAGCAACACGGCGCGACCTTCGCCGTGACAACCGGCGAAGACCTGCTCGACCAGAACTTCCCGATGATTCACACCGTGGGCCGGGCCGCCGACCGCGCACCCCGCCTGATCGACATCAGTTGGGGGTCACGCGGCCCGTGCCTCACGCTTGTCGGCAAAGGTGTCTGCTTTGACACCGGTGGTCTCAACCTCAAACCCGGCAGCTCCATGGGCTTGATGAAAAAAGACATGGGCGGCGCCGCAAACGTTCTTGGCCTTGCGCATATGATCATGGCGTCGAACCTCCCCCTGCGCCTGCGCGTTCTGATCCCGGCAGTGGAAAACAGCGTCAGCGGCAACAGCTTTCGCCCCCAAGACATCCTCACCTCCCGCAAGGGTCTGACGGTTGAGATCAACAATACCGACGCCGAGGGCCGCCTCGTCCTCGCCGATGCCCTTGCCCTCGCGGCGGAGGCCGAACCGAACCTGATCGTCTCGATGGCCACCCTGACCGGTGCTGCCCGCGTGGCGGTGGGGCCGGATCTTGCGCCCTATTTCACCGATGACGAGGCTGTGGCCACCTCTCTCGACCTCGCCGCGCGCCGTGTCGCCGACCCGGTCTGGCGCATGCCGTTTCACGAGCCTTACGAGGCGATGATCGAACCCGGCATCGCCGATCTCGACAACGCGCCCAAGGGTGGTTTTGGCGGTGCGATCACCGCCGCCCTGTTCCTCCGCCGCTTTGTCAATCAAGACGACCGCTACGTGCATTTTGACATCTATGGCTGGCAACCAGCTGCTGCACCGGGCCGCCCCAAAGGCGGCGCGCTCCAAGGCGCGCGCGCGGTGTTCGCGGCTCTGCCGGACCTTCTGAACCTGTGACTGACCGGCGCGCCTTTTGGGCTTCGGCGACCGAAGTTGACATCAAAAGCGTCTGTGCAGCGCAAAAACTCCAACCTACCGCGCCTGAGCCTCGTCACATCACCCTTCCGGTGGCAGACCTGTGCTCCAGTCCGGATGGCGATCGCGACCGCCAGCTCCTACGCGGGCACGTCTTTGTGGTGCGTGCGATAGACGCAAATGGCTGGGCCTACGGCGAAACGCAGGCCAACAGGTACTCCGGCTGGGTCGCGTTGGAAGCCTTCGACGACCACCCGAAAACCACGTCAACTCACCGTGTCGCGGTCGCCAAAACCTATGCCAAAACCACGCATGGCCTCAAAACCAAGGGCGATGTGACCCCCTTGTCGATGGGCTCTGAGCTCACGGTCGAGGGCGAAACAGACGGTTGGTCTCACATAAGCTGGAGCGCGAACGCGGGCACCCAGTACGTCCCGACCCAGCATTTGGTTCCCATAAAGGCCACCGAGGCGGACCCCGTCGCGGTGGCGCAACGCCTGATCGGCACGCCGTACCTTTGGGGCGGCAACTCGGCATTTGGTATCGATTGTTCCGGCCTTGTGCAGATCGCCTGCCAGGCGTGCGGCCTGCCATGCCCCGGTGACAGTGATCTGCAGTGCCAATCGCTCGGTCAAACACTGCCCGAAAAAACACCCCCGACGCGCGGCGATCTCCTCTTCTGGAAAGGCCATGTTGCATGGGTTGTCGACACAGATACCTTGCTACACGCCAACGCCCATCACATGGCCGTTACATATGAGCCACTCAAAGACGCCATCGCACGCATCGCAGCAAGCGGCGACGGCCCCGTGATCCGACATGCGCGCTTGACCCTTCCAAACATTTAAAGCACGCATCCGGTCTGAGGAGATCTCGGATGCGCACAGATCAATCGCTTTTCACGCCCGTTCTGATCGGCGGATGTCTGATCATCATCGTGTCCTTTGCGATCCGGGCAAGCTTTGGCGTCTTCCAGATCCCCATCGCCGATGAATTTGGCTGGCTCCGCGCCGAATTCTCACTCGCCATCGCGATCCAGAACCTGGCCTGGGGCATCGGCCAACCGATTTTCGGCGCACTTGCCGAAAAGATCGGCGATCGCAAAGCCATCATCATCGGTGCGGTGACTTATGCTGCGGGCCTCGTCCTGTCCTCCATGGCCGTCACGCCGGAGGCGCATCAGCTTCTGGAAATCCTGATCGGATTCGGCATCGCGGGCACCGGGTTTGGGGTCATCCTCGCCGTTGTGGGCCGTGCGGCAAGCGATGAAAACCGCTCCATGAGCCTCGCCCTTGTCACCGTCGCAGGCAGTGTCGGCCAGATTTTTGGCGCGCCTCTGGCGGAATGGATGCTGGGCTTTATGACCTGGCAATCGGTGTTCCTGTGGTTCGCCGTCGCCATCATCGCCGTGCTCTGCATCCTGCCCATCATGCGCTCGCCCGCGCCTCCAGCAACAAAGGCAGAGCTTGAGGAAAGCATGGGGCAGATCCTGCTCAAGGCGTTTCGCGACCCCTCATACACGCTGATCTTTGTCGGCTTCTTCAGCTGCGGCTATCAGCTTGGCTTTATCACCGCGCATTTCCCGGCCTTTGTGACCGAACTCAGTGACCCGATCCTGCCCGGCGGCGTTCTGCATTCGATGGGCATCACGACCACATCCGCACTTGGCGCGCTCTCCATTTCGCTGATCGGTTTCGCCAATATCGCGGGAACGCTCGCCGCCGGTTGGGCCGGTAGCCGTTGGTCCAAGAAATATCTGCTCGCAGGCATCTATGTCGCTCGCACCATTGTCGGCGCTGTGTTCATCATGTTCCCGATCACGCCCACATCGGTGATCCTGTTCTCCGTCGCCATGGGGTCTTTGTGGCTTGCGACCGTGCCCCTCACCTCCGGCCTCGTCGCGCATATCTACGGCGTGCGCTACATGGGCACACTCTACGGGATCATCTTCTTCAGCCACCAACTGGGCAGCTTCATTGGCATCTGGCTCGGCGGTCGCATGTATGACCTGCACGGAGATTACACGCTCGTCTGGTGGATCGGAGTCGCGGTCGGCGCTTTCAGCGCCATCGTGCACCTGCCCATCCGCGAAAACCGAACCGCGTCCGGCGCACCCGCCTAG
>CAZCOX010000219.1:0-5638 GCA_964500115.1 uncultured Rhodobacterales bacterium
ATCGACGGATATGAAAACCGGCGTAACAGAAATTCCACGGTCCCGAAGCACGTCAACCGCTTCTGCATTACGCGCAGTGTCGAGCGGGCAAACATCCGGGCAAAACGTATAACCGAAATAGACAAGCGATGGTTCTGTGATCACGTCTTTGTCCGTCACGGTTTCGCCTTGCGCATTTATGAGCGTAAAGGGTCCACCGATTTGATCCGTTCCACCTGCGATCTGCGTCGAGCGGCATGACGCATATTTATCGCCATCATCATTGGGAGCGGAAACGTACCAAAGGCCGGCGATCAACGCGACGACAGCAACAACGGCAGAAAGAGCTGCGAGACGGACCATCGATTTCTCCCAAATTTCGGTTAAACAAAGCGCTTCTCATCGCAGTTGTGACGCTTATGTTTGTCGATGTCGAGGTAAGGATTTTTCAATCTCAGACAAGCGGCGAAAGGGCGCAGATGACGCAAACGGATTTTGGGATTCTCAGCGAAAGGCAACGCGGAAGCTTTATTCGACTGCGCACGATGATATGGCTTCGCTGGTTTGCAATCATTGGCCAGCTGACCGCGATTACACTCGCCCAGCGCCTCTACAATCTACAACTCGAATTAGGCCTTTGTTATCTGGCAGTTGGTGTTTCTGTCGTCGGAAACCTGATTGCGATTTTTGTCTTTCCTGAAAACAAGCGCCTGAACGAGGCCGAGAACTTTCTTATGGTTCTCTTCGATCTTCTGCAGCTGTGCTTTCTGATCTATCTGACCGGCGGCCTTCACAACCCTTTTACCATCCTGATCTTGGGACCGGTCATTGTTTCGGCGACCATCATGTCATTGCGGTCGACGATAATCATCGGCGCGACGGCGCTTTTGCTTGTAACGCTCCTTGTGTTTTTTCATCTGCCCTTGCGCACGCAGGAAGGTTTCATCCTTCGCATTCCGGATGTGTTTGTGTTCGGCCAATGGATCGCCATTACTATCGCGGTCATCTTTTTGTCCATCTACGCACGCCAGATCACTGATGAAATGAACTCCATGGGGGACGCGGTGGTGGCCACGCAGATGGCGCTCAGCCAAACGCAGATGCTGAATAATCTTGGCGGTGTTGTTGCGGCCGCAGCGCATGAGCTTGGGACACCATTGGCGACGATAAAACTGACCAGTTCCGAGCTGATTGAAGACCTGGATGACCAGCCGGATCTTCAAGAGGATGCGCGTTTGATACGGGAACAGGCGGATCGGTGTCGCGACATCTTGCGCTCGATGGGTCGCGCCGGAAAGGAAGACCTGCACATTCGCACGGCCCCCTTGATCGAGGTGATCCGCGAGGCGGCGGAGCCACACCTCGGGCGCGGGAAAGACGTTATGATCGAAGGTATGGGTGCAGAAGGTGAAGACACAGTTGCGCCGCTCGCGCTGAGACGCCCCGAAATCATCCATGGGATACGCAACCTGATCCAGAACGCAGTCGATTTTGCGCGCGCAACCGTTTGGGTCGAAGCCATATGGTCAGACACGCATGTGACTATTCGGATTATGGATGATGGTCCCGGCTACCCATCCAACCTGTTAGGTAGGATCGGCGACCCATTTGTGCGCAACCGCCGGACTGAAAGGGACCGCTCCGCACGCCCGGAATACGAAGGCATGGGTCTGGGGCTTTTCATCGCCAAAACCTTGTTGGAGCGCTCCGGCGCGGAACTCAGCTTCGCAAACGGCGGCAATCGATTTGACGGATCAGCAGTCCGACGCGGAGCAGTGGTCGAGGTCGTTTGGCCCCGTGACGCAGTCGTTCCACCTCGGCTACCCAAAGGCGAAGGTATTGGAGAGAACCAGCCCATTGACGTTCGCTAAATTGATAGGCTTAACAATTCGTTAACCATTCTTGGGCTGAATACCGATCTCACAATTGATGGGTTTCAGCGTGGATTCTCTGGTTCTGTATTCGGCGCTCGCCGGCGTTTTTGCTGCGGTCATTGTTGTCATGGCTGTCAGCTTGTTGGCGCAAAAACCAGTCGCTCCCAAAACAACTGACCAAGTTCAGTCGGGCGTCGTTGAGATGTTGTTCCAAAACGGAAGGTTGTCAGACGCAGACGACGTGATCTGGGGCTTGCTTGGTGAAGATCCGAAAGATGGTTTGGGTTGGGCAGTCGTCAGAAGAGCACTGCTTCCTTTGTTTCCCCAATTACCCGAAAAACTCTCGCCAACGTCTGCACCTTTTTTCGACAACACGGGTGCAGACGTGCAGATCATAGACACGGGTGATGCACTGCGCGTATCGCTGTCGCCGGCGAACCTCGCCCGCCACGATTGGTTGAAACTGCGTGCATGTAACGCAACGGCTAAGCAGTTTGATCCAATTCTCAAGTATTCGCCCCACCCCGCCTGGCTGCTGCAACCTGACGGAGAGATCGGTTGGGGCAACGCCGCATTCCACAAGCTTTCAAAACGGTTGGGTGATAAGTCGACTTTTTCAAACCAAGTTTCAGATGCGCTGACGCATTCGGAAGCGAATGCAGCACAACGTATTTCCATCGGAGATGAACGCGGATCAAAAAAACGCTGGTACGAGGTCACCACCCAACAAACCGAGGAGGGTGTCCTTCATTTTGCAACGGGGATCGACGCCGTTGTCCAAGCCGAAGAGGCACAGCGCAATTTCGTGCAGACGCTTTCCAAAACGTTCGCAAACCTCACCACGGGCCTCGCGATCTTTGACCGCGACCGGCGTCTTGTCCTATTCAACCCGGCTTTGATCGACCTGAGTGGCGTGCCTGTGGAATTCCTAAGCGGACGGCCAAACCTTTTTGAGTTTTTCGATAAGCTTCGGGAAAAGCGCGTGATGCCTGAGCCGAAGAACTATCACAACTGGCGCGAACGCATGGGCAAGCTGGTCGCCGCCGCGAGTGATGATCGATTTCGCGAGGCATGGAATCTGCCAGACGGGCAAACTTACGATGTTATCGGGCGTCCTTATCCGGACGGCGCCGTCGCGTTTCTGTTTAACGACATCACTGCTGAGATCTCGTTGACCCGCAGCTTTAGAACGGAAATCGAGACGATGCAGTCAGTGATCGATAGCATGGACGACGCCGTTGTCGTGTTCACACGTCAAGGCGTGCTGAGTCTTTGCAATACAGCTTACAAGGACATGTGGAATGTCGACCCAGACAGTTCGATTCACGAGGCAACAATCGAATCCTCAACCGAAGAATGGAAAGCCGCCTTCCACCCTGACCCGATTTGGCCCGAACTGCGCGAATTTGTGACGAACACGACGGATCGGGCAAGTTGGGATAGTGAACTCCGGTCAAAGGACGGGCGAGAGTTCGTTTGCCGTGTCGATCCGATCAGTTTTGGCGCGACGCTCATACGTTTTGGCGTGACAGCTGCCAAACCTCCGAAATTCAACGCCGCCGACGGACTACAGATCGTCTCTGCGTAAAGTCGTTTCGCCGCTTGCAGATGGGACGCTGAACGGTAATCTGCGCGCCATGACGGAACGGCGCGCCAGCTTTCATTCAAACTCCCCAGATAGCACCGCGAAACTGGCAAAACGGCTCGGTGCAAGGCTGTCGCCGGGCGACTGCGTACTTTTGTCGGGGCAACTGGGATCAGGTAAAAGCCATTTGGCCAGAGCGCTCATTCGATCTCTTCTGATCGAGCCAGAAGATATCCCGTCGCCAACGTTTACTTTGGTGCAGACCTACGACACTGCAGATGCAGAGCTTTGGCACGCAGATCTCTATCGTTTAAGCGCGCCCGATCAGGTGATCGAACTCGGTCTCATTGATGCATTCGAAACTGCGATTTCGCTCGTCGAATGGCCGGAACGGCTGGAAGGCTTCGCGCCCCAGAACGCCTTGAGCATAACGCTAAGCTATGCGCAGCAGAGCGAGGCGCGTGATATCGCCTTCGAGTGGGTAGATGAAAAGTGGACGCCAATCGTAAGATCGATGTGCCATGGAGATTGAAGCATTCCTTGCGCGGCATGGATTTGGCGACGCGACCCAAATCCCGATGGCCGGCGATGCATCGTCGCGACGATACGTTCGGTTAAAGACTGGCAAGAACAGCGCGATCCTCATGATCGACCCGGCAGACGACACAAATCGCTTTGATGCAATGTCACGCCATCTGATCGGCATCGGTTTGTCTGCACCGAAAACACTGGCCCACGAACCCGGGCTGATGGTCCTTGAAGACTTTGGAAATGCCCAATTTGCTTCTTTGATCTCAAATACCCCGGATGCAGAACTTGATCTTTACGACGCAGCGATCGACGTCCTCACCCACATCGAAGCAACGCAACCACCGTCTGGGCTCGATAAGGTGACACCAGATACACTCGCCGAGATGATTGAACCTGCATTCACTCACTACGCGCCTCTGTTTGGCAGCAAGCCTAATGCGGAAGACATCACAAACTGCCTGCGTGATCTTTTGACCTCAAACATTCCAGACTCCAACGTTTTGGTCCTACGAGACTTCCATGCCGAAAACCTGATCTGGCTGCCTGAACGTGACGGCGTCAAACGAGTTGGCTTGCTTGATTATCAGGACGCCCTGATCGGCCCGCCGATCTACGATCTTGTTTCGCTGCTTCAAGACGCAAGACGGGATGTGTCGCCGGCCTGCCACGACGCCGCGTTGCGCAAATATCTCGACAGCACAGGGAAGGCAGAAACCGAAACGGTAAACGCGTTTCACGTGCTTGGTCTGCAACGTAATCTTCGAATACTCGGGATATTTGCACGTCTAGCGGCAGACAGTGGAAAACCAAGTTACCTCAATCTGATCCCGCGCGTATGGAGCCACATTCAAATCGGTCTCAACGCTCCGGTGGCTTCCACGCTCAAACCACTGGTCAATCGCGCATTGCCGAAACCGACACGCGATCGTATCGACAGAGCGAGGCAGCAATGCCAGACGCCGTGATGTTGTTCGCTGCAGGTTTTGGCACACGGATGGGCGCACTAACCAAGGATCGTCCAAAGCCCCTGGTCAATGTCGGCGGGACACCGTTGATCGATCATGCAATGCGTTTCGTCGATGAGTTTGCCCCCTCAAAGGTTGTCGCCAATGCCCACTACCACGCGGATCAGATCATCGCGCATTTCGCTGGAACGAACGTCACCGTTTCGGTCGAAACACCCGACATTCTGGACACGGGCGGGGGGCTGAAAAACGCGCTACCCCTTTTAGAGTCAGATATCGTTTTCACGATGAACACAGATGCCGTCTGGCGCGGGCCCAATCCGCTTCGATTGTTGAAAGACAGCTGGACTGACAGCATGCAAGCGTTGCTGTTATGTGTTCCGACGTCCAATGCGATTGGCCACAATGGTAAGGGCGATTTTGATATTGATCCGTCAGGAACCGCAAATTGGGGCACGGAATACGTGTATTCCGGCGTTCAAATTATCCGCGCTGAAATCGTCTCTAATACTCCGGGAAGTGTTTTTTCGCTCAAAGATAATTGGATGGATTTGGAACGGCGGGGACTGCTATCTGCAATCAGCTATCCGGGGCAATGGTGTGATGTTGGTCATCCGGCGGGAATAGACCTAGCCGAAAACATGCTGGGCGCGCCGGATGTTTGAACCCACACAGGTGCCGCGCGTATTTGGATTGCCACCCGG
>CAZCOX010000220.1:0-5583 GCA_964500115.1 uncultured Rhodobacterales bacterium
GCCTCAAGTTGCAGCACGAACGTTTCGACCACTTGCAGGATCGTCGACTTTGGCAGCGGTGCAAAGCTGATAATCGCGTCAAGACGGTTGCGGAACTCCGGCGTGAACGTGCGTTCGATTGCGGCGGTGTCCTCACCCTCACGGCGATCCCGGCCAAACCCAATGGCGGCTTTCGCCTGTTCTGCCGCGCCCGCGTTGGAGGTCATGATCAGGATCACATTGCGGAAGCTACCCATCCGGCCGTTGTGGTCGGTGAGCGAGCCGTGGTCCATGACTTGCAGGAGGATGTTGTACACATCCGGGTGTGCCTTTTCGATCTCGTCAAGCAGCAACACGCAATGCGGATGCTGGTCCACGCCATCGGTCAACTGACCGCCCTGGTCGAACCCGACATATCCCGGAGGCGCGCCGATCAGCCGGCTGACTGCGTGTTTCTCCATGTATTCCGACATGTCGAACCGCAGCAGCTCAACACCCAGCGTGTCTGCCAGTTGCTTGGCCACTTCGGTTTTACCAACACCCGTGGGGCCAGCGAACAGGTAGTTGCCAATGGGTTTCTCAGGCTCACGCAGGCCAGCGCGCGCGAGTTTGATCGCGGAGGAGAGCGCGTCGATAGCGCTGTCCTGACCAAAGACCACCCGCTTGAGCGACGCTTCGAGGTCTTTGAGTACCTCCGCATCGTCTTTGCTCACGTTCTTCGGTGGGATGCGCGCGATCTTGGCCACCACGGCCTCGATTTCCTTGGCACCGAGTGTCTTCCGGCGCTTGGACTCTGCAACCAGATGCTGTGCAGCACCAGCCTCGTCGATTACATCAATCGCTTTGTCTGGCAGCTTGCGATCATTGATGTACCGTGCTGACAGTTCCACTGCCGATTTAATCGCATCGGTGGTGTATTTGACGCTGTGATGCTCCTCGAAATAGGGCTTGAGGCCCTTGAGGATCTTGATTGCGTCATCAACCGAGGGTTCGTTCACATCGATCTTCTGGAACCGGCGGCTCAGCGCGCGGTCTTTTTCAAAGTGCTGACGGAACTCTTTGTACGTCGTCGACCCCATAGTGCGCAGTTTGCCACCCTGAAGCGCAGGCTTCAGCAGGTTCGACGCATCCATTGCGCCGCCTGACGTTGCACCGGCACCAATCACAGTGTGAATCTCGTCGATGAACAGCACCGCATCTTCGTGCTCTTCCAATTCGGTCACAACGGCTTTGAGGCGTTCCTCAAAATCACCGCGATACCGTGTGCCTGCCAGCAACGCGCCCATGTCGAGCGAATAAATCGTCGTGTTAGACAGCACGGCAGGGGTTTCGCCTGCCACGATTTTGCGTGCGAGACCTTCGGCAATGGCGGTTTTACCGACACCCGGGTCACCCACCAACAGCGGGTTGTTCTTACGACGACGACAAAGCACCTGAATGCAACGCTCGACCTCGCTGTCGCGACCGATCAGCGGATCGATGTCGCCTTCCCGCGATTTGGCGTTGAGGTCGACGCAGTACTTCGCGAGTGCGGATTCCTTTTGTTCGCCCTGCGGCTCTTGCGCCTGCGACTCTTCTTCGTTCTCAGGCGCGCCGGATACCGGGCGGCTTTCGCCGTAGGCAGGGTTCTTGGCAACCCCATGCGCGATGAAGTTGACCGCGTCATAGCGGGTCATGTCCTGATCTTGCAGGAAGTAGGCTGCGTTGCTTTCACGTTCGGCAAAGATTGCGACAAGCACGTTTGCGCCGGTAACTTCTGACCGGCCAGAGCTTTGCACGTGGATCGCGGCGCGCTGGATCACCCGCTGGAACGCGGCGGTTGGAACCGCTTCAGACCCTTCGATGTCTGTCACGAGGTTCGACAGATCATCGTCGATGTAATCGACCAGGGTTGTGCGCAATTCCTCTGTATCGACAGAGCACGCTTTCATAACGCGTACCGCGTCCGGCTCATCAATCAGCGCGAGGAGTAGATGTTCAAGTGTTGCAAATTCGTGCGACCGCGAATTGGCCAGCGCCAAAGCGGAGTGAATTGCCTGCTCGAGTGTGTTCGAAAATGAAGGCACGGATCAGTGCTCCTTCTCTTTTTGCGCTGCATCGCAGGGTACGACGCAACCGTCATCTTATTCTTAAAGTGTGGTCGTTACCGACAAAGCTTCAAGTTTTTTCTGCCTCTTTTGCGTTCACATCTGCTGGTTTGCCCGCAACAGATGGTGATTTGCCTCAGAAGCGATCTTTCCGCGCTCGGATTTCCGCAAAGACATCAACGGCATCTGCGCCGGTCATGCCCAGGCGCGCCTGAATTTCCGCGACTTCCGCACGCAAAAAGGGGTTTGTGGCCAATTCCAAGGCCAGTTTACTGGGAACTGTGGGTTCGTTCTTGCCACGTGCTTCATGTATGGATGCAATTCGCGCTTTCAAGTCGGCGTTGTCAGGGTCAACCGTGACCGCAAAGCGCCCGTTGGCTTGCGTGTACTCGTGGCCGGAACAAATCAGCGTCTCGGGGTTCAGCGCCGCAAGCTTTTGCAGACTGTCCCACATCTGCGCAGGGGTGCCTTCGAACAACCGCCCGCAACCTAAAGCCATCAGGCTGTCGGCAGTGAATGCCAGTTGGGGCGTTTTCAGCACAAACGCAATGTGGCCGATGGTGTGGCCGGATACGTCGAACACATCCACAACCTCACCGCCGAATTCGAACGCGTCACCTTCGCCGACTTCGCGATTGAGGGGTGGGAGTCGATGCCGATCCTTCGCGGCACCCGTAACCTTTGCGTCAAATCGGGCCAATAGATCATCAACACCGCCCGTGTGGTCATGGTGGTGATGCGTCAGCCAAATCTCTGTCAAAGTCCAATCGCGTTTTGACAACTCAGCAATAATTGGGCCGGCCTCGGGCACATCGATACAAGCGGTCGCGCCGCTGGTCGCGTCGTGCAGCAGATAGGTGTAGTTGTCGGACAAGGCCGGGATCGTCACCAGTTCAAGAGGCATGGCGTTTCTCGCGTTCGTGGTTACATTCCAACGAACCTTGGCTGAACATTCCGGAGGCTGCAATGCACCTCGACGTGCAGACCTTGCATGGCTTTTATTATCGAAGCGCCATCGGTCGCGTCGCCCAGCGGGTTGTGCGCGATGAAGTACGTGCGTTCTGGCCGGATGCCAATCAGCAGTCGATGGGCGGGTTTGGTTTTGCTGTGCCTCTACTGCGCCCGTACCTGCCAGAGGCGCGCAGGATCATCGGTTTGATGCCAGCACAACAAGGGGTGATGCCGTGGCCTGCCGGGATGCCCAACGTCTCGGTTCTGTGTGAGGAAACGCGCTGGCCAATTGAAAACGGACGGTTCGACAAACTTGTTGTTATGCACGGGCTCGAAACATCAGAGCGCCCAACCGCGCTGCTTGATGAGGTGTGGCGCGTGTTGAGACCTGGCGGCGAAGCCCTGTTCATCGTACCAAACCGAACGGGTCTGTGGGCAAGGTCAGATCACACGCCGTTTGGATACGGACGCCCGTATTCCATGGGTCAACTCGAAGCGCAGTTAAAAGCGCATCATTTTGATCCACAGCGGCACAAGGCCGTTCTGTACCAACCGCCCTCCACACGACGCTTTTGGATGAAGACGGGCCAGTTCTGGGAAAAGCTCGGGCGTAGTGTGTCGGCGTTGGTTGCTGGCGGCATTTTGATGGTCGAAGTGACAAAGATACATCCAAAGCCGACGGGCACGCGTGTTCAGAATCGCGTCTTGAACCCGTTGGGCAATTTAGTCCCGCAACCCGCTGCCAAACCGGCTGGCGTTCGGTTGGGTCCCAGCGAAACGCAAACTCGGAAAGAGCATGCATGATGCAGAAACGTCGTTTCATTCAGGCCGATGTATTCGCCGACGAGCCTGCAAAAGGCAACGCGCTTGCAGTCGTTGTCGACGGCGAAGGGTTAAGCGACGTGGCGATGCAAAACTTTGCGGCGTGGACCAATCTGGCTGAAACAACCTTTCTTTTGCCGCCGACCTCCCCTGACGCAGATTACCGGGTTCGGATCTTTACGCCAGCGCGCGAGATGCCGTTTGCCGGACATCCAACATTGGGCAGTTGCGCGGCGTGGCTTCATAGCGGCGGCCAGCCCGAGGACGCGAAGCGCATCGTGCAGGAATGCCAGATCGGATTGGTGGAAATAGACTATACTGGCGACATGCCCGCGTTCGTCGCGCCAGAGACGTCGATTGCCGAGATGTCAGATGAAACGACGCGATCCCTTTGTGTGGCGCTAAAGATCGATCCGTCACGCGTTGTTCGGTCTGCCCATCTGGACAGTGGGCCAACATGGCAGACGCTTGAATTGGCTACAGCCGAGGACGTTTTGGCAATCGACTCCAGCCTTGTTCGTTGGCCGGACTTCGTTGGGGTTAGCGTTTTTGGCCCCCACCCGGCAGGGTCCGAGTGCCATTACGAGGTACGGAACCTGTCACCCTCAAGCGGCATGAGTGAGGATCCCATCACCGGGTCTTTGGACGCCGCGATTGCGAAATGGCTGCAACACCAGGGAAGGATTGATCAAACCCTCTTGGTGGCTCAGGGCACGTGTCTGGGCCGCAAGGGCCGCGTTACGATCCGGCGCTGCATAGAAGGCACCGATCAAATCCTGATTGGCGGCATGTCTTTGATTGTCATAGACGGCCATGTTCACATTTGAGAGCCTTTGTGACCGCTAACACTGCTTTCGTCGGCTTGAAGTGGGCGGATCCGCGCCGCGTGTGATGAAAATCCAAGCAGAGGAATCGCAAAATACGTCAAAATATGACAAAGCGGCGCGTCTTCAGGGCGCGCATTCCGTCGCACTTTCAGCTAACGCATTGTTAACGTTGAAAATGTCCCCAAGCCCAATTTCACGTAAGCGTGTTGCGGGCTTGTGATCCCTCTGCTACATCCGCGCTGATTTCTGTGCCTTGCGGCATCAGCCAAACCAAACACGCCTCTGACCACCGCTGACTACGGGGGATCGGAGGCTAAATAGCGGAAGGGTGGACGTGTCTGAATCAGCATCCATTTCCTCTGGCATCGCAGATCGCTATGCCATGGCGGTGTTCGATCTCGCCAATGAGGGTAAAGAGCTCGACAAACTTGAATCCAACCTCGACGATCTGTCGGCTGCGCTTTCCAGCAGCCCTGAACTGACCGACCTGATCCACTCCCCGATCTACAGTCGTGAAGCGCAATCCAATGCGATTTCTGCGGTCGCGGCGAAAATGGGGCTGACGCAAACCATGCAAAACGTGTTGGCGCTCATGGCGTCCAAGCGACGCCTGTTTGTGCTGCCACACATGATTACGCGTCTGCGTGAGCTGATCGCGGAAGCGAAGGGCGAAGTGACCGCAGACGTGGCATCCGCTGTCAAACTGACAGCCGCACAATCCAAAAAGCTTGCCGAGACGCTCAAGGCGCAAATCGGCAAGGACGTGAAAATCAATACGACCGTTGATGAAAGCCTCATTGGCGGTCTCGTCGTTAAAGTGGGCTCAAAGATGATCGATACGTCGGTCCGCTCCAAGCTCAACTCCCTCCAGAATGCAATGAAAGAGGTCGGATAAATGGGTATCCAAGCAGCCGAAA
>CAZCOX010000221.1:0-4575 GCA_964500115.1 uncultured Rhodobacterales bacterium
CAAGCGCCATGTCATTGCCCAGCGCGCGGATCTCCTTGAGCGCGCTCGCGCCATCGCCAATCAGGGTTGCACCTTTGACCGGCGCGCCAACCTTGCCGTCTTTGACACGATAGGCCTCAGTGCAGGAAAACACGAATTTACCATTGGTGATGTCGACCTGACCACCGCCAAAACCCACCGCCCAGATGCCGTCTTTGAGGTCTGCCACGATGTCTTTCGGGTCGCTGTCGCCACCCAGCATGTAGGTGTTGGTCATGCGCGGCATGGGGATATGCGCATAGCTTTCCCGCCGCCCGTTGCCCGTGGGTTTGACATCCATAAGCCGGGCGTTCTGACGGTCCTGCATGTAGCCCACGAGCACACCGTCTTCGATCAGAACATTCTTGCCCGATGGCGTGCCTTCGTCGTCAACGGTGATCGACCCGCGCCGGTCGGGGATGGTGCCGTCGTCCAGAACTGTCACACCCTTGGCCGCCACTTGCTGGCCCATCAGACCCGCGAAAGCAGAGCTTCCCTTGCGGTTAAAATCCCCCTCAAGCCCATGGCCCACCGCCTCGTGCAGCAGAATACCGGGCCAGCCCGGGCCAAGCACGATGTCCATCGCTCCTGCGGGGGCCGGTTCAGCCTCTAGATTGACAAGCGCGATGCGCAACGCTTCGCGCGCTTTGCCCTGCCAGTCGGCGGGGTCGAGCAGCCCGTCCAGTAAAACGCGCCCGCCGCCACCGGCTGTGCCGGATTCGCGTCGCCCGTCTTCTTCGACAATCACGCTGACATTCACGCGGGTCATAGGGCGCGTGTCGCTGACCAAAGTGCCTTCGGGCCGAAGGATCGAAACCTCTTGCAAGGACGCGGCAATCGTTGCGCTGACCTGCACCACACGATTGTCGAGGCCGCGCGCAAAGGCATCGATTTCGCGCAAGGTGTCCACCTTGACGGGAAAACTGTGCGCCGCGATCGGGTCACCATCGGTGTAAAGCCGGGTGTTTGTGCCGGTTGGCTGATCGGCCAAGGTGCCACCCCCCTCGCCCACCGCCAGTCGCGCGGTTTCTGTCGCGCGCTTGAGCGCCGATTCGGAGATATCGGTGGAATGCGCGTATCCCGCCACCTCACCCCGCACCGCCCGCAGGCCAAAGCCCTCGGACGCGTCATAACTGGCGGTTTTCACCCGTCCATCATCGAAATGAAGCACTTCGGAGCGCCGCCGCTCAAGAAACAGTTCGCCATCTTCGGCACCGGCGGTGGCTTCGCGCAGCTGCGCCAGCGCGCGGTCCCTGTCGAGATGGGTCTCAAAGGGCTGGAAAGACGTGTCGGTCATGAAACCTCCGCAGGAAGATATTTGATCTGGATCAAAGAAAGCGCGTTTTTGCCGCAAGCAAGCTTCTTTAACTGGTCACCAGAATATGGTTTTAACCGTGCCCAAGACAACGGGGTGATTGCGCGCCGCGAGATCGCAAATCACCAACCGCAAACGAAGACACACGAAACCGATCAGGGTACGACATGCAACTCAAACCTTTGCTCTTGGGCCTGGCCTCCGCTGCTGCAACCGCGATGCCGGCCTTTGCCCAGCAACTTGAAACGATTGGCGCGCCGGTCGAAGGCGGCACTGGCTTTCAGCCAGCGGTAACCGAACTGGCCCGCGACCTGCAGTGGCTGGATGGGATGATCCTGATCATCATCACGGTCATTGTTCTGTTCGTCACAGCGCTGATGGCGTACTGCGTCGTACGCTATAACCGCAAGGCCAACCCGAACCCATCGAGTTTTACCCACAATACGCCTATTGAGATCGCGTGGACGGTCGGGCCGATCCTGATCCTGGTGTTTATCGGCGCGTTTTCCCTGCCGGTTCTCTTCAAACAGCAGGAAATTCCCGAGGGCGACCTGACGATCAAAGTCACCGGGTATCAGTGGTACTGGGGCTACGAATACATTGGCGAAGACCTGGCCTATGACGGCTACATGATCGGCTCCCCGTTCACAGGTGGCGACAACCGCATGAGCGACGACGTTGAAGCGCAGCTGGTTGAGGCGGGCTACACCAAAGAAGACTTCCTGATGGCGACCGACACTGCTGTGATCGTGCCGGTGGGCAAGACCGTGGTGATGCAGGTGACAGCGGCTGACGTGATCCATTCCTGGACCATCCCGGCCTTCGGGGTTAAGCAGGATGCTGTTCCGGGCCGCCTTGCAGAGCTTTGGTTCAACGCCGAACAGGAAGGCATTTACTACGGTCAGTGTTCCGAACTGTGCGGTCAGGCGCATGCCTACATGCCGATCACGGTAAAAGTTGTTAGCGAAGCGGCCTATGACGCATGGCTCGCCGCCTCCAAGGAAGCGGGCGAGTATGTTGACGTCCGCACCGTCCTGACCAACTAAGCAAGCTAGGGCGCGCATGTTTGTGCGCCCATTTGTCTAACCCAAGGGCAGCCTGAGGCACGGATGACAGACACAAGCATCAATCAGCAGACGCGCAGCTTTGAAGGCGAAGCGCAGTTTGGCGATTACTTTGCACTGTTGAAGCCGCGCGTGATGACACTGGTTGTTTTCACCGCGTTTGTCGGGCTGCTGGCCGCCCCGACGCCCATTCACCCGTTTATCGCGTTCTGTGCAATCCTGTTCATCGCCATCGGCGGCGGGGCGTCTGGTGCGCTGAACATGTGGTGGGACGCAGATATCGACGCTGTGATGAAGCGCACGCAAAAGCGCCCAATCCCGGCAGGCAAGGTCACCGGTGACGAAGCATTTGCCATCGGCATGGCGCTGTCGGCGTTTTCGGTTGTCTTCCTTGGCCTCGCGTCCAACTGGTTTGCAGCCGGTCTGCTAGCATTTACGATCTTCTTTTACGTTGTGATCTATACAATGTGGCTGAAGCGGTGGACGCCGCAGAACATCGTCATTGGCGGTGCGGCGGGAGCCTTCCCTCCGATGATCGGCTGGGCTGTGGCCACTGGTGGCGTCAGTGTTGAATCGGTTCTGATGTTCTGCCTGACATTCATGTGGACACCCCCGCATTTCTGGGCGCTGGCGCTGTTCATGCGCAAGGATTATGACAACGCAGACGTGCCGATGCTGACCGTCACACACGGTCGCCGCAGCACACGCATTCATATTCTGGTCTACACGGTATTGCTGGCAGTCCTCGCCATCGCAGCCGGGTTCACGTCAATCGGTGGGCCTATCTACCTGGCCGTGGCCGTAGTGCTGAACGTCCTGTTCCTACGCGGCGCGGTCCAGATTTGGCGTCGTGACGAAGACATGTCGGAAGCAGACAACTTTCTTGTCGAACGCAAATTTTTCAAACTGTCCCTTTTCTATCTCTTTGCACATTTCGGTGCGATCCTGCTCGAAGCAGGATTTGACAAGCTGGGGGTGTGGGCATGAGCCTGTCGAAGCAACACGAGATTCACGAGCGCCGGTTTGGCCGCAACGTCGGCGTTGGATTGCTCCTTGTTGGGGTGATCGCAATTGTCTTTGGACTTACGGTCGTGAAAGTCACACGCGGCGATTATGAAACCCCTGCAACCACAACGGTGAGCCAATGAGCAACATGGACCCAAAGACCAAAACTGCCCTGCAAGGTGTCGGGGTTGTTGTGTTCATGGGCGCGATGGCCTGGGCCTCCGTTCCACTTTATGACTGGTTCTGCCGCGTCACTGGTTATGGTGGCGCTACCAATGTGGCCGAAGCTGGCAGTTCCGAGATCATCGACCAGACCATCAAGGTGCGGTTCGACGCGTCGCGCGAACGCGGCATGCCCTGGGAATTCAAGCCTCTGCAGCTTGAGGTGGAAATCCGTTTTGGCGAAGAAGGCTTGGTCTTTTACGAGGCCTACAACCCGACCGACAAACCGGTCGCGGGCTCTGCCAGCTTTAACGTGACACCCTATGGCGCGGGCTCCTATTTCTCGAAAATCCAGTGCTTCTGCTTTGAAGAGCAGCTTTTGATGCCCGGTGAGCGCATTGAGATGCCCGTGAGCTTTTTCGTTGACCCCGAAATGCTTGAAGATGCCGACGCCAAGAACGCCAAGCATATCACGCTTTCCTATACATTCCACCAGATCGACCTCACGGATGAGATGCAGGCTATGGTGGAGATGAAAACTGCGTCGCAAACGCAGACGAACTAACGCCAATCCACGAGGGACCGAACATGGCGCACGCAAAAGATCATGACTATCACATTCTGAACCCCTCAGTCTGGCCGTTCATCGGGGCGGTTTCCGGCTTTGCCATGCTGGTGGGCGCAGTTCTTTGGATGCACGACAGTGGCCCATGGCTGTTTCTGATCGGGCTTGTGGGCGTTCTTTACGTCATGTTCGCCTGGTGGTCGGACGTCATTACCGAAAGCCATGTCGGCGATCACACCCCGGTTGTCCGGATCGGCCTGAAATACGGGTTTATCCTGTTTATCATGTCCGAGGTCATGTTCTTTGCCGCATGGTTCTGGAGCTTCTTCAAACACGCGCTTTACCCGATTGATCCGGGCGGGATGAGCCCTGCGATTGACGGCCCGTGGCCGCCTGCCGGTATCGAGACCTTTGACCCGTGGCACCTGCCACTGATCAACACGCTG
>CAZCOX010000221.1:4585-5539 GCA_964500115.1 uncultured Rhodobacterales bacterium
TTCCGGTGCCGCTGCGACGTGGGCGCACCACGCACTTGTTCACGAAGACAACAAGGAAGACATGAAGTGGGGCTTGATCATCGCGATTGTGCTCGGTGTCTTCTTTACCATTCTTCAGGCCTATGAATACAGCCATGCCGCTTTTGGGTTTGCCGGCAATATCTATGGCGCGAACTTCTTCATGGCGACCGGCTTTCACGGCGCGCATGTGATCATCGGCACCATCTTTCTGTTCGTGTGTTACCTGCGCGTCCGGCGTGGTCACTTCACCCAAGACAAGCATATCGGGTTCGAGGCCGCGGCCTGGTACTGGCACTTCGTTGACGTGGTGTGGCTGTTCCTCTTCGCCGCAATCTACGTCTGGGGCGGCTAACCCCGGTGGGTTAGAAACCCACCCTACGCAATCCAACATGCCCGTCCGTTGCGGCGGGCATTTTCTTTGATCGCGACGTGAGACTTGCACCTGACGCGGGCTTGGATAAACCGTCGCTGCGCAAAATCGTTTTGGACCTGTTATGAAGTCTCTGACCCTCCCCTTGATCTTTGGCCTGATCGTCACAGCCATTCTGGTTTGGCTGGGCACGTGGCAGTTGCAGCGTCTGGAGTGGAAGCGCGGAATTCTGGAGCAGATTGAAGCGCGGATCGACGGACCATTTCAGCAAATTCCACCGCTGTCTGCTGTCATCCCCGACCGCGACCGGTATGCGCCTGTCGCGCTCGTCGGGGAAATCGGTGCGGATGAATTGCTGGTTCTCGTCTCGGTAAAGCGTGTTGGTGCGGGCTATCGCGTTATTTCGCCGTACACGTTGAATGATGGTCGCACGGTCCTTTTGGATCGCGGTTTTTTTCCAGTAGACCAGCGCAACGCGGATCGATCTCGTGAGGGCGAAGAGGTGGAGGTGCAGGGCAATCTGCACTGGCCGGATGACCGCACGTCCTCTACCCCGGAAAATG
>CAZCOX010000222.1:0-5506 GCA_964500115.1 uncultured Rhodobacterales bacterium
CAGCCCCCATCACCGCAAACTTCATCGCAAAAGCCTACCTCGCCAGAAACATCCCAAAACAAAACCTCCCACCCAGCACTTCCCCATACGGATGGTCCATCTATGACGACCCACCCGAAACAACGCCTGAACCGAAGGACGGCTAGAACGGCAGACGGAGCCGGCCAGACGGCACAATTGAAAAAGGCCACCCGTTTGCGCGGGTGGCCTTTTCTGTAGGATATGTTCCCGCCTTATACGGCGAACGGATCATCCAGCACGCCGACGAGGGGCATGAGGAAGTCGCCGTTTTGGCTGCTCATGGAGGCGTCGTAGAGGGCGTCGATGGCATCGACGGCGGTCTGGACGCTGTTGTCCGTACCGTCGAAGAGCGCCATGACCTGGGTCGCGTCATCGGTGTTGGACATGCCCTTTTGCACCGAGAAATAGGCGCCGATATCGGTCTTCTGATCAAGATACGCGCGGTCGGCGCTGCCATCCTCGACGCCGTTCAGCATCGCCAGGATGAACTCGCCGCGGCCGGTGTTGCCGTCATCGAGTTGACCGGTCCAGAAGCGCAGACCGTCGATGTCGGGCGCGCGGCCCAGCACGTTCTGGTAGACGTCCGAGACGAATTTGATGTTCGAGCTGTCCGCCGGGTAGGTCGCCAGCGTTTCGGGCTGGTCGGCGAACATCTCGGCGATCTCTTCCATCGTGTTGCCATTGGCGAAGGCCGAGCCCCAGAAGGCCAGGCCCACGGCGTCGGGCGCGCGGTTGAAATAGGCGATGTACATCTCGACAAAGGCCTCGAACTCCGCCGCGTTCAGGCCGGTGTGGCTGCCGAACTGCGCCAGATCCATCGGGCCGCCAAAGACCGCAAGCTCGGTGTCGAAATCGAGGAATTCGAAATTGGTCAGCTCAACCGGACCAACCCCGCCATCCGAGCGGTCGGTGACGGTCACGCCATCGGGGCTGAACGTGACGGTGTAGTCTTCCTGATCGCCAGCGAGCACAGCGGTGTCCGTGCCCTCAAGCCCGTCGACGCGCGACATGTCAGACGTGATCACCACCACATCATCCTCCGGCGTCGTCACCGCATCAGACCCCGAACTGTCAGGCGACGCAGCTTCAAACCCGGCCGATTGTTCGACTTCAGGCTCTTCACCTTCGGGATAGATCACCGGGCTCAGCGGCGTGCTGGTCACGGTCTCCACAGTGCCGGCACCATCCACATAGGAATGCTGAACGCTGAGTTCCGTGCCGCGGTCTTCGGCGGTGACCATATAGGTCTTGCCGGTGGCACCGTTGATCGGTTCCCCGTCGCGCAGCCACTGGAATGTTCTTGTGCCTTCAAGGATATGGTCGCGGTCGTAAAGCGAGTCTGTGCGCGCCAGCAATTGGGTGTCTTCGACCGGCACACCGAGAATATAAACGATCCCCACAGGGCCCGAGTTGATGTGCCCAACGGGCGTATCCGGGATCACCGGGGTGTCTGGCACATCCGGCGTTTCGATCTCTTCGGGCGTTTCCTCGACAACCGGCGTGGTAGGGGTAGAGCCGTCGACGTAAGGCACGGTGTCCTTCGGTTTGCTGTAGACAACCTCGCGGGTGCCGTTTCCATCTGTGTAAGCGTATTCCACGCTGATGCGCTTACCTTGATCGGCACTCGTCACTTCATAGGTCTGTTCCGTCGCACCCGTGATCAGCTCATCTTCGCGGAACCACTGGTAACTGATTGTGCTGCTCTTAATACCGTCTTCATCCTCAACAGCATTCGGACGCGCCGTCAGAGTGTTGCCCACTTCCGGATCACCAAGGATCACCAACCAGCCGGTCGGCTCAGTGTTGTTCGGCGCTTCATAAAGATCAATGTCGCGATTGGGGGCAATATAAGGCGTGGTGTTGACATATGTAGATGTTGGCACGGCCGGTTCGGGCCTGCTGGTCACCGTCTCGCTGTTGCCGCGGTTGTCGCGATACATGTACTGCACGCTGATCTCGGAACCTGTATCATTGGCCGTGACCTGATAGGTCTGTCCGGTTGCGCCGGAAATCGGCTCTCCGTCACGCAGCCATTGAAACGACGCTGTGTTCTTGTTGATCCCATCCGCATCTTCAACCGCATTTGGGCGCGCCGTCAGTGTCTCGCCAATCAGAGCATCGCCTAGGATGACGAGCCATCCTGTTGGGGCAGAGTTACTCATGTTAGTGCCTCCTAACCGAATCTGTTGTGCCACGCGCCATGCTCGGCATGGTCATCGCAGCGAATTGTGGATTGCTCAGTGCAGACCGCTCAGACCTCAAATCGTCCGTGTTTCCAGACGTTTGGTCCCCTGATCTGATTGCAAAAGCGTCAATCCCGCGCGCGATGCACAGGTCCTCATAAACACTTTTGTCTGCGTACTGTTTACTGCCGTCTTTACGACGATATGCGCCCCACATTTTTTCTAAGGTGCTATCATCTCGGCAGATGTTTGCAACCAAACTGAAATCGGCAATCGGCGGATTCATGCAAAGCGGCAACGGCGCGGTTTGTGCCGTTGCACCCCTTTCTGAGGACAGAACACCGCGATCAGAGGTGACCGGCTGATCAAAACTCTGAGCATGGCTCATCAGAGCCACAAAGGGCGTGTTCAAGGCGTTGTGCATGTATCCACTCGGCAGACTGGTTCAGACATGGTGCTGTAGAGCGAAGTACTGGACGAATTGGGCACAAAGATGTTGGCATTAAGATTTGCAGATGAAGAAAGTGTAAAAATTAAGGTGTTTTAACGCAGGCTTTACGATTGCAAGGCCGCCCCCGCCCCCGGGTGATTGCCCCCTCCCCCGCTTACGGCGTATCACCCTGCAACACCGGATACGGGGCAAGGGCGCGGGGCATCAGCCATGGCAAAGTTGAAACTGGATCAGACATTGCGGCGCGCGAAAACCCACGCACGCAACGGTGAGACAGATCAGGCCCGCGCGCTCTATCAATCGATCCTGGATGTCTTTCCCAAAAACGCCCGCGCGCAACAGGGGCTGGCTGGCCTGGCAGGCCCAGTCCCCGCGCAGGACGCCGCTCTGCACCCGCCGAAATCCGAAACCAGCGTTCTGCTGGCACTTTTCAAAGCGGGTCGGAATGAGGACTTGCTGACCCAGACTGACACCCTGCTGGCGCGCTATCCCAACTCCTTCTTTCTGTGGAACCTGATCGGGGCCGGGTACAGGCGTCTGGGGCAGATGGCCGAGGCTGAAACCGCGTTCCTAAAAGCAGCGGACAACAATCCCGAGGCCGCGGATATCTATATCAACCTCGGCATGACCCAGATCGAGTTGGAAAAGTTCGCCGAAGCCGTGGCAACCTACCAGACTCTGGTGCGCCTCAAGCCTGACTACGTGGCCGCCTATAACAACATGGGGCTGGCGCTGCGCGAATTGGGCCGCCCGGATGCTGCGCTTGACGCCTTTCGGCAAGCGATATCAATCAAGCCAGACCATGCAGAGGCGCATAACAGCATCGGATTGGTGCTCTATGACCAGGGCGACAACGATGCAGCCCTTGAGGCCTACAAGCAGGCCCTTGCCCTGCAACCGGATTATGCTGCGGCCCATTACAACATGGGCAATGCGCTCAAGCAAAAAACACGCATGGCCGAAGCTGTGACGGCGTATGAAAAAGCGCTGGCCATCACCCCCACCCATGTCGATGCGCTCAACAACATGGGCAATGCCCTCACTTCGCTGAAACGCTTCCCCGAAGCCTGGGCGACACTGGAACGCGCCCATGCGCTGCAACCGCAGAACGCCGTCATCAGAAACAACATGGGCAATGTCTGGCTGGAACAGAACGATTTCGGCAAGGCGCAGGAGATCTATCGTCACGCGCTGACGCTCAATCCGGACTATGCGGAGGCACATAACAACCTTGGCGTAACCCTGCATGAACAGGAACGTTTCGATGACGCCCTTGTCGCGCTGCGAAAGGCTATCTCGCTAAAGCCACGTTTTGCCGAAGCGTACAGCAATCTGGGCAATTGCCTGGCAGCACAGAAAATACTGGATAAGGCGATTGACGCCTACAAGCAGGCCATCGCTCTACGGCCGGATATGGAGGAAACGCAATGCGCCATGTTCCACCAGATGCAACATGCCTGCGACTGGAGCGCTTGGGCCGATATACAGGCGTTGGTCCCACAACTGGGGGTGTCCACCAAGGCGGTTTCGCCTTTTTCGATGTTGTCGATGGAGGACCATCCTGGCCGACAGCAGCAGCGGTCGCGGGCCTGGGCCACTGCGCAGGCCAGCCACGTCACCCGACCCGCTCCGCCGCGCGCGCCCATGCGTCGGGATCGTCTGCGTATCGGGTATTTCAGCGCTGATATTCACGAACACCCCTGCCTTGCGCTTCTGATGGGGATGCTGCGGTGCCATGACCGATCCCAGTTCGAGATCTGCATTTTCAGCTACGGACATAACAAGACAGGCGCGCAGCGCGCGCGAGCCAAAGAACTGGTGGACCAGTTCCATGATGTGGCCGGGATGTCAGATTCCGCCTTGATCCGGTTTGCCCAGGATCAGGAACTTGATGTTGCCATTGATCTCATGGGGCATACGCGGGACTCGCGACTTGGCCTGTTCCGCAACAGGCTGGCGCCGGTACATCTGAGCTATATCGGGTTCCCCGGCACGACAGGGGCCAATTTCATTGATTATCTGGTGGGGGACCCAACCGTGATCCCGCCCGAACACCGGCAGGCCTATTCGGAACGCGTCTTTTACATGCCGCATACCTATCTGCCCAATGACAACACGCTGGCGATTTCGGACAAACCGACCACCCGGGCCGATTTCAACCTGCCGGAAGATGCCTTTGTGCTGTGCTGCTTTAACAACAACTACAAGATCAGCCCCCGCGAGTTCGATATCTGGATGCGGGTCATGCACCAGGCCGAGAACAGCGTCTTGTGGATGCTCAAATCCAATACGTTCTCGGAAGCCAACCTGCGCAAGGAAGCCGCCGCGCGCGGTATCGATCCGGCCCGGATCATCGTCGGCGACAAGGTGCCCCATCCCGAACACATGGCCCGGCACAGGCATGCGGACATCTTTATCGACACGTTCAACTACAATGCCCATACCACTGCCTTTGAGGCGCTCTGGGCCGGTTTGCCGGTGGTCACCAAGATCGGTAAGCAATTCTCGGCCCGGGTCGCGGCCAGCATGCTGACATCCATCGGCCTGCCAGAATTGATCACCGATAGCGACGCCGCCTACGAGGCTCTGATCCTTGATCTGGCAACCTCCCCGGCCAAAGTTCAGGCCCTCAAGGACAAACTGGCTATCCAGCGCAATGCCCAGCCCTTCTTTGACACAGAGAGCTACACACGCGCCTTCGAAAACGGGTTGCGACAGGTTCATGCGCGCGCCCGTGATGGAATGGCCCCGCAAGACATCTGGTGTACCGCGTGATGGGCGGATGACATGACCCGGCTCTTCTTCGATATCAGCGACATCGTCACCTATATCCGCGAGCATCGGTCGGTGA
>CAZCOX010000223.1:0-5445 GCA_964500115.1 uncultured Rhodobacterales bacterium
AGCGGCACAAAAGAGCCCGTGCAGGCGGCGTTGTTGGCCGTTTCGGGCGCGGCAAGCCCTTTGATCGCGCCTTTGCCGAACTCGTCCTGTTCGTGCTTGGGCGCAATATTGCGCTCGACCGCGTAGCCCAAGAATGAGGCGATGGTCGCTCCCGCCCCCGGAAGAACGCCAATGAAAAAGCCCTGGATCGACTGACGGCCAATCACCGGCGCGATGGATTTCGCCTCGGCCCCGGTGATGCGAAGATCCTTGATCTCACCATCATTTTCGCCGGTTTCCTTGGGTTTGAGCACAAGGAACAACGCCTCGGGCAGCGCAAACATCGCCATGGCCAGCGTGATAAAGCCAAAGCCTGATTGCAGGTCCATCAGCCCCATCGTGAAGCGCGGCATGTTGAACAGCGCGCCTTCACCAACCGTTGCCATGATCAGACCCAGAACAGTCATCATGAGCGCTTTGGCCACCTGCCCGTTACCGGCAAAAGCGGCGATGGCTGATAAGCCCACGACCATCAATGCGAAGTATTCGGCAGAATGGAAAAGCAGCGCGACTGAGGACAGCGCCGGTGCAAACACCATCAAGAGAAGCGCCCCAATGGTGCCTCCCGCAAAACTTGCAATCGCCGCAATGGTCAGCGCCTTACCCGCCTTGCCCTGTCGGGCCATGGGGTAGCCGTCGAAACTCGACGCCACCGTGCCCGCCACGCCGGGCGCGTTCAGCAGGATGGAAGAGGTCGAGCCGCCGAAGATGGCACCGTAATACACACCGGCCAGCAGGATGAGTGCCGCAGACGGATCGCCCATTGAGATCGCCACCGGGATCATGATCGCGATGATCGACATCGGGCCAAGCCCCGGCAACATGCCGATAAACGTGCCGATCAGACAGCCGCCGATGACCATCAAGAGGTTTTGCAGCGAAAAGGCCGTTTGCAGGCCGATCAGAAGTCCTTCGAGCATGTTAGCCTCCCAAAACCAATGGCAGCGGGCGCATGTAAATGCCCAGAACAACTTGGACGAGGTACCAGACGATCCCCGTCGCAAGCCCCGCAACGATGATCATCAATAGCCAGCGCCGTTCGCCCAGGATCACTGACCCAAGGATCAGAAAGCCTGACGTGGCGATCAGGAACCCGGCGGGGCGCAGCAGCAACGCGTAAGCGACCATCAGCGCCAGCAGCAGCAGAGCCTGCCCGAGGTTGTATTCCCAAAGCCTACGATAATCGATGTCGCCGATCTTTTGCTCGCCCTTTTCCAGTCCCAACAGAATGATGAGAGAGGCGACGATGCCAAAGACGCTCAGAACCTTGGGAAAGGTCGACGGCCAGATCGGATTGCGCCGCATGAACGGGGCGAGCGCATCATCCATCGTGAACCAAGCAGCATAGCCATAAATGCCGCAAATTCCCAACAGAACCAACGCGATCCATCTATCCAGAGCCATATGGTCCCCCTTCATCGGCTGTCAAAATGGGGGCTCTGCCCCCGCCCGCCTGCGGCGGACTCCCCCGAGGGTATTTTGGGCAAGAGGAAAGACATTTTTAATCAAATGCCCGTAGTCTTGTTTGGCGGCACAGGCTGAGGAGCCGATGACCGTGCAAGGGGAAGGCTATCCTTCACCACCGGGAGGGGAGCGTTGTCTCCCCTTCCTCTTGCCAAAAATACCTGGGGAGATTGAGGGGCAAGGCCCCTCAACCAACTCTTAAAGCGCGGCGCAGCCGCACAATTTGATCAGAGGAAGCCGAGCTTCTTCATCAGATCGCCAATCACCTTTTCCTGGTTTTCCAGGAAGGCGCGGAAATCGTCACCATTGTTGTGGATGTTCACCCAACCATTGCGCGCGCGGACCTCTTCCCATTCGTCGGTTTCGTACATTTTGGTCAGGGCGTCCTGATACATGGCCACCTTGTCATCCGGCAGACCCGGGGCACCGAAGAAGCCACGCCAGTTGACAAACTCGGTGTCGATGCCCTGCTCTTTCATGGTCATCGCATCCGGTGCCGCATCCACACGCTCCGGTGCGGTGACACCGATGATCTTCACCTCGCCCGCGTTGGCCAGATCAACAGCTTCGGAAAAGCCGGTGGAAAGTGCCGCGATTTCGCCCGACAACAGGGCCGCCATGGCTTTGCCGCCTGCGTCATAGGGGATGTATTTCACACCCAGCGCGTCGCGACCCGCTGCTTCCATGGTCATGGCGGCGACGAGGTGGTCCATGCCGCCTGGAACGGAACCGCCGCCGATGGCTGTGGCACCCGGATCGGCGTCATAAGCTGCAAGCAGGTCATCCATGTTGTTGATCGGGCTGTCCTTGCCCACAACGATTGCCGCGTAGTCACCGATGGTGCCGGCGATCAGCGTCAAGTCGCGGAAGCTTTGCGGGAATACGCCAGTCAGAGAGCGGATCACGATGGGTGTGGAGTTCACCATCAGCGTGCCCTGGTTGCTGTCGGCATTTTCGATCAGGTAACCGATGGCTTTGCCGCCGCCGCCGCCCGACATGTTTTCGTAAGACGCCGACCCGACAAGGCCCGCGCCAGTCAGCGCTTCGCCCGTGCCGCGCGCTGTGCCGTCCCAGCCACCGCCAGCACCGCCAGGGATCAGAAAGTGGATGCTATCCACAACCTGATGGCCACCCGCGAATGCCGGTGTGCCAAAGCTCAGCGCTGCAACAGCAGACGCCATGAGGGCCCGACGGCCCAGTTTCAGTTTTGTCATATTTTGTCCTCCCAATACTCAACCGTCCGCTCTGCGGCGCAGTTGATTGACCCAAACATGACAACCTGACACAAACCTGTCACGCAGAAAAAGAGACGGGCCCGCAGATGCGATTCCTGCTTGTCGAAGACAATCAAGAGCTGGGCACAGCCATCGCGTCCCGCATGAGCCTTGACGGGCATGTCGTTGATCATGCTCAGACAATTGCGGATGCGCAAGTGTATCTTGAGGTCGGCGACTACGATCTGATCCTGCTCGATATCATGCTGCCCGATGGCGACGGCCGCAGCTTTCTCAAGGCCCATCGCGAGAGCCTGTCTGACACGCCGGTCATCGTGCTGACGGCACGGTCGCAGGTGTCTGACAGAATCAGCATGCTGGACCTTGGGGCGGATGATTACGTCACCAAGCCGTTTGACCACGCCGAGTTGCAGGCTCGCTGCCGCGCGGTTTTGCGGCGGCGTCATGGGACGGCGCAAACCGTGGTCACCTTGGGCGATGTCGCGTTCGATCCGGTTGCGGGCCACATCACGGTGGCGGGCGAACAGACCTTTCTGCGGAACCGCGAACTGCGTCTGCTGGAGTTGCTGATCAACGCGCCGGGACAGATCTTTGCCAAGCAAAAGCTGGTGGACCGGCTGTTTTCCTATGACGAGGAGGTCTCGGAAAACGCGGTTGAGGTCTATATCGGGCGTTTGCGCAAACATCTTGAAGGCTCGTCCCTGCGCATCACCACCCATCGCGGGCTTGGTTACAGGCTCGACGATGGCTGAGGCGGTGCGCGCTTCGGGGTCGCTGCGCAACCGGCTGGCGCTGATCCTGACCGGCGGTGCGGCCATTCTGGCGCTTCTGGTGGTCTTCCTGGTCCGCAGCTATGCGGCACAAATCGCGCAGCAGGGGCAGGATCGTATCCTTGGCGCGTCGGTGACCGCGATCCTGGACACCGCCGTAATCCGCGATGGTCAGGTTGAGGTCGACTTTCCCTATTCCGCGTTTTCCATGCTTTCCACGCCCTCCGACGACCGCGTGTTTCATGCCATTTATCAGGATGATACGCTGTTGTCGGGTTATGAGACGTTAACAGTGGCGACAGAGCCGGGTGCGACCAGCCCGCGCTACGCGACCACGTCTGTGGCCGGTGTGCCGGTGCGACAAGCCACTGCCACACGCACCTTGATCGGGGCTGACCAGCGGACAGAGATCACGGTTGCCGTCGCCCAGACGCAAGACGCGCTGTCGGGGACGCTCAACCGGATTTCGCGCAATGTCGCGGCCTTTGGTGTCGGCTTCTTTTTGCTGGCAACCGCTCTTGCGCTCTGGGCCAGTTCCAGCACCATCGGGCAGTTGCAGCGCCTGACCGGGTCCGTGACGCAACGCGGTCCGCAGGACCTGCGTCCGTTCGAAAAGCCTGTCCCGACCGAAATGGTGCCGCTGGTGTCGTCACTCAACACACTGATGGGGCGGCTCGACCAGTCGCTGAACCGATCCGAGGATTTCATTGCCGAGGCCGCGCACCGCGTGCGCACGCCGCTTGCAACGGTGCGGTCCCATGCCGAGGCGATGTTGCAGCGCGTCGGGCGCGATGAAAACCGCGCCGCAGTGCGGTCGATGATGCGGGCGATTGACGAAAGCTCCCGCGCGGCAGGGCAGCTTCTTGACCACGCGATGATCACCTTTCGCGCGGACCATCTGGAGCGGGAGGCGCTCGATCTCGTTGATCTCGTGCAGGATCTGGTGCTGCGTTTGACACCGGTTGCGGAGTTGAAGGACGTGACCCTTCGCGTGGATTGCCCGGCGAATGTGACGATGTCGGGGGATGCGATCCTCGTGCAGAACGCGGTGCGCAACCTGCTGGATAACGCATTGAAATACGCGCCTTCCGACAGTCTGATTATGATCCGTGTGAGCGATGAGCCGACGCCGTCGGTGACTGTCACAGACGAAGGCAAAGGGTTTCCTCATGACCAGATCGATGGGCTTGCCGACCGGTTCACCCGTGGCGACAACGCGGCTGGGACTATTGGATCGGGTCTTGGCCTGACCATCGCGAAAGAGGTAGCAGAGGCGCATGGCGGTGCCTTGTTTCTTAGCAACACAGCAAAGGGCGGCGCATGCGTTACCTTGTCGTTCTGATCCTGTCCCTGTTGCCTGCGGTGCTATCGGCGCAGGCGTGGGAGGATACGCGCCGCTTTGGCCCGGCAGGTGCGGCGCAATCCCTGCGGATTTTGTCCAGCACCGACACCGACATCTTTGCACCGGTCATTGAAAGCTTTCTGGAGACAGCGCCCGCCACCTCAGTTGATTACTATGTCGCCAGTACGGCAGACCTTGACGGTATCTTTCGCGCTGATCCGACGGCCTTTGACGTGGTGATCTCAAGCGCGATGGATTTGCAGCTAAAGCTGGCCAATGACGGGCTGGCAGCGCAGCTTGATCAACCGGGCCACCCCGACTGGGCCGAATGGCGACAAAGCCTTTTTGCCTTTACGCAGGAACCCGCCACCATCGTTCTGAACCGAGCGGCCTTTGCGGGGCAAGAGATCCCTCAAACCCGGCAGGAGTTGATCCAGACCCTCCGCGCTGCACCCGAAGCGTTCCGGGGCAAGGTTGGCACCTATGACGTGCGGCAGTCCGGGTTGGGCTATCTCTTTGCCACGCAGGATGCGCGGGCGTCTGAGACCTATTGGCGGTTGATGGAGGTGATGGGCGGGTTGCAGGCGCGGCTCTA
>CAZCOX010000224.1:0-5401 GCA_964500115.1 uncultured Rhodobacterales bacterium
CATATTTCAGGCCGTTACATTCTTTGATTTGAGGCGAAATAGGTCGGTCTATATTACCTTTCGGCGAAGCGCGGTGCTGGGGAACGCCACGCAACAACCGAGGACATTTTGCAGACAACGGTTCAATCAACGGTACGGTACGACGGTGTCGGCCTTCATACAGGCCACTCTGTTCGCATGTCCGTGTGCCCGGCGCCTGCCGACCACGGGATTGTCTTTCAGCGAACGGACATTCGTCTTGGCGATGCGCGTATCCCCGCGCGGTTCGATTACGCCGAGCAATCGCCGCTATGCACTTTGATTGTGAACGAAGCGGGCGTGTGTGTTTCAACGATTGAACACATCATGGCGGCTTTGGTGGGTTGCGGTGTGCATAACGCGTTGATCAAGCTGAATGGCCCTGAAGTGCCTGTCATGGATGGCAGCGCTGCGCCGTTTGTGCGCGGGATTTTGGATGCAGGCGTTAAACGTTTGGCCGCATCCACGAAGGTCATTGAAATTCTGAGCACGGTTGAAGCGCACACCGCCCAGGGCTGGGCGCGTCTGGCACCGGGGCCGGGCTTTACCATGAACTTTACCATCGATTTCCCGGATGAGGCTATTGGCCTCCAGTCGAAATCACTGAACCTTGCGAATGGCACGTTTGTGCGCGAGCTCTGCGACAGTCGCACCTTCTGTCGCGCGTCGGATGTGGATGCCATGCGTGCAGCGGGCAAGGCTCTGGGCGGGACGATGGATAACGCTGTCGTGGTCGACGGCGCACAGGTGCTGACGCCGGGCGGTCTGCGCCACAAGGACGAAGCTGTCCGTCACAAGATGCTTGACGCTTTGGGCGATCTGGCGCTGGCGGGGGCACCGCTTCTTGGGCACTATCACGGCCACAAGGCCGGTCACACGCTGACCAATATGCTGCTGCGCGAATTGTTTGCTACACCTGATGGCTACCGCATTCGTACATGTGACGCTGCATTGGCGGCGCGCCTTCCCGGAGCAGGGGTCGAGGCGCATGAGATTCCGGCGGTTGCCTGACCCGACATGGGGCATGGCGGTGTCGCCAAACACGCTTCCTCAACTGATTGCGATCTAAAGGCGTTTTGCCTCATGATTTTCTGTGCTAGGACCATTCGCAGACAAGTGGCATATATAGCCACGGCGGCGAGATGAAGGTGACGGGCATGGCGGCAGGCAGACCAGCGAAAGCTGTGATCGGAGCGGCGCTTTTGGCGGTGTTGCTGAGCGCGTGCGGCAATGGCGAGCGCCCGGGCTTTGGCCCCGGTGGCGTGCCGATTGAAAACTTCACGGCAGAGCAGATTTTTGAGCGCGCGGAATTCGAATTGAACCGCAGCGATCCTGAAGATGCTGCATTCTATTTTGCCGAGGTTGAGAGGCTCTACCCGTATTCCGAACTCGCCAAGCGCGCGGTGATCATGCAGGCCTATGCGCATCACCAGAACAAGGATTACGAAAACAGCCGCAGTGCCGCGCAGCGGTATATTGATTTCTATCCGACTGACGAAGATGCGGCGTACGCGCAGTATCTGCTGGCGCTGAGCTATTACGATCAGATCGAAGAGGTGGGCCGCGACCAGGGGCTGACCTTCCAGGCGTTGCAAGCACTGCGCGTTGTGATCGAGCGGTATCCGGACAGCGAATATGCGCGGTCTGCGGTTCTGAAATTTGATTTGGCGTTTGACCATCTGGCGGCCAAAGAAATGGAAATCGGGCGGTATTACCTGAAGCGCGATCACTACGGCGCTGCGATAAACCGGTTCCGCGTGGTGGTTGAGGATTTCCAGACAACGACTCACACAGCGGAAGCGTTGTATCGTTTGGTTGAGGCGTATCTGTCGCTTGGCCTGACGGAAGAGGCGCAGACGGCGGGGGCAATCCTGGGGTACAACTATCAATCCACAGATTGGTACGAGGACAGTTTCAAGCTGCTCACAGGGCGCGGGTTGGAGTTGAAGGCCACAGGCGACAACTGGCTGCGGCAGATCTACCGTCAGATGATCAAAGGCCAATGGCTGTGATCAAGGGATGGTGCGTGTAATCGCGCACCTAACGGAACCGGCATGCTGCGCGCGTTAGAAATTCGGGACATGTTGATCATCGACCGGTTGGACCTTGCGTTCCAACCGGGCTTGAACGTGCTGACTGGTGAGACAGGGGCCGGCAAGTCCATCCTGCTGGATAGTCTGGGTTTTGTACTGGGTTGGCGCGGGCGCGCCGAACTGGTGCGACGTGGGGCCGAGCAGGGTGAGGTGACGGCAGTTTTCGATTTGCCCAATGGCCACCCGGCGCATGAGGTATTGGCTGAGGCTGGGTTGCCGAGTGGAGACGAGTTGATCTTGCGCCGCGTGAATACGGCCGATGGACGCAAAACCGGCTGGGTCAATGACCGGCGGGCGAGTGGCGAGGTATTGCGGGCGTTGTCAGAGACCTTGGTCGAGTTGCATGGGCAGCATGATGACCGTGGGCTGCTCGACCCCAAGGGCCATCGTGGATTGCTTGACGCGTTTGCTGGGCATGGTGATCTGGTCACAGACGTTAAGGCTGCTTGGGGTGCGCTGTCTGATGCGCGGAACGCGTTGGCGTCTGCCGAAACAGCATTGGCTGAGGCGCAGGCGGAGGAAGACTTTCTGCGTCATGCGGTGGCTGAACTGGAAAAGCTGGCGCCGGAGCCCGGGGAGGATGCGTCACTCGATGCTGCGCGCCGCCGGATGCAAAGCGCGGAACGTATCCGCGATGACATCGCACGTGCTGGACAAGTCATGGGTGCAGATGGGGCAGAGGCCGCGATCGCAGACGCGCTGCGCTGGCTCGAAGGTGTCAGTGATGCTGCGGATGGTCAGTTGGACGGGCCGCTCGCCGCGCTGGCCCGGGCTATGGCGGAACTGGACGAGGCGGCGCGGGGTGTTGCGGCTTGCCTTGATGCGCTGGATTTTGATCCGCACGAGCTAGACGCAACCGAGGAGCGCTTGTTCGCGCTGCGCGGATTGGCGCGAAAACACAGCGTCGCACCGGATGATCTGGCCGGGTTGGCCGCGACACTGAGCGCGCGTTTGGCAGCGCTTGATCAGGGGGCGGATCGGGTTCAGGCTTTGCAGAAAAGCGTGGGCGAGGCCGAAACGGCGTATGCTGCTGTGGCACAGCGATTGAGCGAAAGCCGAAGCACAGCAGCGGCGCGTTTGGATGCGGCGGTCAGCCAGGAACTGGCACCGCTCAAGATGGATCGCGCGGTATTTCAGACGGAATTAACGCAAGCGACAGCCGGGCCGACGGGCACGGATGCTGTCGCCTTTACAGTGGCGACCAATCCGGGTGCGCCCGCTGGACCGATTGGCAAGATCGCCTCGGGTGGTGAACTCAGCCGGTTTCTCTTGGCGCTGAAGGTCTGCCTGTCAGAGCAGCGCGATGCCGGGCTGACCATGATTTTTGACGAGATTGACCGTGGTGTCGGCGGGGCGACGGCAGATGCGGTTGGGCGTCGGCTGGCGGCTTTGGCCGAAGACGGGCAGGTGCTTGTCGTCACACATTCGCCGCAGGTTGCGGCGCTTGGGGCGCATCACTGGCGTGTTGAGAAGCGCATTGCGGGGGATGAGACAACCTCGACCGTTGTGCCTTTGGATGCGGGCGCACGCGAGGGCGAGATTGCGCGCATGTTGGCGGGCGACACTGTAACCGATGAAGCGCGCGCCGCCGCGCGGGCGTTGCTGACTGGTTAAGCGCTGTGACGCGCTGACACGCACCGTAGCATGCTGTGATCACCCGCAGGGTTGGACCTGACGCATGCATGCGATAGGCGTTGAAAATCACAGAGTTGTCACGGCACGCCACCACGTGCCTTAATGGGTTTGCGTGTCATGGCATCGCCCTTGCACGGTCAGTTTCAGGAAATGACGCGGCAATGCGCGCGCGGGTGGGACCTGCTGCGCCATAAGGGGCCGTCGCAAATCCAGTTCTGGTTTATCGCCTTGCTGATTGGTCTGGCTGCCGGTCTCGCGGCGGTTGTGTTTCGCAAGGCCATTTCGCTGTTGCAAACCACAGTTTACGGCACGCCGAGTGTGACAACCATTCACAGCTATGCGGCGACTTTGCCGTGGTGGATGCTGTTGATCATTCCAACGGTTGGTGGGCTGGTTGTTGGGATCATTGTACATCATTTCACGCCGGACGGGCGTGTGAGATCGGTTGCGGATGTGATCGAGGGTGCCGCGTTGAATGATGGGCGCGTCGAGAAAAAGGCGGGGATCGCCTCGGCCATCTGTTCGTGGATCACGCTTTCAACCGGCGGCAGTTCGGGCCGGGAAGGGCCGGTTGTGCATATCGCGGCGATGATGTCGTCCTGGGTGTCGAACACCATCCGCGCGGATGGGATCACCGGGCGTGACTTGTTGGGATGTGCGGTTGCGGCAGCCGTGTCGGCCAGTTTTAACGCGCCGATTGCGGGTGCGCTTTTTGCGTTGGAGGTGATCCTCCGGCATTTCGCGTTGCATGCTTTTGCACCCATCGTGGTGGCAAGTGCGGCAGGTACGGTCGTGAACCGATTGATGTTTGGCGACGTAACCGAGTTTTCGTTGCCCGGGACGACGACAGTCGAGTTTTATCTCGAACTGCCAGCGTTCTTTATCATGGGCCTGCTTTGCGGTCTGGTGGCGGTGGTGATGATGCGAGCGGTCTTTTTGGCCGAGGACCTTGGCACCCGGTTGCAGACCCGTACTGGGTTGCCGCATTGGCTCCGCCCGGCGACGGCGGGGGTACTGCTTGGAGCGCTTGCGATTTACTTTCCGCACATCATCGGTGTTGGGTACGAGACCACATCGCGCGCATTGACGGGGTCGATGGTCTGGCACGAGGCGATTGTGTTTGCGATGCTCAAAGTCGTGGCGGTTGCGATCACGATGGGTGGCCGCATGGGCGGGGGGATCTTTTCGCCATCGCTGATGCTTGGCGCGTTGACCGGCCTCGCGTTCGGATTGATCGCGACCAGCATTTTCCCCGAGAACTCAGGCGTCTCGACGCTTTATGCGTTGGCAGGCATGGGGGCGGTCGCCGCCGCCGTTCTGGGCGCGCCGATTTCGACCACGCTTATTGTTTTTGAGCTGACTGGCGACTGGCAAACCGGGCTGGCGGTGATGGTGTCTGTGTCAATGTCAACGGCTGTGGCGGCGCGGCTTGTGGATCGGTCATTCTTCCTCACGCAGTTGGAGCGCCGGAACGTGCATCTGGCCGCGGGGCCGCAGGCCTATTTGCTGGCGATGTTCCGCGTGCAGGGCGTGATGCGCAAACCGACCGATAGCAATGCGGCGGACGAGAGCGCGTGCCTACAAATGATTGAACAAGGGCTATACGTTCAAGCGCAGGCGACGCTCGAGACGGCCTTGCCGCTATTCGACAAATC
>CAZCOX010000225.1:0-3529 GCA_964500115.1 uncultured Rhodobacterales bacterium
TAAGCCGCGAACCGCCCGAGTTGCGAACCGTTGCTGGTCAGCGTGAGCTCCTTGAGCGCTCCCCTATCAAGGTGCCGCGTCATGCCGCGGCAAAACGTCATGATGTCCCGGCGCACCAGTGGCTCACCGCCTGTGATCCGCAGTTTTTCGACACCCAGACCGATAAAGGTTGAACACATGCGATCCAGTTCTTCGAGGGTCAAAAGCTCTTTCTTGGGCAGAAAGGTCATTTGCTCCGACATGCAGTAGACGCAGCGGAAATCGCAGCGATCCGTGACCGAGACGCGGAGGTAATTGATCGGGCGGTGAAAGGGGTCAATAAGCGGTGCCATGCCGTCGATGCTAGTGTTAGATGCGGAACTGGGCAAGTATGACGGGGCGAAATGAAGCAGGACCTTGGTATGATTTTGCGCAAGCATTTGAGGTTGTCGGTACTGGCGGTCTGTGCGGCATTGGCGGGCTGTGGGGTTTTGCCCAACGTGCCAACCACAAGCGCGCCGGATGCCACCACCTCTGAGGGTCAAATACGACCCAATGCGCGGCCCGAAGCGCTCAACACGACGGTTGTCGCACCGCCACCCGATGCACGTACGGTGGAGGATTTTGATACGACCACCACTGCCGAGCGGGAGGCTGCGGCGTCTGTCAGCGAAGGGGGCGAGCAAGCATTGGGCAGCACAATCATTTCGCTGGGCGATCCTGCGCGACCGGGGTTCTGGATTGAAACGCCGCTCGTCAAGGCGACGGGCACTGGACGCGTGCTGTTCCCGGACACGGGCAAATCGGCACAGGTGGATCTGATCCCGATGGACGGGCCAGCCACCGCTGGCAGCCGGTTGTCCTTGCCCGCAATGCGCTTGATCGAGGCGCCGCTGACCGGATTGGTCGAGGTGCAGGTGTTCTCAGGCGGTTAGGTGCCGCGCAGCTTCTTTTCGTGCAAAGGGTTTCATCGCATCGCCATGTGCCATCAGAAAGGCGCGGGTGCGGTCGGGGTCGTGCCGGGACAGATCGCGCAGCCACCATGCCACGGCCTTTTGAATAAACCATTCTGTATCAGTGACGTAAGCTGCTGCCCAACCCAGAATACGGTCGCGAATGGCGCGGTCTGCCTCTGACGGATGGTTCTGCTTGGTCCACGGCAAGGTGATCACCAACGCGGCGCGGCGTGTCCACATATTCTCAGAGGTTGTCCAGGCCTCGACCGTGTCGATCCGCGTAGGGTCCGCGGTCAATCTGCGTTGCCCTGCCATACAAGCGTGATCGGCAATCGCCCAACTGTCAAAATCCGGCACCCAGTTTTGGATCAGCGCCCAGGCGTCCTCATCGGACGGTTTGATGCGCGCTTGGGTCAATAGCTTGGCTGCGGCCACTCGTGCCTCAAAGATGTCGCTGGCCCACAGCTCCGCCGCAAGCGACAACCGCGTGTCGAGGTCAAGCGACCGTCGCCAGTCACGGACAAGACTGTCGGTGTTCGGATTGGCGACGCCCAGGTAAGTGCGTGGCACTTTGTGATACGCCGCCATCTGTGCATCGCGGCCCGGTTCGGCCAGCGCTTTGAGCGCGTCTATGGCCTCGGCTCCGGTCATTTGATCAGATTGGCTTCGATCCCTGTGGGGTCGCCGTCCAGCGTTGTATGATTGCGCTCGGCCCAATAGGTACGAATGCCATCTTCCCCCTTGCCATCAGCCCAATTCGACAACGTGTCGCGGTTGCCCTGAAATTCGTAGAACGGCACAGCGTAGCCGCAGGAGGTTTGCACCATGTCGATGGTCAGATCATAGATTTGTCGGCCCTGCGGAACATCGTCGAAATGCGCGATCATCTCGTCCCAGTCGGGGGCATTGCGGTGCAGGGCGCGGGCGGTGCCATAGGTGCGCAGGATCACGGGCCGCGTTGTGAAAGAACACCACATCAGCGTCATGCGGGGGTGTTTTTGCAAGTGGCCTGCGGTCTCGTTACCCGAACCCGTCCAGTTGAGCCACGCAATACGGTTCGGACCCAGCACGCGCAGGCAGTCCATACCCTTGGGCGAGACATTGACCAAACCGTCAGGTGCTGCGGTCGCGCAAAAGAACATGTGCTGCGCGGTGATCGTCTTGATGTGATCGTCGCTCAGACTGTCGAACTGTTTACCCATCGGTCATTCCACCGTCACGGACTTGGCAAGGTTGCGCGGCTGATCCACATCGGTGCCTTTGGCAATGGCGGCGTGATAGGCCAGCAACTGTGCGGGCAGGGCGTAGAGCAGGGGTGACAGGATTGGGTCAACTTCTGGCAGCACGATGGTTCGCCAAACATCTTCCCCGGCAAGGGCGGCCCCGGCAGCGTCGGTGATCAGTACCACCTTGCCGCCACGCGCGATCACCTCGTGCATATTTGATACCGTTTTTTCAAACAGACTGTCGCGCGGTGCCATGATGACGACGGGAACCGATTTGTCGATCAGCGCGATGGGGCCGTGCTTGAGTTCGCCTGAAGCATAAGCTTCGGCATGTATGTAGCTGATTTCTTTTAGCTTAAGAGCGCCCTCTAGTGCTAGCGGATACATCAGTCCCCGCCCGAGAAACAAGATGTCCCGAGCCTCGGCGATCTGATGCGCCACGTCCGCCATGACCGGGTCGCGGTCGAGCGTCGCGTTGAAAAGGCCCGGTAGCGCGCGCAATTTGGCGATTATGTCGGCGCGCTTGTCATCAGACAGCGTTCCGCGTGCATCGGCAGCGTGTAGCGCCAACAGTAAGAGCGTGTTCAGTTGACACGTGAAGGCTTTGGTTGATGCGACCCCCACCTCCACCCCGGCATGGATCGGAAGTGCGACATCGCTTTCCCGCGCGATGGAGCTTTCGGCGACGTTAACCACCGACAGGATGCTGTCAGCCTTGCCTTGGCAATAGCGCAGAGCCGCCAGCGTGTCGGCGGTTTCGCCGGATTGGGACACAAACAGCGCCACGGTTCCGGGCGTGACAGGCGGTTCGCGGTAGCGGAATTCAGAGGCGATATCGACCTCAACAGGCAGCTGCGCCAATTGTTCGAACCAGTATTTTGCCGTAAGGCAGGCGTAAAACGCCGTTCCGCAGGCCACCATGGTCAGTCGGTGCACTTTGGTGAAGTCGGGTAAATCATCCGGCAACTTGATCTGGTTGCCGTCCAGGTATCCGCGCAGCGCGTCCGCCAGAACTGTGGGTTGTTCGGCGATTTCCTTGGCCATGAAGTGCTTGTAGCCGCCTTTGTCGACCAAGGCCGCATCCATGCTGATCTGGCGCATCGCGCGTGCAGTGCGTTCACCGCTTTCGTCAAAGATATCAAGCGTTTCGCGCGTGAGGATCGCGCAATCGCCTTCTTCAAGATAAGTGATCTTATCGGTCAGCGGTGCCAGCGCGATGGCATCGGAGCCAACAAACATTTCCCCGTCGCCGTGGCCAATGGCGAGCGGGCTGCCTTTGCGGGCCGCAACGATCAAGTCGTCTTCGCCGTCAAACAGGAAAGCCAGAGCAAAGGCCCCATCAAGACGCGACAGGCATTTGCGCGCCGC
>CAZCOX010000225.1:3629-5385 GCA_964500115.1 uncultured Rhodobacterales bacterium
GTGCCTGCATTCACTGTGGCGATGCCAGCGCTGTCGTAGCCCCGGTATTCAAGCCGCTTCAACGCCTCGACCAAAAGCGGCGCGGCCTCGTGTTTGCCTAGAACGCCAACAATCCCACACATAGACTAACCCTTTGCCTGCTTTTCTTTTTTGGCCCGTAGCATGTCAAAGAACCGACGCGCGAACCCTGCTTTATTGTCTTGTTTGGCCCGACCGATGGCCATCGCGCCCTCGGGCACATCCTGCGTGACGGTGGTCGAGGTCGCCGTCATCGCGCCGTCGCCGACGGTTACAGGGGCCACCAGCATCGTGTTCGATCCAATAAAGACGTCCTGACCAATCGTCGTCTGGTGCTTCATCACCCCGTCATAATTGCAGGTGATGGTTCCCGCACCGATATTGCTGCGCGCCCCGATGGAGGCATCGCCGATATAGGTCAGGTGATTGACCTTGGCCCCTTCATCGACCGACGCGTTTTTGATCTCGACAAAGTTGCCGATATGCACGTCTTCGGCCAGTTCCGCACCGGGGCGGAGGCGGGCATAGGGGCCGACCGTTGCCCCGCGACTGACATGCGCGCCTTCCAGATGGCTGAACGCCCGAATGCGCGCGCCGGATTCGACTGTCACACCGGGGGCAAAGACCACATTGGGCTCAATTTCGGCATCCCGACCGATTGTGGTGTCAAATGACAGGAACACGGTGTCGGGGGCCTGCATCATCACGCCATCGGCGATCAGCGCGCGACGGGCATTGGTCTGAAACGTCGCTTCCGCCACCGCCAGTTCGGCGCGGGAATTGATGCCCATCGTTTCCGCCTCGTCGCAACTGACCGCCGTGGCGGACAACCCTTTGGCACGGGCAATCTCAACGATGTCCGTCAGATAGTATTCGCCAGATGCATTGTCGTTTCCGACATCATCAATCAGGTCAAACAGAGCCTTTGCATCCGCACAGATAACCCCGGAATTACAGAGCGTTACAGCGCGCTCCTCCTCTGAAGCATCCTTGAATTCGACAATCCGCAAAAGCGCGTCGCCGTCGACAATCAATCGGCCGTACCGCCCCGGATCAGCCGCTTCAAACCCCAAAACCACGACGTCATGGTCTGCCCGCGCAGCAACCATCCGTTCCAGCGTTTCGCTCGTGATAAACGGCGTGTCGCCGTAAAGAACAATGACGTCCCCGGAAAATCCGTCCAGCGCCTCGCGCGCCTGCGCCACCGCGTGGGCGGTGCCCAATTGTTCTGATTGCAGTGCTGCCACAACATCCGGGTCAAACGCCTGCGCTGCCGCTTCGACCTGATCTGCACCGTGGCCCGTTACGACCACAGTGCGCTCCGGTTCTAACGCCTGCGCCGACAACATCGCGTGGTGCAAAAGCGGCGCGCCGCCGATCTTGTGCAAGACCTTGGGCAGGTCGGAGTCCATCCGTGTGCCCTTGCCAGCGGCAAGGATAACCAAGGCTATGCTCATCAGGTTTCTCTTTGTCTTTTGCCTTGGCTCCTTTTATCGGTTCGGCGCAGTGCCGCAAGGCGGCGCGCTTCACCAAAGGTTGCGGGTTGTGACAGGAGAGACGCAGTGCGGACAGTGATTTTTGATCTCGACGGCACTCTGGCGGACACCAGTGGCGACCTGATCGCAGCGGCCAATCATTGCTTTTCCGCCATGGGGTCTGACACGCGTCTGGATCCTGCGACTGACGCGGGCACCGCGTTGCGCGGGGGCAAAGCCATGCTGACATTGGGGTTGGAACG
>CAZCOX010000226.1:0-3717 GCA_964500115.1 uncultured Rhodobacterales bacterium
GCGCTGGATGCCCGCAATGAATATGCCCATTGGGCACTCGGGATCAGTTGTTGGGCGCTTGAACAGTTTGACGAGTCACTCGCCGCGCTGGATCGGGCCGTCGCGCTCAACCCCAATTGCTCGCTCGCATATGGCAGCCGAGGCACGCTTCTGGCCATCCTTGGCCAGTCAGACGCCGGAATTGAAGACCAGGAAATCGCCATCAATTCCAACCCATTGGACCCAAGCATCTTCTTCCGGTTTTCCGGGGTGGCGCTCGCCCAATACGCGGCGGACCGCTTTGATCTGACGATCGAATGGGCAAACAGAGCATTACACCACAACGATGAATGGTACTTGGCCCACTTCTTGAAAATCGCGTCCTTCGTAGCACTAGAGGAGAGCGCGAAATCGCATGCGGCAGCGGAAGCATGTCAACGATTGATCCCAACTGTCAGCGTCGACCTCGTGGAAAGGATGCCGCTCCAGAGCAAGACAAAGATGGCCGAGTTTCGAACCAGGTTGGTTCACGCGGGAGTTCCGCGTGACGTCGCCGCTTGATTGAGATCGCATCCGAAACCAGGCGAGGCTTCCGGTGCTAACCCACGTTCAATAGTCGATGAATATGCTGCAAACGTTGCGCCTACGTCTAAGGCACGCAAAACGGCCCTATTTTTCCGCTGTGAGGCATTACGTCATTGCATTTTACTGAAGTGGCGGACCGAGGAGGATTCGAACCCCCGACCCCTTGATTCGTAGTCAAGTACTCTATCCAGCTGAGCTATCGGTCCACGGAGGCTGGAAATAGACGCAGCGCCTGATCGATGCAAGCGCAAATTCGATGAAAATGCGCCCGCTTCACAATTAGCGTCAGGTCACGTCACCCATCGGCAGGCGGATACGGAAAGACGTGCCGTTTTCATCCGACGACAGCAGTGTCAGATCACCGCCATGCCCGCGAACAAGTTCGTCCGCAATGGCCAGGCCAAGCCCGGTGCCGCCTTTTCGCGCGCCGCCCTGGAACGGCTGGAACAGGTATTCCAGGGCCTTCGGCGGAAGGCCAGGGCCAGTATCGCTGATATCGATGATCCACGCCTCGTCACTCGCCCGCGCAGACACGTTGATCTCGCCGGGGTCGCCTGTTCCGATGATAGCTTGTCGGGCATTGCGCACAAGGTTCGACAAAACGCGATACAGCTGTTCGGGATCGGCCCGCACCATGAGACTACCGGGCACATCCTCACTGAGGCTTAAATCAAACTCGCCAATGGCAAGGCGCTCGCTATCCAGCACATCCCCGACCAACTGACCCAAATTCACCAGCGTCAACGTCGGCGCGGGCTCCTCCGCGCGGCCAAAGGCCAAGGTGCTTTCACACAACGACACCGCCCGCGTTATCGAATTCACCAGCTTGGGCGCCATGCGCTTGACCGTAGGGTCCTCACTCATCTCGATCCGGTCGGTGAACAACTGAGCTGAGGTCAGAATGTTGCGCAAATCATGGCTCACCCGGGCCACCGCGCCACCCAACTGCGCAAGCCGCTCTTTCTGGCGCAACGCTTGCGTCAGTTGGGTCTGAAGCGACTGCAACGCCTCTTCGGCCTCGCGCAATTCGATCACACTGGCCGACGGTTGAATTACACGCCGGGCATCTTCGGGCGCTTTGGCATAACTTTGCATGTGACCAACCACGCCTTTGATCGGTTTGACCAACAACACCCGCACGGCCAAGAATAAAAGCCCCGCTGTGACGATGGAGATCACCGCCGACAGGATCAGAATGCGAATGCCGTAATCGATAATCGCCATGCGCAACTCGGTTGTGTCCAACGTGATTTCGATGAGCAGCCCGCCGTCCCGGAACGGGTTGCCGATCACGCGAATGGTCTCCGGCTCAGGCTGCAAAAGCCGCGCCATGGCATCCCGGATCAGGGTCAGCGCCGTGGCTTCACGCAGATCGAACGTGTCAGACACCTCGCCGGGCATCGGGGATGACAGGATCAACTGGCGCAACTCGTCCCGCAGCAACACGACGTTGAACACACCCGCGTTGAGCAAAAGCTCTTCCTCAAGCTCGGTATCGATCATGTCATCCGCAAGCAGCGCAAGTGAAGCGATCTGTGCCCGTTCCAGACGATTGAGCAGAAATTCCTCGCGATAGCGCGCCACCGACGGCACAAAGATCATGATCTCGGCGATCATCACAAAAATGACCGTCAGGATCAGAAACCGGCCAGAGAGCGAATTGATCATGGCAGCGCCCTCCGACACGTCACGTTACGGCAGCCACTTCTGAACAAATCCGACCACTTTCTTTACAGTGTCATTCTCAAACAATCGGGAGGAGAAATACGCCCCTGCCGCGCGTTTGTTAAGCTCTCCAATTGTCGGATAGGGCGCGACCATCGCCGCAACCTGGCTCATCTTCATCTTATTGGCGATCACAAGCGCCCAGAGGTTAATAAGCTCACCAGCCTGTTCACCGGCAATCGAGGCACCAACAGGGCGGCCCTTGACGACCATCACCTTTATCAGACCCTTTGTCTTGCGCTCGGCAATCGCGCGGTCGTTGTGGTTAAAATGAAAGCGCACAACCTCAAGCTTTGACCCATGCTCTTTCTGCGCCTGCGCCTCGGTCAAACCGACCTGCGCCAGTTCCGGCTGCGTATAAGTCGCCCACGGGATGTGCCGCGTTGTGGCCTTCGACGGCAAACCAAACAGCATCGAGCGAATGATCACGCCCGCGTGGTACCCTGCGACATGGGTGAATTGCAGACCGCCAGCCACGTCACCAATAGCGTAGACCTTCTTGTTGGTGGTGCGCAGGCTCGCATCGACCTCGATTCCGGTGCGATGAGTTTTGATACCCGCCTTGTCCAGCCCAAGACCATCCATATTCGCCCGCCGGCCGACGGCCATCAGCAGATGCGTGCCTTTAAAAACGCGGCCATCTTCAGCCTCAATCTCGATGGTCCCTGCTGTGCCACGCACTTCCTTGGCCAACGCGTTTTCGGCAATCTCGATGCCCTCGGCGCGCAGGTTCTCAAGTACGATCTCGGCCATTTCGGGGTCGTCTTTGCCCAGCGCCTTCATGCCTTCGATCACGGTAACTTTTGACCCTAAACGCCGATGCGCCTGCGCCATCTCCATGCCAATCGGGCCACCGCCAACGACAAGCAAATGCTCGGGCTGTTCGCGCAATTCCCAAAGCGATTCATTGGTGATGTAAGGCACGCTGTCCAATCCGGGGATTGCCGGCACGAACGGGGATGACCCAGTCGCGATCACGACGCGCCGCGCTGTGATGATATGCTCACCCGCCTGCACCTCGGTGGGCGAGATGAATTCGCCCTTTTCTTGAATGACCCGAACGCCAAAGCCTTCGAACCGCTCCACGCTATCCATCGGCTCGATCTGGCTGATCACATCGGCAACGTGATCTTTGGCAGCCGCGTAATCTACCGATGGGGTGACACCGGCAATCCCGTACTTTGAGGCCGTTTGCATTGTATGCGCCGTCTTGCCCGAAGCGAGGATCGCCTTGGATGGCACACATCCGTAGTTCAGGCAGTCGCCACCCATCTTATGGGCTTCCAGCAGAACCACCGAGGCTCCCATCTGGCTTGCACCCGCCGCCACCGAAAGACCGCCAGAACCGCCGCCGATGACAAGAACGTCTGTTTTGATCTTTTCCATGGCTCAAAGACCTTTCTTGCCGCGCAGGGCCTTGATGGCGAT
>CAZCOX010000226.1:3817-5383 GCA_964500115.1 uncultured Rhodobacterales bacterium
TCGATCCCGTCCTTGATCTTGCGCACGGCGCCGTCACTGGCATCCATCTTTGCCGTCAGCTTTTCGCCCAATCCATAGCGCGCTGCGAGAAAGATCACCGTCGCGCCAATCGTGGCACCCAGAACGTTGAACAAAGCGCCAGGAAACGTTGCAAACAGAAAACCGCCCGTCAAAGTGGCGATTGTGGCACCCGGCAACGAAAACCCAACGATGATCACATAGGCCAGAATGAACAGACCGGCGGTCAAAAGGTAATTCGCATCGCGAAACGCCGTCAGCGCCTCACGGTTTGCAGCCAGCGCTTCAAAACTCAGATAGTCCTTCAAAGTGAAAGCGCCGATCACGGCAACGGCGGCAATCGCGGCCATCGGCGCATAGCGCTTCCAGCCGGGCGTGTTTTGGGTTTCTGTCATATCGGTCATTTAACTACAGGCCGGGTCGGCCGCCTTTTCATGTTTTGCGTCTCATTGAGCAAAACATGCGCCCTGTACCGCCGCCGCAACAGTCGCCTCACGCCCGCTTGATCGACAGTGACAGAACCCGTGAAAATTGGCCGTTTTGACGATAAGACTGAAACATTCCACCACCACGCCGACCCGCTTTGTTGCACTATGTGTCACCGGCACACGCGCCCGTGGAGAATGTTTCAATGAATTCGCAAACCCTACCCCTCCCACACCTTCTCTGGTTCAAAAATACCGCGGGGTGAGGTGCGAAGCACCGAGGGGCAGGGCCCCTCATCGCGACGCGCGCCAGCGCGGCGCAAAAACCTGAAAAAAAGCCGGGGCACACCGTTTGACAACACATCCGCACCTGCCTATAGCACGGGCTTCGAACACAACGGGCCGCCGAATCCACGCGCCCGAACCGACCAGACGGAGTAGGACGCGATGAAACGCACCTTTCAGCCTTCGAACCTCGTACGCAAGCGGCGTCACGGGTTCCGTGCGCGCATGGCCACCAAAGCCGGCCGCAAAATTCTGAACGCACGCCGTGCGCGTGGCCGCAAGTCGCTGAGCGCATAAAGCGCCACGCGACACCGCGAGACATGACAAAACCGCCGGAGGCCTCCTTGAAGACAAGGGGATCCACGCCTCCGGCGGTTTTGTCATGTCCGCAGATCACTGTGTTGCGGCATCGGGCCGACTTCCTGCGTGCGGCCCGCGCTAAACGGCGTGGCACCAACGGCATGCTGGTTCAGGCCCGCGACAGGGCTGACGGCGATCCCGTCATTCGCATCGGCTACACCTGCTCCAAAAAAATCGGCAACGCCGTCATGCGCAATCGCGCCAAGCGTCGCCTGCGCGCTGTTGCCGACGCTGTTTTGGCTCAGCATGCACAACCCGGGTGGGATTACGTGCTGATCGGTCGCCCCGGCGTCACCACCGACCGCCCTTTCGACGCACTCAAAGACGACCTGCGCTATGCCCTGCGCAAACTCCGTACATGAGCCCTCTGGCCCATATCTTCGCCCTCCCCATCCGCGCCTATCGGCTGGTCTTCAGCCCATGGGTCGGCTTCAACTGCCGCTACCACCCCACCTGTTCAGCCTACGCGCTGGAGGCG
>CAZCOX010000227.1:0-5331 GCA_964500115.1 uncultured Rhodobacterales bacterium
GTCCAGACACCGCCGGACACCGCATCAAGATGCTCTTTGCCCTTTTGGTCCCAGACCCGCATGCCTTTGCCTTCGACGATGATCCGTGGATCATTTTCCTCAAAGGGTTTGTGCTGGATCAGGTGGTGCCAAACGTGCGCGCGGTCGGCTTCGACCACGTGGCTGAGATCGTTCTGGGACAGGTTGCCGTCCATGGCTGTCGCCTCCGTTAGGGAATCACAAAAGGTCGGGCGTTGTTGACGCCCCTGCGACTATATCATGATCAGAGGCTGCGCCCTACAGATAGGGCCAGAGTCTTGCGAAGCGTAAGTCCACTTGCGCGATCATCGGTTGCTCTAGGTTTCTTCGCCGCCTGAGACCATTGCGATCAGTTCTGCCACCTGATCAGCAAGCCAGACCCGGCCCTGATCAACAAAGGCCACATACTGACCCATGTAGGGTTCGCTTTGCGGAAACTGCTGAACGATCTGCGGCGCGTAGACGTAAAGCACAGCGCCGATGGCAAAAAGCAGAATGGTAAAGACAAACCCTTTGCCGAACCCGCCTGATTTTTCCTCGTCCTCTTCAAGCTGAGCCTGCGCGGACTGAACTTCCCGGCGTTCCGACGAGGCCCGAAGCGTCTGATTGATCTCATCCACGTCTGGCAACATCTCGCCCCGCGATTGCGGGCGATCCGCGACCGCACCCGCCGAAGCTGCCGCAGCGCTTGCGGTGGCTGTGTCGTCACCACGCAGCCTGCGCATGCGCTCCTGCGCTTGCCGCGCGCGTTTCTCCGCCTCGTCTTCGGGCGCTTGCAACCCAAGGTCGGGCTGGTTTTCAAGCCCCGACGCCTCGGCCTCGCGGGCCCGCGCCTCGCGCTCGGCTTCTTCGCGCAGGATGCCAGCAACCTCCGGCTCCAACTCGCGGCGTCTGGGTGGCGCAGGTGGGGGTGTCGCCCCGGGGGCAGCGCCCTGGTTGACCGACGGGCCTTCCGTCAGATCGCTCTCCACCTCTGGATGCCAAACCGCGTCTTTCGGTGCCGCCGCCTCTGCCGCCAGCGCCTCGGGTGTGTTTTCGGTATCGGGTGCTTGGAACCACGTCTTGCCGCAGTTCGAGCACTGCACATCCCGACCGTCGTCCGGAATGACATCATCAGGGACTTCGTATGTCGCCCCGCAGCTTGGACATGTCAGCCGCATATTGCCTGTTGCCCCTGTTTGGCACGTCGCATGGCAAACGTGCCGGTTCTTCACCGTTTCTAATGAGCATAGGGCTGCCGGTCTGGTTGGAAAAGCCCCTTGTGTGACTGCGAGTGCATTGAAACCGGCACGATGCTCAGGCACAACAGCGCGTGACAAGAGGGCAGGACAAGAACCGCCGTGATCGAGCTTGAACAAGTGGCCTACAGTTATGGCGGTGGCGAGTTGCTGACCGACATGACCCTGACTGTTCCGCAAGGGTCGTTTCACTTTCTCACCGGGCCGTCCGGGTCTGGCAAAACCACGTTCCTCAAACTCTGCTACGGCGCGCTGCAGGCGACGGCGGGGCATGTTCGGCTTTATGATCGCGACGTGCGGTCGCTCGCCCGCGATGACGTGGCCCTTTTGCGCCGCAAGATCGGTGTTGTGCATCAGGATTGCCAGTTCCTCGACCATCTGCCCGTCACCGAAAACGTCGCACTTCCGCTCACGGTGTCTGGCCAAGACGCGGATGCGGCCAGCAATTTGAAAGAGCTTCTGGCCTGGGTCGGTCTAACATCGCGCGCGGATGCATATCCGCCGGAATTGTCCGGAGGCGAACGCCAACGTGCAGCATTGGCCCGTGCGGTGATCATGTCGCCTGATGTCATCCTTGCGGATGAACCAACCGGCAATATCGATTGGGAGATGTCCAAGCGGTTGCTCACGCTGCTGGTTGAACTGAACCGTATGGGCAAAACGATCCTGATTGCGACCCATGATCTGGGCCTTATCCGCGCCGCCAAGGCACAGGTCTCGACCCGGGTTCTGCGGATATCAAACCGCCGCCTGCAACTCGCGGGGGCCGAGTTGTGAAGTTCGATCTTGGCACAACGGCGCAAATGCTGCGCTTTGATGAAAAAGCCGACCGTGTGGTGCCTCCGACAGGGTTCACTGCGCGCCTCACCGTCTTCAGCGCCTTTGCGATGTCATTCCTCGCGGTTTTCGCGCTCGCTTTGTCCTTCGCCGCTGGCCGTCTGGCCGACCGTTGGGGCGACGAGTTGGCGCAATCCTCGACCGTTCGCATCTCAGCCCCGGCGGGTGAGGTTGCCACACAAACCGATGCCGCGCTGCGTGTGTTGCGCACCACTCCCGGCGTTGTGGACGCCCGCGCGCTCAGCATCGAGGAACAGCGCGCCTTGCTGGTGCCGTGGTTCGGACCGGATCTGCCGGTCGAGGATCTGCCGCTCCCGCAACTGATCGACGTGATCGAAACCGACGAAGGGTACGACGCCGCCGGGCTGCGCCTGCGTCTGGCCGCCGAAGCGCCCGCTGCGGTGCTCGACGATCACGCCCGCTGGCGGCGGCCGCTGATTGAGGCCGCCGGGCGCTTGCGCTTCCTTGGTTGGGCGTCGATCCTGCTGATCATCACTGCAGCGGCGGCCATGGTGACGCTTGCCGCAAATTCGGCGCTGGCCGCCAATGCGCAAGTCATCGCTGTGCTGCGGCTCGTTGGTGCCAAAGACACCTATATCGCCAGCGCATTCGTGCGCCGCTTTTCGTTGCGCGCCCTGACAGGCGCGGCATCCGGCACTTTGCTGGGTATTATCGCCCTTTGGCTTGTCCCGTCGCAAAGCGATGCGGCTGGGTTTCTCACCGGTTTGACGCTGCAAGGCGCGGAATGGATCTGGGTGATCCTGATCCCGCCTTTGGCCGGTGTCGTTGCGTTGATTGCCACACGCTTTGCCGCCAATCGTGTTCTGGAGGATTTGGCCTGATGGGATACGCAATCCAGTGGCTGCGCTCGCTGATCTTCATCATCACAATCTACGTCTCGATTGCAGTCGTCGGCATCCTGCTTTTTCCATGGGCCCTGTTTTCGCGGCGGGGCGCACGGGCTGGCTGCATGTCGGTTTGCAAATTCGTGCGCTGGCTGGCCCCCTGGATGGTGGGCATCAAAACCGAAACCCGCGGCACGCCGCCCGACTACGAGTGCCTTGTCGCCGCCAAACACCAAAGTTTCTTTGACGTCTTCCTCGTCTTCTCGGCGCTGCCTGCGGGCAAGTTCATCATGAAACGCATCCTGATGTATTCGCCCATCGTCGGCCAATATGGCATGCGCATTGGCTGCATTCCCGTTGATCGTGGCAAGCGCGGGGCGGCGATAAAAAAGATGGTTGAGGATGTCAAAAAGGGCACCGCGACGCCCGGGCAGTTGATCATTTACCCGCAAGGCACCCGCATCGCACCGGGCACCAAAGCCCCTTACAAGATCGGCACGGCCGTCCTTTACGAACAGTTGGGTCAAACCTGCGTGCCGGTGGCGACCAATGTCGGCCTTTTCTGGCCCAAGCGTGGCATTTACCGCAAACCGGGCCTTGCGGTTGTCGAATTCCTTGACCCCATCCCGCCCGGGCTGGACCGCGAAACCTTTCTTGCCAAGCTTGAGGCAGAGATTGAAACAGCATCGGACAAATTAAACAAAGAAGCGGGTTTCCATGCGGCGCATTGAAACGATCGACGATCTGGAAGCGCTCTATGGCGCACCTGCGAAAGCCGCGCTCAGCAAGGTCTCTGACCACCTGACCCCAACCTATCGCCGCTGGATCGATCAGGCGCGGTTTTGCGTGATGTCCACAGTGGGACCAAACGGCACACACGGCACGCCCCGTGGTGACATCGACCCGGTTGTGCGCGTGGCCGACCCAAAAACACTGCTCTTGCCGGATTGGAAGGGCAACAACCGTCTCGATGCCCTGCGCGACATCGTGCAGGACCCGCGTATCGCGTTCCTGTTCATGATCCCGGGCAGCAAAACGACCGTCCGCGTCAACGGGCGGGCGTGGCTTACGGATGATCCGGATCTTCGCGCGTCGTTTGAGAAAAAGAACATGCAGCCCGCGACCGTGATCGTCACGCAGATCGAAGAGGTCTATTCGCAATGCGCCAAGGCCGTGATGCGCTCGGAGCTTTGGGGTGACACACCAATGCCGGAAGGCGTGCCGACCATTGGCGAGATCCTTGCCGAAATGACCTCGGGCGAAATTGGTGGACCTGAATACGACGCAAGCTACGAAGAGCGCGCGATCCCGCGGCTTTGGTGATCAGACGTGCTGGTCGATCAGGATCGGGTTCCCGTCCGGATCGATGAGCGTGATGTGCCCCGGGCCTGAACCTTCCGGATCGGTTTCCTCGGTCAATTCCACACCGCTGGCTTTCAGTCTGGCCTGAATCGCGCGCACGTCTTCAAAGCTGTCCAGCGGCTGCGCGTTCTGATCCCAACCGGGGTTAAAGGTCAGCAGGTTCTTTTCGAACATCCCCTGGAAGAGGCCAATGATCGTGTCACCGTTCTTCAGAATGAGATATCCGTGGTCGGCATCCCCGCCCATCATCTCGAACCCGAGAAGTTCGTAGAAGGCTTTGGATGCGGCAAGGTCTTTCACCGCAAGGCTCATGGAAAATGCGCCAAGATGCATGGGCTGTCCTTTCTGAATTCTCCGGAGAGAGCCTATCATGAAAGCGGCACCGCGCGGTGGGTTTTGAAAACCTTAAGGCTTGGCCCCGATTTTGCCCGCACGTTGCGCAACGAGCGGAGAGGGTCACTCCCACACCGCGATCCTTTGACGGACCTCTGACAGGTGCTGTTGCACCGACATCAGAAACCGGTTTCGACAGGCCCTGACATCAGGGCGAAGTTCAGAGAAACGTCACGCCCAAGAGCGGCGCCGCTTCTTTCCAGAACCAGAAAGGCTCTTCGAAGAGCCTTGCCGCGCGGTTTAAAACCGCGTCAGGAAGCCTGTTCGAACAGGCTTCCCGTTCCGCGTTGATCACATGTGGATCGGGCCATCCCCGCAGGCGAGCGCAGCTTCGCGCACGGCTTCCGAGTACGTCGGGTGGGCATGACACGTAAGTGCCAGGTCCTCGGCAGAGGCCCCAAACTCCATGGCCACACAGATCTCGTGGATCAAATCCCCGGCCATCGGCCCGATGATATGCGCGCCCAAGATACGGTCTGTGTCTTTGTCGGCCAGGATTTTCACAAACCCGTCGGCTGCAAAATTCGCCTTCGCGCGGCCATTGCCCATAAAGCTGAACTTGCCCACCTTGTAGTTGCGGCCCGCCTCTTTGAGCTGTTCCTCGGTCTGGCCGACATTGGCGACCTCGGGGTGGGTGT
>CAZCOX010000228.1:0-5294 GCA_964500115.1 uncultured Rhodobacterales bacterium
CTTGGTGACCGAATGCAGGACTACATCTGCGCCCAGATCAAACGGCTGAACCGCGCGGGGCGTGGTAAAGGTATTGTCCACCACCAACAGAATCCCGCGTTCTTTGCAAAGCGCCGCAATCCCTTCGACATCGGCGATGCGCAGGGTTGGGTTGGACACGACTTCGATCAATACCAGCCGCGTGTTTGGTTTGATCGCAGCGGCAAAGGCGTCGGCATTCGTCGGATCCGCCAGCGTTGTTTCGATGCCCAGTCGTGGTAGATCATCCCGCATCATGCGCAGCGACCGACCGTAGAGCTGATCGCCGCCAATCACATGGTCGCCCGCCTTACACAGCCCCAGCAACACGGCACTTACGGCTGCCATACCGGACCCCAGTACAAGACCGGGAATGGGCGCTGCTTCCATACGATCCAGCCTTCGCGCAAGCACGTCCGCGTTCGGATGACCTTCGCGCGCATAGGTGTAGCCTTGCGCGCGGCCTTCGTATTGATCGTCCAATTGGTCCGGCGTTTCGCTGGCATAAACAACCGATGGCATGATCGGCGTGACAACGGGACGTGACGCGCTGCCCGGCACTTCAAACGGGCGCATCAGAGTTCGTTTTGTCATGTCCAACCTCGCAACAATTCTTTCCGAACGCCTGCCATAAACACGCCCCGGCAACAATGCCCCCCCTGCCCCCGCGGAATTCAAAACCAAGCCTTGCGCGTCGCGGTTTTGCACGCGATGACGGGGACATGACGCAAAAGCCTGATATCCTGTGCATCGGCTCAGTCCTGTGGGACGTGATCGGCCGGTCTGACCGCCATATGAAGCAAGGCAGCGACGTGCCCGGCCATATCACGCGGTTGCCGGGCGGGGTGGCTTTGAACATCGCGATGACACTCGCGCGGTTCGATCTGAATCCCGCCGTGTTGAGCGTTGTCGGCAAAGATGCGGAGGGCACGGAACTGGTCAATGCCTGCGACGGTTTGGGCCTGATCACGCAGCACCTGTACCGGTCCGAGGACTTGCCGACAGACCAGTACATGGCGGTCGAGGGCGCCAACGGGCTGATCGCCGCAATTGCAGATGCGCATTCGCTCGAACAGGCGGGTGACAAGATATTACGCCCGCTGATTGATGGCCCACTTGGCTTTGTCGAAGCGCCGTTTCCCGGGCCCATCGCGCTTGACGGGAACCTGACCGAAGGTCTTTTGGACCAGATCGCGCGCCACCCGGCGTTTGCCGCTGCCGACTTGCGGATCGCGCCCGCCTCGCCGGGCAAAGCCGAACGCTTGCTACCGTTTCTGCGCGCCGGGCGCGGCGTGCTTTACGTCAACCTCGAAGAGGCCGGTTTGCTCTGCCACACGACGTTCGACAATGCGCCGCAAGCCGGTGCCGCGCTGATCGAACGCGGCGCTGCGCGCGCGCTGGTCACGGATGGTGGCAAGGTCACCTGCGATGCTATGAGAGACGGCATTCTTGCCGAACGCCCGCCAGAAGTCATGGTGACCCGAGTGACCGGTGCCGGAGATACCTTTATGGCCGCCCACATTGCGTCCGAATTGCGCGGCGCAAAACGCGAGGTGGCGCTTCACCGTGCGCTTGCAACCGCCGCTGCTTACGTTGCCGGAGGCAACTGAATATGACCAAGCTTCCTCTCAAGATTTCTGAACCTGTCGCCATGGCGTTGGACGCGAACGCGGCGGTCGTCGCGCTTGAATCCACGATCATCACTCATGGGATGCCGTGGCCGCAGAACCTCGAAACCGCGCGCGCCATCGAGGCTGCCGTGCGTGAGGCTGGCGCAGAGCCTGCCACGATTGCGGTGATCGATGGCGAAATTTGCGTTGGCCTGACGGATGCGCAGCTTGAGGCGCTGGCACAGGCGAAATCTGTTGCCAAGCTCAGCCGCGCGGATATGGCGGTCTGCATCGCCAAAGGCGGCACGGGCGCGACTACGGTCGCGGCCACAATGATCGCCGCCAACCTTGCCGGCATCTCTGTCTTTGCCACCGGTGGCATTGGCGGTGTGCACAAGGGGGCCGATCAAAGCTTTGACATCTCCGCCGACCTGCAGGAACTCGCGCAAACGTCGGTTACGGTTGTCTGTGCCGGGGCCAAGGCGATCCTTGATCTGCCCAAGACGCTTGAAGTGCTGGAAACGCTCGGCGTGCCCGTAATGGCCTTCGGGCAGGACAGTTTGCCCGCGTTCTGGTCAGGCACATCGCAACTCAAAGCACCCTTGCGGGCGGACAACGCGGCCGAAATTGCCGCAGCACACAGAATGCGGCAGGCGCTTGGCCTGCCCGGGGGGCAGCTTGTGACAAACCCAATCCCGCCCGAGGCCGAAATCCCGCAAAGCGAGATCCTGCCCGTGATCACCCGTGCGAACGAGGATGCCAAGACACACGGCATCACCGGCAAGGCACTCACACCCTATCTTTTGCAACGTATCTACGAACTCACCGATGGCCGTTCGCTTGAGGCGAATATTGCACTGGTGCTCAACAATGCCCGGCTTGGTGCAGGGATTGCACAGGAATTAGCCGCAAAGCCGTGAAATAGGGCCGCAGTTGCGCGGCACCCCATTGTAGAGCGTCCAGCGACCGCTTAGGTTTTTCGTCGGAACCACGGACGGACATTCTATGACCACCCCATTTGATCCGGGACCCCGCAAACCCGGACTTATTGCCAGTTTACGAGCCAGCTTTCTGACCGGGATTGTTGTGATCGCGCCGGTCGGCATGACAATCTGGCTGATCTGGACGTTGATCGGCTGGGTGGATGGTGTGGTGCTGCCGCTTGTGCCGAACCGATTTAACCCAGAGCAGTATATCGGCATCAACCTGCGCGGCGTGGGTGTGATTATCTTTCTGCTGTTCACGATCTTTGTCGGCTGGGTCGCCAAAGGTCTGATCGGGCGGTCAATGATCCGTTTTGCCGAAGGATTGGTGGAACGTATGCCGGTGGTGCGCTCGATCTACAGCGGTGTTAAGCAGATCGCCGAGACGATCTTTGCGCAATCCGAACGCAACTTTGAGAAAGCCTGCCTGATTCAATACCCGCGAAAAGGCATTTGGGCAATTGGCTTTATCTCGACCGAGGCGCGGGGAGAGGTGGCCTACAAGGCCGAAACCATGGGCAGCCTGATTTCGATCTTCGTGCCCACGACGCCCAACCCGACCTCCGGCTTCCTGCTCTTCTTTCCGAAGGAAGACGTGATCGAACTGGATATGAGCATCGAGGATGCCGCGAAACTCGTCATTTCGGCGGGGCTGGTCTATCCCAACCCGAAGGACCCGACGCAGCCTTTGAAGGCGGCCTGATCAGCCAAACATTCTGACCAGATCGACCGTTTGGTTCTGGCCCAGATCGTCTTTGTGGTTCGCCAGAAACTCACCTGCAGCGCGGCGCCCCGCCTCTTTCAGGCGTTCAATCACCGATGGCACCGGCACCAGCTTGGTCGCAACTGACAGATCATTCATCAGATCGTCATCGGCAATCATGTGCACCCGCATATTCTTCATGGCACCTTCGGCGACAGACCCTTTCTTGATCAGCCGCTGCACAAATTCGATGGCCCTGAGTTCGCGCAAAAGTGACGAGTTGAAACTGATCTCGTTGATCCGGTTCTGGATCTCGTTGGGCATGACAGGCACCGCGTCACGCTCCAGCGGGTTGATGTTCACGATCAGCACATCATCAGGCAAATCGCCCTCGAACAATGGAAACAGCGCCGGGTTGCCCGTGTAGCCACCATCCCAGAACGCCTCCATCACGCCAGTTTCGGGGTCCTTGACCTCAACCGCCTGAAAGAGTGTCGGCAAACAAGCAGAAGCGAGGATCGATTGGGTCGTGATCGCGTCGCCTTTGAAGATACGCACCTTGCCATCGCGCACCTGCGTGGCGCAGACGAATAATTCCGGCCCTTCCATTGCACAAACGCGACCGTAGTCGAACTGATCGACGATCTTTTCCAGTGGGTTCTGGTAAAGCGGTCCCCACGCGTAAGGCGACAGCATCCGCCCCAGCGTGTCACCCATCATATAGGCAGGTGAAAACTCGATGGCTTTGCTCACCATGCCGGGCGTTGGCAACCACGCCTGCATCCAGCGCGGCACCGCCATATCGTCAAGCCGAGCGACCTGCGTCCACAGCCAGTCAAGGTTGTCGCGCGCGCCTTGACGACCATCCTTCAACCAACCGGCTTTCAGTGCGGCCCCATTGAGCGCACCAGCCGACGTGCCGGTGATGGCGGCGATCTCGATCTCATCATCTTCGAGCAAACGGTCCAGCACACCCCAAGTGAACGCGCCATGCGCGCCACCGCCCTGCAGTGCGAGATTGATCTCAACCATGCCGTCCCCTGCTTCTCTGGTTCAAAAATACCGCGGGGAGCGCGAGGGGCTGGCCCCTCGCACCCTAAACTTGCTTACAAAGCGGTCCAACCGCCATCGACGGAAATCGTCGTTCCGGTGATCTGCGCCGCCGCACCCGAACATAAGAATACGGCGGTGCCGCCGATCTGTTCGACGGTCGCAAACTCTTTTGAGGGCTGCCGTTCCAGGATCACCTTCTGCTTCGCCTCTTCTTCGGTCATGTCATATTTCTTTGCGGTGTCGGGAATTTGCTTTTCCACCAGTGGCGTCAGAACATAGCCTGGGCAAATCGCATTGGCGGTGATCGGATCGCGGGCCGTTTCCAGCGCCACGGTTTTCGTCATTCCAACCACGCCGTGTTTCGCCGTGACATAGGCCGACTTGTAGGGCGACGCCGTCAGACCATGGGCGCTGGCGATATTGATCACCCTGCCCCACCCGGCCTCGCGCATCATTGGCACGGCGATGGCAGTGGTGTGAAACGCCGAACTCATGTTAATGGCGATGATCGCATCCCATTTCTCGACCGGGAACTCCTCAACCGGTGCCACGTACTGAATGCCTGCGTTGTTCACGAGGATGTCGCAAGCACCGGCTTTCTCAACCAGCGCACGACATTGGTCGGGCTTCGACATGTCAGCCTGAATGTAGCGCGCTGTCACGCCGTGCTCCTTGGCAATGGACTCGGCCAGCGCGTGATCGTCGTCGTTATCCGTGAATGAATTGATCACTACATTGGCACCGGCGCGCGCCAATTCATGCGCGACACCCAGACCAATCCCCGAATTTGATCCCGTGATAACGGCGGTTTTCCCCTTCAGCGACATGGCTGCTCCTTCTTTAACGTGTTTGCTTGTGCGGCAAGGTATATGCTGCACTTGCAAAGTTCAAAGGCAAGCGACGCAAAACCCGATTCTTAAGTCTTAA
>CAZCOX010000229.1:0-5278 GCA_964500115.1 uncultured Rhodobacterales bacterium
ACCGGTGGTGGAGCGGGACAACCCTGCTTGGGAGCTGACATCGGACCAGGCTTTCGCGTTTTCCCGGCTATTGACGGATTTCGGGTTTGACGAAGATCGCTTGCGCCGCGTGACGGCATTCGGCGACCGTGAACCTGTGACCGAAAACCTGATGGCGCTGCGCAATAATCGGATCGAGGTGATCTATCTGCGGTACTGAAACGATAAATAGGTCGAGTTTTATTCGTTAGGTCGCCGTTAAACCCACCGCCTTAAAGCTGATGCGCATCAAAGCCATCAGAATGGAAAGGCGATACATGTCGATTTCTTCCTCCCTTAGCGCAGGCGTTGTGGGCCTTGCTTCCAACGCCACGCGACTGGCCACGATTTCAGACAATATCGCGAACTCGCAAACACCCGGTTACAAACGGGTAGAGGCGAATTTCCATTCGATGGTCGTGACATCTGGCGGCGGCACCTACACCGCGGGCGGCGTGCGAACGACAACGCAGCGGTATATCGATCAAAACAGCGCCATTACAACTACGTCTAATGCGACGGACTTGGCAGTAAGCGGGCGCGGGTTCCTTCCCGTGGCACAGGCGACCGAGGTTTTGTCGGGCTCCGAAACACCACAGATGTTTCTGACCACCACAGGGTCTTTCCGGACGGACGCAAATGGATACTTGCGTACGGCGTCGGGGCAAATGCTGCTCGGCTGGCCCGCGAACCTGGATGGAAGCATTCCAAACTATCCACGCGCAACCAGCGAGGCGCTTGAGCCCGTACGAATCAATGTGAACCAGTTCTCGGGCGAGCCAACAACGCGGATAGAGCTTGGGATCAACTTGCCCGCAACGGAGACGGAAACCGGCGCTTCCGGGGATGCGCTGACCCAATCGGTAGAATACTACGACAACCTTGGCCGCGCCGAGACGCTGGAATTCACGTTCACACCCGTTGTGCCTGCAACAGGTACCTCGAACCAATGGAACATGCAGATTGTAGACAGCGCTGATCCCGGAACGGTTCTGGGTGAATACGATCTTGAGTTCGACGACGCACGCACGCTTGGCGGCACCTTGTTGAATGTGACCGATGTTTCCGGTGGTGCCTATGACCCTCTGAATGGAATGCTGTCCGTCATCGCCCCCAGCGGCCAGATTGATATTGATATTGGGCGACCCGGGATCAACGAAGGGCTATCGCAACTCTCAGATCTCTTTGCGCCCTTCAACATCAGCCGAGATGGCGCGCCGGTTGGCAAGGTAACCTCGGTCGAAGTCGATGAAACCGGGCTTGTGAACGCGTTCTACGACACCGGTACGACCCGCACTCTGTATCAAGTGCCGCTTGTCGACATCCCGAACCCCAACGGCATGGCAGCGGCTGGAAGTCAGCTTTACATGCCGACCCCTGAAAGCGGCAGTTTCTTTCTTTGGGATGCAGGAAACGGATCAACCGGTGACATCCTCTCCTTCGCTTTAGAGGAATCGGCCACCGACATCGCGAATGAACTGACCGAATTGATCCGAACGCAACGCGCCTATTCGTCGAATGCCAAAGTGATCCAGACAGTGGACGAGATGCTGCAGGAAGCCACGAACATCAAACGATAAACTTTCACTCCTAAAGGAGCGATGACATGAACCTTTCTGGCGCACTTTCGAATGCGATGAGCGGTCTGACGGCCAACGCACGTGGAACCGTTGTTGTCTCGTCAAACATCGCAAATGCGTTGAATGAAAACTACGGTCGACGCGACATCGAACTGGGCACGAACGCCACGCAATCATCTGGCGGGGTTACGGTCACAGCCATATCGCGGCAGGCAAACCCGATCCTGGCGCACCAGACACGTCTGGCGACGTCTGGCTATGCGCAATCCGAGGCACTTGCGCAATTCGCCACCAACCTTGAACAACTCTGGGGAAGCGTTGACACAATCGGGTCTGTTGCAGAGCAGCTAACAAAATTTGAAGCGGCGCTTGTGTCGGCTGCTGCGGATCCCTCATCGGACACACGTCTACGGAATTTGGCCTATACCGCCGAAAGCTTTGCAACATCTATCAGGTCCGCCAGTGACGGTCTCCAAGACCTGCGGTCGCGCGCCGACGCAGAGATTGCGACCGCAGTGGATGACCTGAACGCAGGCTTGAAATCCATTGAGACCCTGAACCAGCAGATCATGTCGGCCAAACATCTGGGTCAGGATACCTTGTCGCTTCTTGATCAACGCGACGGCGTGCTTTCGGGCATAGCCGAATATGTGCCAGTGCATGTGATTGATCGGGAAGACGGTGCGGTTGCCTTGTTTTCTTCCAAAGGCCGCACATTGGTCGACGGTCGCGCGATACAAATCTCGTTTGAAGCCACACCAACCGTCCTTGCGCATATGACCGTTGGAAATGGCCTGTTGTCCGAAATGGAGGTTGATGGCGCACCGACCAGCGCCGCCACCGGTGCAGCATTGTCAGGCGGCAAACTCGAAGCCCTCTTCCAAATTCGTGACGATGCATCGGTGAACGCACAATCAAGGCTTGATGGCATCGCACGAGATATCATCGACCGCTTCGGCGCGTCAGGCCCTGATGCAACCATCACGGCAGGTGGCGCCGGTCTGTTCACAGACAATGGCAGCGCGTTCTTGCCAGCAAACGAAACGGGTATTGCGGGCCGGATATCCCTGAATTCGACACTAAACGCCGATGCCACTGACATCTGGAAATGGCGCACCGGTGTAAATGCAACCGCGCCCGGAGATGTGGGTGACAGCACTCTATTGGTTGCAATACAAAATCAGATTTCGGCGTCGCTGACACCAAATTCCGTTGCACTCGGCACCGCTTCGCAGTCCCTGGCGAACCACATCCTGGACATGACAACCGATGTCGGCTCAGACCGCGTACGCCTCACCGCTTCAAAAGACAGTGCAGATGCAATTCTGACCAATTTCAAACAGATGCAGGCATCGGATGGCGTCAACACAGACCAAGAGCTTCAAAAACTGATCGAGCTTGAAAAAGCGTATGCCGCCAATGCCCGTGTTGTTCAGGTTGTCGATGACATGCTTTCCGAACTGCTGAGTATTTGAGGATAAAATTATGCAAGCCATAGGCGACCTCGCCAATTTTCTGACGACACGGCGCTTTCAAACAGTTCTGCAAAGCTCCGCGCTGACCGCGGCGCAAGAGGCGACAAATGGTGTCGCGGAAAACAAGGCCAAACACTTAGGCGGGGCAACGCTTTCGCTTTCCCTGCTAGAGCGCAAAGCGGCGCTGTTGAGTGAACATCAACGCGCATTGTCAGAAGCATCAGTTTTTGCAAACGGAACTCAAGCAAGCCTTGGAACACTGCAGTCGTTAGCGGAAGAAGTTTCTGAGTCTCTGTCGATTGTGAGCCAGCTTCAAAATGAAGACAGCCTCGCAGTTCTCTCAGGCGCTGGAAAAAATGCGTTCTTGGACGCGGTTGGTGCGCTGAATACGAATATTGCTGGCAAATACCTGTTTGCAGGAACCGCGACGAACACAGCGCCATTGGCAAATGGTGCGGACATACTAGACGACATTGGACCAAATCTCACCACCGCCACCACAGCAGCAGACGTGGTTTCAGCACTCGATTTGTGGTTCGACACGGCCGGTGGCGATTTTGAAACTGACGCCTATTTGGGCTCAAACACCGGGTTCGTAACGACGTCGCTCGGTCAAGGGCAGACCGCCGCGTTCTCACTGCGCGCTGACGATCAATCATTCAGAGAGACGCTCAAAGCACTCGCGATGGCCACGTTTGCTGACGACGCAGCTGTTTCGTTGCCACTACGCGAAAGAAAGGCGCTGCTCGAAGAGGCACAATCCGCATTGCGCTCGGCGAAACAGATGTTCATTGATCAGCGAAGCGACGTGGGTTTGATGCAGGCGCGTATTGCCGAGGCGACCGACCGCGCAACAAGCAGCGCCGCTCAGACCGAAATAGATCGCCTCACCTTGGTTGGTATCGATCAATATGCAGCCGTGTCGCGCTTTGAAGCGTCACAACAGCAACTCGATATCTTCTACCAAATCACTGCCCGTCAAAGCCAAGTCTCGCTCGCGGGGTATCTCCGATGATCAGGCTGTTTTGGGCAATTCTGTTTAGCCTTTTTCCGCTTATCTCTCACGCCCAAGGCGTCCGCCTGAAAGACCTCACACATTTTGAGGGCGTGCGCGGAAATGATCTCGTTGGCTATGGTTTGGTCGTCGGTCTCGACGGAACAGGCGATGGGCTCCGCAATGCGCCATTTACCGAAGACATGATGTCAAACATTCTCGAACGATTGGGAGTCAATGTCACAGGCGAACAATTTCGCGCCAAGAATGTCGCTGCAGTGATTGTAACGGGCCAATTGCCACCCTTTGCCCGTGCTGGCAGCCGAATGGACGTCACGGTTTCGGCCATAGGCGACGCATCAAGTTTGCGGGGCGGCACACTGGTCATGACACCGTTAAACGCCGCCGATGGTCAGATTTATGCGGTCGCACAAGGTTCGATCATTGCTGGTGGTGTCGTGGCCGAAGGTGCCGCAGCAAACACCACCCAAGGTGTTCCAACTGCTGGCAGCATCCCTTCCGGCGCGACCATAGAGAGAGAAGTACCCTTCGATCTTGACGCGCTTCAAAGCTTGACAATTGCTTTGAAAACACCCGATTTCTCAACGGCCTCAAGGATTGAGCGCGCGATAAATGTCGCGGCAGGGGGGGCTTACGCCCGGATGACGGATTCAGGCACAATTCGATTACGTCTGGATTTTGCCAGCGCCAGATCGCCAGCGCACGCAATTGCACAAATTGAAAACCTGCGGATTGAACCAGATACGGTCGCTCGGGTTGTCGTCGATCAACGCTCCGGAACAATTGTAATCAGTAAAGACGTGCGTGTGTCCAGAGTTGCCGTTTCGAAGGGCAATCTGACCCTCACTGTGCAGGAACAACCGCTCGCAATTCAGCCGAATCCTTTCGCGGAAGGAGAAACTGTTGTTGTGCCAAGAACCGCCGCGCAAATTGACGAAGCTCCAGGCATTTCACTTGCCGAGGTCAATGGCGGCACAAATCTTTCCGATGTTGTTGCTGGTTTAAACGCTCTGGGAATTGCGCCAAATGATCTGATCGATATCCTCAAAACGATTAAGGCCGCAGGCGCGCTTCACGCAGAATTCGTCGTGATGTGAATGACAGATTTTCCAGATAGAGGAGCCGTGGCATGATCGCTCTTGCCGGCATTTCATTCACATTTCTCATGGTTTTCGGCGGGTATCTGCTAG
>CAZCOX010000230.1:0-5271 GCA_964500115.1 uncultured Rhodobacterales bacterium
GCTCTGCCAAATGTCACGTCGCGCGCCTTATAGGGCGCGCGATTGGTGGTGTCACGTGCGACAGAATGCAAAGGCGGTATGCGTCAACGCCGACGGTCGCGGCGCGCGCTCATCGGTTGGAAGGCGACGCCGACATGGGCTTCGCAGTAAGGTTTTCCCTGTTTGACAGGCAGGCCGCAGAACCAGAAGTTTTCGGTTGCCGGGTCACCCACTGGCCATTTGCAGGTGCGCTCGGTCAGTTCCATGAGGGACAGCTTTTTGGCCTTCTTTTCAACCTCGTTCACCTTGGCAAGTGCTTCGGGACTGATCTCGTTCGCGGAAGGCTGCGGTGGCAGTGGCTGGCCTGCCGGAATGATCTGGCGGCGCGGTGTCGGCGGTGGGGTGGCGGATTTGGTTTCCATGACCACTTCGGGCTTTGCCGGTTTGGCCGGCGCGGCTTTTGGCGCGGCCTTTGGTTTGGCCTCTGCCTTTGGTTTCGCGTCCGATTTGGCAGCACCAGCCGCACCCGCGCGGTTGGACAGGCCCAGACGATGTACCTTGCCGATCACCGCATTGCGGGTCACGCCGCCCAGTTCCTTGGCGATCTGGCTGGCCGACTGGCCTTCGCCCCACATCTTTTTCAGCGTTTCAACGCGTTCATCGGTCCAGGACATGCTCGCCCTCCATCAAAAAGAGCGGCCCGTGCTGTTGGCCGCCCACAATCTTTCAGTCGGCCCTTATTCTAATCATGCGTGGGCGAGTTACAACCCGCAGCTTACCGCCTGCGGCCTTCTCTCCACATCAAAAGGCCTGCGCCGCACAGGATGATGACGGTTCCGATCAGGGAAATCGCATCGGGGCGCACGTTGAAGATGGCAAAGTCGTAGAGTGCGGCGAACACGAGCGTTGCATAGAAGAACGGGCCAACAAAGCTGGCATCGGCCCGCGCAATGGCGTTGATAAAGCACGACTGCGCGGCGGCCATCAGAAAGCCGATGCCTGCGAGCGCCATCCATTGTGCGGGCGTCGGGGCGATCCAGACCCAGATCGCGGCAGCGCTGGAGATAATGACACCGATCAGGTTGTTCACGAGCAGGATTTGCATCGGCCCTTCGCGCCCGGTGAGGCGTTTGATCACAATCACCTCGAACCCAAGTGCAATAGCGGCCCCGAGCGCGAGTAGGGCTGCGGGTTGGAAGGCTTCGGGTGTTGGCCGCAGGAGGATCATCGCTCCCATGAGTGCGATGACCGCAGCCCCGAGCCGGACGGGGCCGACGCGTTCGCCCAACAGGGGGATGGCCAGCAGCATCGCGAAGACCGGGTTTAGAAAGCTGATCGCGGTTGCGTCCGAGAGCGGGATAAACGCCGCTGCGGCGAACATCAGCGTCACACCGCCCCAGCCAAAGAACACGCGCAGTGTATGGGTTTTCCAGGCAATCTCCTCGAACCGGTGGCGCAGGATCAGGCCAGCGATGGACAGAGCGAGTAGTGCAAAGATAAAGCGACCCTGGCTGATCTGCAGCGGGTTCAGAGGTGGCCCCAGCGCATCGGTGCCCAGTAGCTTTGCCATCAAAGTCGTGCCCGCGACAAAGGCCGACGCCAGCAGCGTCAGCAGAGCGGCAAGAATGGGGTTCTGGGCTTTGGGGGCGAACATGGGTCTGCCATGACCTGCTTTGCCGGAAATGGCAATCAGGCGTTTTTCGGTGGCAGGATTTGTTGAACGATCCCAACGAGAACGAGGTAGAGCGACGTCGCGATCAAGCCCCAATGCGCCCAGCTTTCAGGGTGGAAATCGACCCAGGCTGCCCAGCCTGCAAAAAACGTCCAGGCCAGTGCGATGGGCAAGGACAAGGTGCGCCAGCGTTCGGTGCGCACCGGGTGGATAAATTTGAGCGGAAGGAACATCGCAAGAGCGAGGATTGCGACGAGCGTCAAAGAGACCCAGAAATTCGGTTCAATCGCAAAGAGCACGAGGATGAGCATGTTCCAGCATCCTGGAAAGCCCTGAAAGGAGTTGTCAGATGTCTTCATGCGGACATCGGCAAAGTACATGGCCGAACTGAACGTGATGATGATAATTGCGATCCAGCCTGTCCAACCGGGCAAGAGACCCGATTGGAACAGCGCGAAGGCCGGGATGAAGACGTAGGTGAGGTAGTCGATGATCAGGTCGAGCAGCACCCCGTCAAAGCGCGGGGCGTTGGTTTTGACGTCATATTTCCGCGCGAGCGGTCCGTCGATGCCGTCGACCGCAAAGGCGACAACGAGCCAGAGGAACATGATCGACCACTCGCCTTGCGCCGCAGCAAGCAAGGCCAGCATGGCAAAGACAGCGCCGGAGGCCGTCAGCAAGTGGACAAAAAGCGCGCGGGATTGGTCGGTCATGGCACCGTTCATGGCTGAATTGACGAATGGGCGCAATTGGCACGCGCCGAATTTTGATGTGGTTCGGCGGTGTTAGATGTCGATGGATGATGCAAAGAAAGCCGAGCCGGGTGACGGCGTTGCTGTGAGAACCTGCTTGGCGTTGAATTGGGGTGGGGCGGTGCCGTCGAGTTCGAGGTCGTAATTTAGCCCCGCATGAATGCGCGTCGCATCTTCGCGCGCGGAGCCACGTGCGCGGTTCGTTCGGCTTTCCTCGCGTGCGTCGAGGGTATTCGCGGGCGTATGCAATCCGACAAAGAGCAGGTCATGGCTCGCGAAGCGCTGTTGCAGGTTGGCGTGCCAGCCCGGCGTGTCGAGGATGTGTTCGACGATCAAGTCAAGGCCTGCGTCGGCAAAGGCCTGAAAACTCTGTTGTAGGGCAGAAAACACTGCGCTGCGTTTGTCGGGCCAGTTTGGATAACTGTCAGGCTTCAAGGCACCGCTGTCACGAAACGTGTCGAAGCAGAGGTGCATCCACGGGTCGGGTGAAGCCGCGCGGATGGCCCGGGCAAGCGTGGATTTCCCACTGCTCGACGCGCCGTGCAGAAAGATGATGCGGCTCATGCGACGAGCTGGCGGCCGTCCTGCCCGGTGATCGTCGCGGTGACAATCTCGCCCACGGGTTGGGGGGCTGCAAAGCGGACTTCGGTAAACTGCTCTGTCCGGCCCATGTCGGGTGCTTCCATCAGGATGCTGTGCGTGCGGCCCTGTTGCGCCGCAAGGTGGCGCGCGACGGCCTGTTCACCGGCACGGCGGAGGCGCGCAGCGCGGGCTTTGATCGTTGCCCCATCAACTTTGGACGGGATGCGCGCAGCGGGTGTGCCGGGACGGGCGGAGTAGGGGAAGACATGCAGCCAAGTTAGGTTGCAGTCGTCCACAAGTTTGAGCGAGTTTTCGAAATGCGCGTCGGTCTCTGTGGGGAAACCCGCGATGATGTCGGCCCCGAAGGTGATATCGGGGCGCAGTTTGCGCGCCTCTTCGGTGAAGCGGATCGCGTCATCGCGCAGGTGACGTCGCTTCATCCGCTTGAGGATCAGGTCGTCACCATGTTGCAGGCTCAGGTGTAGATGCGGCATCAGGCGTGGCTCTGTCGCGATGGCCAGCATCAGGTTCTCATCAACTTCGATGGAGTCGATGGAACTGATCCGCAGGCGCGGCACATCCGTCAGCTTGAGGATGCGCATCACCAAATCACCGAGTTTAGGCTGTGCGGGCAGATCCGCGCCCCAACTGGTGAGGTCAACGCCGGTCAGCACCACTTCGTTGAAGCCCTTGTCGACGAGCCGCTTGATCTGATCCACGACGACGCCAGCCGGAACGGAGCGCGAATTGCCGCGGCCATAAGGGATGATGCAGAAGGTGCAGCGGTGATCGCAGCCGTTTTGGACCTGCACATAGGCCCGAGACCGCGTGCCAAACCCGTCGATCAGGTGCTGCGCAGTTTCCGTGACCGACATGATGTCGTTGACCTGCACCTTTTCAGTCTCGCCAACAAAATCAGCCGCCAGACCCTTCCACGTGTCAGGTGTCATCTTTTCGGTGTTGCCGATGACCGCATCGACCTCGCTCATCCCGGCAAAGGTTTCAGGCTCGGTCTGTGCGGCGCAACCGGTGACGATGATCTTCGCCTCCGGGTCATCGCGGCGGATGCGGCGGATTTCCTGCCGAGCTTTGCGGACAGCCTCAGCCGTGACGGCGCAGGTGTTGATCACATGCGCGCCGCTGAGGCCCGCTTGACCCGCGAGGTCTTTCATCGCCTCGGTTTCGTAGGCGTTCAGGCGACAGCCCAAGGTGGTGAACTTGGGCGCGGTCATGTCACCGACACCAGCCAGTCGCGGGTCAACGTGCCGGTGAAAACATGGGATGTCGGTCCGGTCATCCAGACGCCATCGTCGCGCCAGTCCACCTCAATCCGCCCGCCATCAAGATCGATTGTCACGGCGCGCCCGGTCAGGCCGCGCCGCGCGGCAGCAACGGCGGTGGCGCAGGACGACGACCCCGACGCCAGCGTGACGCCGACGCCGCGTTCCCAGACGCGCATGCGGAGGTGGTTTTCGCCAATGACGCTTGCGAATTGCACATTGGTGCGCTGCGGGTAGAGCGGGTGATGCTCTATCTCGGCCCCCCGCGCCTCCAAATCAACAGCGTCTGCATCGTCGACAAAGAAGGTGCAGTGTGGGTTGCCCATGCCGGTCGCGGTGGGGGCGCCTTCGATGGGCAGTTCCAACGTGTCCATCGCCCGCGCGAGCGGAATGTCCCGCCAGTCCAACTGGGGCTGGCCCATGTTGATAGAGGTTATCCCGTTACCCTGATCACGGGCAAAGAGCGTGCCGCGCTCGGTCGTTAATGTCAGCGCGTCGGCGCTTGTTTCATCCATCAAATGCCGCGCGATGCAGCGGGTGGCGTTGCCACAGGCGGCAGAGGTGGAGCCATCGGCGTTAAAGAACACCAGATGCGCATCTGCGCCATTTGCGCCCGCCTCAATCGTCGCCAGTTGATCAAAGCCGACCCCGCGATGGCGGTCGCCAATGGCCCTGGCAAGCTCTGGCGTGACAACCACGTCGCGCGCACGCAGATCGAGCACGACAAAATCATTGCCGAGCCCATGCATTTTCATGAACGAGATATCGTGTGTCGCGCGTACCATGTCAGGCGGGCATATACGCCGCTTGCATCCACAATTCCAGACAAAGCACCGCGACGAAACAGACTGTGCGCAAAGCGCTGTGACGATTGTCTCTTTTGGGGGTTGACCCGCCTCCGCCCACTTTCTAGATACCCCGCCAGTGGGCCGTTAGCTCAGTTGGTAGAGCAACTGACTTTTAATCAGTGGGTCATAGGTTCGAATCCTATACGGCTCACCACTGA
>CAZCOX010000231.1:0-5262 GCA_964500115.1 uncultured Rhodobacterales bacterium
CCCCCGACTGCGTTGTCGAGATCCGCATCTTCAAAGATGATCAACGGTGACTTGCGGATCGCGCCCCCGACTGCGTTGTCGAGATCCGCATCTTCAAAGATGATCAACGGTGACTTGCCACCCAATTCCATTGTGACGTGCTTCAGCTGTGCTGCCGCCGCCGCGTAGACTTTTTTTCCGGTCGGAACCGAACCCGTGAGCGACACCTTTGCCACGCGAGGGTCAGATACCAGCGATGCACCCACTTCGCCCAGCCCTTGGACAACGTTGTATGCCCCTGGGGGCAAACCGGCTTCGTGCAGAATTTCGGCGACCTTTAACGCGCAAAGCGGCGTCGTTTCGGATGGCTTGAACACCATCGCATTGCCGCAGGCCAAGGCGGGCGCGCCTTTCCAGCACGCGATCTGTGTTGGGTAGTTCCACGCGCCGATGCCAACGCAAACCCCCAGGGGTTCGCGCCGCGTGTAGACCCAATCTTCGCCAAGCTGGATGTGCTCGCCCGTGAGGCTGCCCGCCAAGCCGCCGAAATATTCCAATGCATCTGCACCGCTGGTCGCGTCCACAGCTATGGTTTCTTGGTAAGGTTTGCCCGTGTCATGCGTTTCCAGAACCGACAGGTCATGGTTCCGTTCGCGCATGATATCAGCTGCCCGTCGCAAAACACGGCCACGCTCTGTGCCCGACATCGCCGCCCATTCTTTCTGTGCACGCTGCGCAGATGCGACGGCTTTTTCGACAATCGCGGGCGTTGCGGCATAGACCGTCGCGATTTGCGCGCCCGTCGCTGGGTAAATCACCGGGATCGGCGTGCCGCTGGTGTCCTCGACGTACTCACCATCGATGAAATGACTTGCGTTTGGTTGGGTCGGATAGGTCATCTTGCGCCCTTTCCAGCGTGTTTCAATTCGTAGTCCAGCAAGGTCAGCGCCTGCCGCGTTGCTTCGTCGCCAGAGGACGGGCCGCATCCCAAAGCCTCGCGCAGGTAAAGCCCGTCGATCAGCCCGGCGATCCGCGTGGCGGCTTCACCCGCGCGCGGACCGATCAGCGCGCGCAGGTTAAAGACCAGATTCGAATGCAGCCGACGCTGGTAGATCGACAGCAACCGGCACGCGCCATCATCGGATTGCGCCAGCACATAAAAATTCAGCCAGGCCGCAATGACTTCGCGACGGAAATTCGAACTGGAAAACCCAGCGCGGATGATCGCCTCGGTTCTGGCGCGCGGGCCCTTCGCCATCGCCAATGCGCCGCGGACCTCTGCCGAATAGAGGCTGAGTGTATGGCGCATCGCCGCCAGAAAGATCTGGTCTTTTCCGCCGAAATAGTGGTGTGCCAATGCCGATGACATCCCCGCACGCCGCGCGATCTGGGCGACGGTCACATCCAATGACCCCGCCTGCCCAATCTCATCAATCGTGGCTTTCACCAATGCTGCACGGCGTATAGGCTCCATCCCGAGTTTCGGCACGTCTGACCTCTTAACAGTTGACGACCGGACCGTATGGCGTTTTTTATTGACTCGTCAATCAACAAAAAGAACCAACATTGGGAGACCACCAAATGCTGAAATCATCGCTTTCTGTTCTGGCGATCTTTGCGGCCAGTTCCGCATACGCCAACTGCGACGACGTGACTTTTTCTGACGTCGGTTGGACCGACATCACAGCAACAACCGCTGCCACCACAGTGGTTCTGGACGCACTCGGCTACGACACTGATATCAAAGTACTTTCCGTACCCGTGACCTACACCGCGTTGGCCGAAGGCGACGTGGATATCTTCCTCGGCAATTGGATGCCGACGATGGAGGCAGACATCGCCCCCTACCGCGAGGCAGGCACAGTAGATACCGTCCGCGCCAACCTCGAAGGCGCGAAGTATACGCTGGCGGTCAACAAAGCCGCATCTGACCTTGGCATTGCCAATTTTGCAGACATTGCGGCTCACAAAGACGCGCTCGAAGGCGAAATTTACGGTATCGAACCGGGCAATGATGGCAACCGCCTGATCATGGACATGATCGCCGACAATGCCTTTGGCCTTGAAGGATTTGAAGTGGTCGAAAGCTCTGAACAGGGCATGCTCGCGCAGGTCGCGCGCGCCGATGACCGCGGTGAGCCGGTTGTGTTTCTTGGGTGGGAACCGCACCCGATGAACGCCAATTTCGAGATGTCCTACCTCGAAGGAGGCGATGACTGGTTTGGCCCGAACCTTGGTGGTGCAACAGTCTTTACCAACACAAGCGCGGGCTATGTCGATGCCTGCCCGAATGTTGGCAAGCTTTTGAACAACCTTGAGTTTACGCTGGCCATGGAAAACGAAATCATGGGCGCGATCCTGAACGATGGCGAAGACGCCCGCGACGCGGCGGAGGCTTGGCTGAAAGCAAATCCTGATGCCTTCATGGGCTGGCTAGACGGCGTGACCACCAAAGATGGTGGGGATGCTGTCGCCGCAGTGAAAGCCGCACTTGAATAATGAAACCGGGGCGGCCACAGGCCGCCCCTTTTCTTTGACTTTCCCGATTGATGAGATGACGTATGGAATGGCTGACGGAGAATAAGATTCCGGTCGGAAAGATCGCCGGTGACGGGTTCGAATGGCTCGAAAGCAATGGCGCTTTTTTCTTCGATGCGCTGGCCGACACGCTGGAGGCGATGATTGACGGGTTTCTGTGGCTGCTGCAAACACCGCATCCGCTTGTCATCATCGGTTTTTTCGTTGCCCTGACATACTACCTGCAACGCAGTTGGAAGGTCGCTCTTTTTGTGTTTGTGGGCTTTCTGTTCATCATCAACCAGGGATATTGGGAAGAAACGACCGAGAGCCTGACACTGGTCCTGTCAGCCTGCGTTGTCTGCATGGGCGTCGGCGTACCAATCGGGATTGCAATGGCCCATAGGCCGCAGCTATATGCCTGGGCGCGCCCGGTTCTCGACCTGATGCAAACGCTGCCCACTTTTGTCTATCTTATCCCTGCGATTGTCTTTTTCGGCATCGGCATGGTGCCGGGCTTGATCGCAACGGTGATCTTTGTGTTGCCCGCACCGATCCGGCTCACGCATCTTGGGGTGAGTTCAACGCCCACGCCACTGATCGAAGCGGCAGAAGCATTCGGTGCCACTAAACAACAGCTTTTGTGGAAGGTTGAGCTTCCCTCAGCCCTGCCGCAAATCATGACAGGGCTGAACCAGACGATCATGCTGTCGCTGTCTATGGTCGTAATCGCGGCGCTTGTCGGCGCGGATGGTTTGGGCGTTCCGGTTGTGCGCGCGCTCAATCAGGTGAACACGGCACGCGGGTTTGAAAGCGGGTTCGTCATCGTTGTGGTCGCGATCATTCTTGACCGCATGCTGCGGATGGAGCGATCAAAATGAGCAAACCTCAGGTAGAATTTGACAACGTTTCCATCGTTTTTGGCGAAAAGCCTGAAAGCGCACTGCCCTTGATGGATGAGGGGCAGGACCGCAGCGAAATCCAATCAGCCACGGGGCAAGTTCTTGGCGTGCACAATTGTTCGCTTAGCGTCGCTGAGGGCGAAATCCTTGTTCTGATGGGTTTGTCTGGCTCGGGCAAATCTACGCTTTTGCGGGCGGTGAACGGGTTAAATCCGGTTGTTCGGGGATGTGTCCGCGTTCATGACGGGTCCAGCCTCGTCGACGTCACAAACGCGAGTGCCGACTCTTTGCGGCAAGTTCGATTGAAACATGTGGCAATGGTATTTCAGCAATTCGGTCTTTTGCCATGGCGCTCTGTTCGAGAGAATGTGGGTCTTGGATTGGAATTGGGCGGCATGTCTAAGGCCGACCGCAAAGACCGTGTCGAAACGCAGCTTGCGCTTGTCGGTCTTGCCGATTGGGCGGACCGCAAAGTGTCGGAATTGTCCGGCGGAATGCAGCAACGCGTTGGGCTGGCCCGCGCGTTCGCCACAGATGCGCCGATTCTCCTAATGGATGAACCCTTCTCTGCGCTTGACCCGTTGATCAGGACAAAGCTGCAAGATGAATTGCTGGAACTGCAAGCGCGGCTGAAACGGACAATCATCTTTGTCAGCCATGACCTGGACGAAGCTTTCAAGATCGGCAATCGCATCGCCATCATGGAAGGCGGCCGAATCGTGCAATGCGGCACACCGCAAGATATTTTCCGCAATCCCTCTAACGACTACGTCGCGGATTTCGTTCAACACATGAACCCGCTTGGTGTTCTGCGCGCGCGTGATGTGATGCGCGAGGAGAGTGGTATCGCGGCGGCAGAGTCGGTCGATGCGGATGCCCGCGTGCAAGAGGTCATGACAACGCTGGTGGGTCAAGAAAGCGATCTTGCTGTCGTCGAAAACGGCGCGCAGATCGGAGTGATCGGCAAAAACGATGTATTGGCTTACCTGTCCGACCCAACCGGGGGTGCGCCCAGCGCGTAGCGTCCAATCTGATAGAACATGCCGTCTTGGCCTTCGCCAACCACTGAGACGTGATCGATCACATAGGGTCTCGGCATGTCGCCAAGCGCTTCCCTCAAAGCGTCGTTGACGGCACGCCGTGCATCTTTCGACACGCGGTCAGTTAAGGTCAAATGACAGCGAAACGTATCCAAAACATACGGGTAACCCCAATTTGCCAGATTCTCCTGCTGCTGCGGCGACAGGTTTCCGTTTGCGTACTTGGCTTGATCCGCCTTTGCGGTGAGCATGCGGAACACGTCCATTTCCTTGACAACTTGCGCGGCAAAGGACTGCAACTGGGCCGACTGCATGGAAGGCACCAATGCCAAAAACCGCCCCATCCACTGCGGTTCTAACCCTGCGAGTGATATTGGCGCTGTCCTCTGAGCCAAACCCGCAAGCCCGTCCAAAAGTTGGGTTTCAGTCGTGCCCTCAGCCAGTCGAAACGGCGCTTTCAACGTTGCGTGGAATCCATAGCGCCGCGCACCCACGGTCCAATCTGACGTTGCAGGGTTGGCTATGGGTTGCCCCGAATCACAGTCCCACCCCAGCCAAGACGCGCCAAACTCACCAAGCGCTGCGCTAGGGACGTGGTAAATGGCATAACGACGAAAAGGCAACGGCATGCACCGCTCCTACCCCCAACAAAACAACTTTCACAAGTCTGCGCAGGGAATCTCTTGCCACGTATTCAATTATGCTTATATGTTTGTCGAAACAAACGGAGGCTGCGATGACACCCAAAGTGACCGGCTTTTTTGATGATGCGACGAATACGATTTCCTACGTCGTGCAAGACCCCGAAGGACGCGGCTGCGCGA
>CAZCOX010000232.1:0-5239 GCA_964500115.1 uncultured Rhodobacterales bacterium
GTGACCTGCCCCCATTCGGCGTGCATCTTGTGGGTGGTCACATCCTCGACCTTGACCGGCAGGAATGTACCCGCGCCGACATGCAGCGTGACAAACGTCATGCCGATGCCCTTGGTCTGCAACGCCGCCACCAAGGCGTCATCAAAGTGCAAAGAGGCAGTTGGCGCTGCCACCGCACCGGAATTGCGTGCCCAGACGGTCTGATAGTCTGTCTTGTCGCGGGCATCGGCCGGGCGTTTGGCGGCGATGTAGGGGGGCAAAGGCATAGCCCCTGCCTCTGCCAGTGCCGCATCAAAATCGTCGCCGACTAGGTTGAACCGTAGAAACGCCTGCCCATCTGCACGCCCTTCGGCAATAGCCGACAAATCAGCCGAGAATTCAACTTCCTCCCCGTCTCTCAGCTTTTTCAATGGCTTAACCAGCGCCGACCACGTGCCATCGGCACGCGCTTCTAGGAGCGTGACCTCGATCTTTGCCTCAGACGGGCCTGCCGCGCCATCGCGGCGACGGATGCCGAACAGGCGGGCCGGAATGACTTTGGTGTCGTTCAGCACCAACCGGTCTGTGGGTCGCAGGATGTCTGGCAAATCGCTGACATGGCGATCAGACAAGCCGCCGCTTTCGGCATACAGCAAACGCGCAGAGGAGCGCGGCGACACTGGTCGCGTCGCAATCAGGTCGTCCGGCAGGTCAAAATCAAAGTCGCTCAGCTTCATCCGCGCCACCCCTGGTTTCAGGCCGCAGCCTTTAGCGCCGAACGCCGCCAAGCAAAACCCGTCATTGCCCGGTTGTGGGCGGCGGTTTGCGGAAAATTTCGCGAAACATACCGGGTGTCAGGGCCGACAGCGGATTAACCCCAACCTGCGGATCGCTTGCCGCGCCACTTAGAGTAAAGTTGAACCCGATCAACCCCTCGCCCTTGCGCGTCAGGATACTGCCGATCCCATTCAGGAAATAGATCGGTGACAACACCCCTTGCATGTCGAGCGTGCTGGTCGCGAGGTTGTAAATACCATCAAGCGAGATGCCCATGGACGGCCCCGTCGCGCTGGATTGGGTCAGGATCACACGATCGGGCGTCAGTCTGAACCGCGCCTCAACCTCGCTGAAAAGGATGCCGGGACCTTCCAACTGGTCCAGCAATCCGACAATGCTGATCGCGTCCAAAAGTGACGCGATCCCCGGCGCATTGCGCAAACGCGGGCCAGCCACATCCAACGCACCGTCATAGCTGCCTGGCTGTCCTGCGACCGGCGCCAAGGTCAGCGTCATGTCGCCGCCGGCCACTGATTTTAGAATGCCTGCTTCGCGAATGACCCGCCCCGCATTGTCGGATCGAATGCGAAACGCCGTGCCGCCGTTTTGCGGAATAGCCTCACCCGCAATCGGCGCATTGCCGTTGACGGACGCTGTGAAATTTCCGGACAGCCCGCCGCCAGATCGCAAGTCGCCGCGAAAATCCGTCAAACGAATGCTGTTGGACACACGCAATTCGTTTATGGCCAGCGCAAGCGGCACCGCGGCCCCCGATGCGTCGCCGCTGCGGCCACGGCCAAACGGCGCGTTGCGCAAATCGATCTGGCCACCTGCGATCTGAACCGACGGCGGGTTGCCCGCCCCTCGCCCGCGCAGCGTCACGGGCGCATCCAACCAATTGCCAGCGCGCACGCGATCCAGCGCAATGGCGTTGAGTGAGCCATCATCGTTCAAACGAACAGCCCCGCGCGCCTCCAACCCCGGCCCGCTGAGTCGCAACGTGTCGACTTTTGCGGGACGGGACAATTCCCCGGCGACTTGAAGCTCTCCGGCCTGGTTGCGGGGCAAACTCCACCCAATCGGTGGCAACGACACGCCGATCCCTTGCAAGCGTGAGGTCAGCTCAAATGCAGGTGGCGCACCGCGCCGCAGGTTGACACGCAATTGCCCAAGCCCGCTCCCCGACACCGCACCATCCGGCAGAGCCACGCCAAAGGCGCGGGCCGCCGCTTCCGATAGGGTCACCTGCCCCTCAACTACGCTGCCCTCCGCCCGTTCGCCCGGTTTCGGGATCGGCAAGGTCCAGCTTCCTTCGAAGGGTACGTCTGACAAAGCTGCGCGGCCAGAGACCTGCAATACCTCGTTATTGACCGTCACATCCAGCGCCCGCGCCGCCAAAACACGCCCGGGCACGATGCTGTCACTGGAGATGCCTGTCGCCCGACCCGAGACATTCAGCGCCATGTCCGAAAACCGATTGCCCCGGCGCAGCGGCAGATCAAGCGTGCCGTCAAACCGCACCCGCCCGGTGAGCAGGTCCACGGGGCGTTTCGCTTTCTGCATGATCTCCAGCTTGGGGCTATCAAGGAAAGACAGAACCGCCTCGATCTCTCCGTCGCCCGCGAAGGCCAATTGCCCGTCCGCCGGACGCTTTCGTGTGTCAGGGATCACAAATGTGCTGCCCGACACATCAATCGGGCCACCCTGCGGCGGCTCAATCGCACCTGACAGCGTTCGTACCGAAAAACGGTCACCCTCCAGCGTCAGCGTGCCACGCCCGCCAGTGACAGGTGGCAAGGTGCGCGCATACCTCACCTCTGCATCCTCGAAATCCGCGTTCAAAAATACGCGCGGGCGCGCGTCATCCTGAGACCGCAAGGCAAATTGCCCCTGCAACAAACGCCCGTCCAATATGTTGTCCGACACCCAGTGACGCGTGCGCGCTGCCACCGCTGGCGGCCAGACCCGCATCAGCGCCTCTGGCGTCACCTCACCGAAATTGCCGTCCAACGCATATCGCCAGGCGTCGTCCTGCGCCGAAAGCGATCCGCGCATCCGCAGCGGGGCGGCCGGGTCATCGATCCACAATCGCCCCAGATCAATCTCGAACGGGTCAAGCCTCAGGCGAAAGTCCAACTCCGCCCGGGCCAGCGCCAGCGGATCGGGGAAAAGATCATTTGCCGCCATTTCGAGTTGGCTGAACCGCACCTGGGACAGCATCTGAGATGGAATTCCGCTCTCCATCCCCTCCAGAACCGCACGCCCATCGGCAACCGCACGGCCCATGGCGCTGTCAACCGACAGCTCTGTAAAGGTGATCAGCGATTGATCGGGGTCATAGGAAAAATAGCTTCGGGCGGATTGAAACGGAATGGGCGGTGTGTCCCGCCCGGGTTGAACCACGCCGGCGTCTATTTGCAGCGCAGCATTCAACACATCGAGACGCCCATCTTCGCGCATCGTCGCGCGCAAATCGCCGGAGATTGGTGCTTTCAACGCGCCAAGCCACGCCAGCGCCGGGCCTTGCGTGGCAATATCCTGCGACGGCATATCATCCAAAGACACACCAAACGCCATGGACGTCTGACCAATGGTGGAGGATGCATTCAACTGCAGCCGCGTTGCTGTTGCTCCACCGCCAAGCAGCGCAAAGTCGCCCGACAAACGCAACTGTGTTCTGTCTCGCGCCAAAGCGATGCGCCCGCCATCAACCGTCCACCCGCGCCGCGCGCGGGCATCCTCGAAGCGCAAGGTCAACGCGTCCGCCTCAACCGCATCAAGCTTGGCCAGACGCGGGTTCTGCAACAGCGTATCAACCCGCGCGATCAAGGTTGGCACATCCGGCGTCTCGCCGCTGACGTCAAACGCGTCACCCAGAGCCAGCCCCAACCGCCCCGCGCGATCCCGCTTGAGCGTCACAAACGCGCCGCTGACACTGAGGTCGCGCAAGATCAAGCGGCGACGAACAAGGTCTGGTACGGCGAGACCGATCTCAACATCCGACAGGACCGCAACCGGCGCGCCAGTGTCGGTCTGCACATCTACATCAAGAAGAATGATCCGCGTCCGCCCATCGCGTTCCAGCCGCAACTGGACGTCACCGAACAACACTTCGAACCCGGGCAACGCATCCGCCAGTCGCACCTCAACCGTGTCGCGCACCCAATCCGGCGCGGACACGCTGCGCCCGACCATGGCCCAAAACGCGGCGCCAACGGTGACGGCGATAAAAACGAGACCCCACGCGACACCGCGCAGCATGCGGCGCGATCTGGGGCGCTTTTGCGTTTCTGTCTCGCGTTCGGTTTCCGTCACTGGACGCGCCGCCCTTTCACCTTACACTTTGGCATCAACACGGTATTGCCACGCAACATTACGAATTTCCAAAGGAATGCACCATGAGTGACGCTCTCGCCCCAGACTTCACACTGCCCGTAGAGGGAGTGCCAGATGGCGAAGTCACCCTCTCCGCCCTGCGCGGCACACCTGTAGTACTGTTTTTCTACCCGCGCGACGACACGTCGGGCTGTACCAAGGAAAACGAAGCCTTCACCGCGCTGCAGGGGGAATTTGATGCACTTGGCGTCAAGCTCTTTGGTGTTTCGAAAGACAGTATATCCAGCCACGCAAAGTTCATGGCCAAAAAGTCACTCACTGTTCCGCTGATATCGGATGAGCATGGAACCATGTCCGAGGATTATGGCGTGTGGAAAGAGAAATCCATGTACGGCAAAAAGTTCATGGGCATCGAGCGCTCGACCTTTCTAATCGATGCTGACGGGAAGATCGCGCGCGAATGGCGCAAGGTGAAAGTGCCCGGTCATGCCGAAGAGGTGCTGGAGGCGGCCCGCACACTATGAACCATCTTCCTTTTCGAACCGCCTGCGGCGGTCCGACCGATTGGGGGCCAGCCCCCAAACCCCCGCGGTATTTACGGCAAGAGGAAAGAGACACCCGACTTTGTCTTCCTCTTGCCAAAAATACTCTTGGGGTGAATGGCGCGCGCAGCGCGGCAGAGGGGCAAAGCCCCTGACCTGTCGGACCGCCGCAGGCGGTTCGAAACGCCCTTTTCACCCCGTACGCTTTGCCCTAAACCGCCGCCACAGGCCACAAGCCCAGGACGCGCGCATGCAAGACCCCGCTATCACCCCCGAATTGATTGCTGCCCATGGCATCAACAATGACGAATACGCCGAAATTCTGCGTATCCTGAACCGTGAACCGACCTTCACCGAACTGGGTGTGTTCTCGGCCATGTGGAACGAGCATTGCTCTTACAAGTCCTCCAAAATCCACCTCAAGAAGCTGCCCACCACCGGCCCTCAGGTGATTTGCGGCCCGGGCGAGAACGCGGGTGTGGTCGATATCGGCGACGGGCAAGCTGTTGTTTTCAAGATGGAAAGCCACAACCACCCCTCGTACATCGAACCCTACCAGGGCGCCGCCACTGGTGTAGGTGGCATTCTGCGCGACGTCTTTACCA
>CAZCOX010000233.1:0-5214 GCA_964500115.1 uncultured Rhodobacterales bacterium
CGCCAACGACTGAACTCTTGATGCTCGGTCGCGATGTTCACGTCCGCATCGGTGCCTTTGAAACGCATCAGGAACCATTTCTGCTCCTGTCCGCGATACCGGCCTTTCCAAAGCTTGCCGATCAGGTCGAGCGGCAAATCATAAGGCACCCAATCCTTGGTTTCAGCCTCAACAGCAACAAGATCAGCGGTAACTCCCGTTTCTTCCCAAAGCTCGCGCAAAGCAGCTTCGCGCGGCGTTTCACCCTTGTCGATTCCGCCTTGCGGCATCTGCCATGCAGGCCCCGGGTTATCGATGCGCTGACCTACAAAAACATCGCCGTCTTGATTGACAAGCATCACGCCAACACAGGGCCGATAGGGAAGGGATGCGATGTCATCGGGTGTCATTCTGTGGTGTTCCGTTTCCAGGAGTGAGCAGCGGCGAGCGCGGCGGGCATATCGCGCGCGAGCGCCGTCGCGCGTTGCGTTTCGATACACCAACACATGGCGATTTCAAATGCCAAGGCACCGGCGCGGATCACTGGATCAGATATTTGTTCGAGTGCAAGGAGGTCAAAAGTTGCAAGGTCAACGCGCGCCTCGTCCCAATCGAAGAGCACGGGGTTGCCTGCTTCTGAGATGATGATGTTGCTTGGATTCACGCCGCCATGAATCAGACAGCCTGGCTGCTCGGACACCAAAGCCCAAGCGGCGCGACACTGAGACACCAGTTCTGGGGGCATCGAAGTCAGGTCAATATCGCCGCCCGTAACGTGTTGGATAAGATCGCGCGCGCTCGCAAATCCCGGGCGTTGCGGCGTGCCTTGTGATTGTCTATGAAACGCATCCAGCTTGGGTGCTATCGTTTCAAGTTGATCCCTTGTCGCACATTCGCCCGCGACGAAGCGCTCCATCGTCCAACCATTGTGGCTGAACGCCCCCGAGGATGTCGGTAATGGCAAAGCGACGCGTAGCCCAACGCGGTCGGCGGCGTTTTTGACATGCGTGAGCCATGCCAACTGTGCCTCACTCCGGGTTGTGGACTTGAAAACATACGCAGCGCCCATGCCCGTTCCGCGTAGCACTGTATTGCGAGCGCCTCCTGCCAAAACCTCAAACGAAAAACCCGGAAGCTGCCAGGCTTCCGGGTTTGGATAATCGGCCATCGTGGTGATGGATCAGTCGTCTGAAGGAGACAGGGCCGTCAGACCTTTGAGGATGTCAATGGCGTAAGCCAGTTGGTAATCCTCTTCACGCAGCGCCGCTGCCGCTTCGGCTTTGGCACGATCCGCCTCGATCTGGCGAACTTCGTCTTCGCTCAGGCTGTCATTGTCGAGGCTGCCACGCAGGTCAGCTTCGGACCGGTTGAAGATGTTCTCTTCATCCTCTTCTTCCGACGCTTCGGGGCGGCGCGGTTGCGCGACCACGATGTCAGGCGAGACGCCAAGGGCCTGAATAGAACGGCCCGATGGCGTGTAATACCGCGCAGTTGTCAGGCGCATCGCGCCGTCGCCGCGCAACGGCATGACGGTTTGCACCGATCCTTTGCCAAACGACTTGGTCCCGACAACGATTGCACGCCGGTGATCTTGCAACGCTCCCGCAACGATTTCAGATGCCGATGCCGAACCACCATTGATCAGAACAACAATCGGTTTGCCCTCCGCCAAATCGCCCGGCGTCGCGTTATAGCGATCACCGTCTTCCGGATTGCGGCCACGTGTGCTGACAATCTCGCCCTTGTCGAGGAACGCGTCACTCACGCGGATCGCCTGGTTTAGCAATCCGCCCGGGTTGTTGCGCAGATCCAGAACGATGCCTTCGACATTTTCCATGCCACCGGCCGCTTCGATTTGCTCGTTCAAACCTTCTTCGAGGTTGGGATAGGTCTGATCGTTAAACGTGGTCACGCGCAGAACAACCGCGTCACCCTGCAAACGGGTGCGCACGGCGGTCAGTTTGATGGTGTCGCGGATGATCGACACATCGAACGGCTCACTTTCGCCTTCGCGTACAACGGTGATGATGATCTCAGAGCCAACAGGCCCGCGCATCATATCGACCGCCTCGTCAAGGGTCAGACCGAGGACAGAGTCGCTGTCAACATGGGTGATGAAATCGCCCGCCTCAATGCCAGCGGCTTCTGCCGGGGTGCCATCGATAGGCGAAACAACTTTGACGAACCCGTCTTCCTGCGTGACCTCAATACCCAAGCCACCGAACTCACCACGCGTCTGAACGCGCATGTCGGCAGCATCGTCCGGTGACAGATAGCTGGAATGCGGGTCAAGCGAGGTCAGCATGCCGTCAATTGCCGCTTCGATCAGATCACCTGCATCGACCTCTTCCACATATTGCGCGCGGATGCGTTCAAAGATGTCGCCGAACAGATCAAGCTGTTCATATACGTTTGTCGAGCGGGCGCTTTCCTGCGCGACAAGCGGGCCGACAAACTGCGTGGTGGCCACGATACCGGCCACCGTACCGCCAAACGCCGCCATGAGGACTTTTTTCATTCGGTCATTCCCTTATCTTCTGCGAACCACGCAAGCGGATCTTCGAGCGTGTCGCGATATCTCACTTCTATATAGAGCGTTTCAGAGAGCGCTCCGCCAGTCCTTTCACCGGATGGTGATGGAATATCAGCCGCAACGCCAGCGGGACCATCCATCAAACCTATCGGGCTGCCCTCAGGAATAACCTGACCGGTCTCACCAAACACGGTTCCCAATCCAGCAAAAACGAACAGTACGTCGGGCTCAGGTTCAAGAATGCTGACCAACCCATAATCTAGCAAAGGGCCGCGGTATCGTATTGTTGCTGCCGTTGGTGTCGCAACCAGAGCCTGCGGGCGCGTCGCAATCAAAATACCGGGGCGTGTGACACCGGCGGCATCTGTCTCTCCTGCGCGGCGCAAAACTTCGCCGATCACCGGTATGGGGATGGCACCCTTACGATCCGTGACGGAAGGCAAGCTGACTTCGGTCTCACCTTCCGCAATTTCGCTCAATCCGCTTGCAAAGCCGTCAAGCGTTTCGCTGGCTGCGATCAGGATTGCAGTTCGCGTGGCGTCCTCGGTGAATTTGCGGGGCAGGTCCGTGCGATCCGCGATGGCCTGGCTCAATGCGGTGCGTGCAGATTGCAGGTCAGACAATCCGCTCTGCAAGCGGTTCGCGGCATCCTGCTGAAGCTCGCGCAACGCGGTCACCTCTGCCACATCCGCCCGAAGTTCAGCTGCAGCTTCGTTCAGGGCGGGCGTGATAGACGCCATCATCAAACCCGCGCGCGCCGACCCGACAGGACCGTCCGGATGCACAAATGTTTGTGGTCCCACGGATGTGCCAAGCGCGGAAAGTGCCGCCAACAGGCGCGTCACATCAGCCTCGCGCGCATCCAGATCGCGGCGCAATTCGGTTTCGCGGATCGACGCGACACGCAACCCATCACGCATCGCAACAAGCCCTGTTTCAAAAGCTTTCACCGTTTCTGTCAAAGCCCGCACGCGATCGCGCGCAGACTGTGCGGCATCCAATTTCTGTGTGGCCGCTTCCAAATCCGCCATTGCGTTCTGTGCCGTCTCAGCGGGCGTTTGTGCAAATAAGGTTACGGCGCCAATCAGCCAAAAGAATGCAGCAAGACGGAGCATCACTGGATCAGGCTTTTCCCGGTCATCTCTGACGGTTGATCCAGCCCCATCAATTGCAGAAGCGTTGGCGCCAGATCGGCAAGACGACCGTCATTAAGTGTGGCACCTTTCGGACCTCCGAAAAGCACCACAGGGACAAGGTTTGTTGTATGTGCCGTGTGCGGCCCGCCAGTGTCGGGATCAACCATCGTTTCGCAATTGCCATGATCCGCGGTGACGATCATAGCGCCACCCGCAGCCTCAACTGCTTTCAGCACTTTGCCAAGGCCCGCATCCACCGCCTCGCAAGCAGCAATCGCGGCATCAAGATCGCCTGTATGGCCGACCATGTCGGGGTTCGCATAGTTGGTGACGATCAGATCATACCCCTGCTCGACCGCTGCCACGAACTTATCCGTCACTTCGGCAGATGACATTTCGGGCTGCAGGTCATAGGTGGCCACATTGGGGCTTTTGGGCATGAAGCGGTCTTCGCCATCCTCGGGCTTTTCCACGCCGCCGTTTAGAAAGAAGGTGACATGCGGATACTTCTCGGTCTCTGCCAGACGAAACTGTCGTTTGCCATGCTTTGCGACCCACTCGCCCAGCGTGTTTTTGATCTCCTGCTTTGGATAGGCCGTTGTCATGTAAGCATTGTGCGCGGTTGAATAATCAACCATGCCGAGAAGTACCGAAAGCTTAGGTCTCTCGCGGTCAAACCCGTCAAATTCCGGGTCGCCGATGGCCGACAGGATTTCCCGCGCGCGGTCCGCGCGGAAGTTCAGACAGAAAAAGCCGTCTCCCTCTTGGATACCTTCGTAATCACCAATCACATGCGGTGCGATAAACTCATCGGTTTGGTCGTTGGCATAGGCGTCCGCCACGGCTGCTTCGGCGCTGTCCGCCGTTTCGCCTTGACCCAGAACCATGGCGTTGTACGCACGTTCTACTCGGTCCCACCGGTTGTCGCGATCCATGGCATAATACCGCCCGATGACCGTGCCAATGCGCGCCGGTTCCGGCAGCGATGCCGCGAGGTCTTTGACAAACCCGTCTGCCGATTTCGGCGCCACATCGCGACCATCGGTGATGGCGTGCACCACCACGGACAAACCCTGATCTACCAGTAGTTTCACCGCTGCGTTGATGTGGTTGATGTGCCCGTGCACACCGCCGTCCGATACGACCCCCATGAGATGCGCTGTGCAGCTTGCCTTTTTGACCGTCTCTGCAAATTCAAGGATTGCGGCGTTTTCGAAAAAGCTGCCGTCTTCGATGGCCAGGTCGATCTGCCCCAGATCCATGGCAACAACGCGCCCCGCGCCGATATTTGTATGACCAACCTCGGAATTGCCCATCTGCCCACTTGGCAGACCCACGTCCGGGCCATGGGTGATGAGCGTTGCGTGGGGGCAGGTTGCCATCAGATGATCCATCGTGGGCGTCTTGGAAAGTTTTGGCGCGTTGGCCGTCGGATCATCCCGCAAGCCCCAGCCGTCGAGGATGGTCAGAACAACGGGTTTCGGGGTGGTCATGAGGTGCGCCCTTCTGCTCGGCTTTTCTTGGCTCGGTCTCTATCAGAACCGTTGCCGGATGTGGAGGGCAGTC
>CAZCOX010000234.1:0-5182 GCA_964500115.1 uncultured Rhodobacterales bacterium
GCCGCCAATGCCGAAGCGACCGCCCGCGAGGTGTTTGAAAAAGGCGGTATCGGGGATGATTTGCCAACAGTGTCATTGAGCGGAGCCGACATCGGCGACGGTATTTCGATTGTCCAACTGATCGTCAAATCCGGCCTTGCGAAATCAGGCAAGGAAGCGAAACGCCTGATCGCCGAAAACGGAGCGAAACTCGACGACGCGCCGCTTACCGACGCCGGTCTGATGATCGACGCGGCTGCCTTGGCCAGCCCGATCAAACTGAGCGCCGGGAAAAAGCGCCACGCCCTGGTCAAGCTCGGCACGTGATCTTGCGTTAACCCTAACGCAAGCCTGATCAGGCAGGGTGGCGTCATGCCGCCCTGCCCGCTTCAACAGTCGAAACCGTTTGCAAAAGCACTCCGCGCTCTCGGAACAGCAGCGGAGTTTCATGCATTACCGGGGCACACCGTCCCGTGCCTCATCCAAACGCGCCATGTGCCTTTGGTCGGGCGCATCAACCTGATCTCGCGCGGCCCAGCGGACGGCGACTTATCAGGTCTTGCAGATTTAGACATTCAAGGTCCATTGATCGTGAACCTGCCGACACCAGTGCCCAAACTCCGCGGCTTTTGCCGGTTGGCAAAAACCCACGAACTCGCTTTGCTTCCCATCGCGTCACCCATCACCATGCGCCGCCGGATGCATCAAAAATGGCGTCATGCCTTGGGCCGTGGCGAACGCGCGCTGCCCGACATCCGCAATGAAAGCTTTGACGACACGCGCCACGCATGGGTCATTGAGGCAGAGGCGAAACAACAAAAGGCGCGCGGGTATCGAAACTGGCCGCCCGCATTTCTGTCCGCTTACGCGCACGAAAACCCCGGACAGGCCAGGGTCATATCCGCGTGGAAGGACGGCATGCCGCGTGCCGCTATTGTAGTTCTCTGCCACGCGCCCTGGGCCACCTATCATCTAGGCATCACGACACCCACAGGACGCGCGACTTCAGCGCATCACCTGTTGATCTGGCACGCCGCAACATGGCTCAGCGCGCATGGCTATTCGATGTTGGACATGGGACACCTGACCGGCCCAGAGGGGCTCAACCGCTTCAAGCTCCGGTCCGGCGCGGAAAAACAGGAACTCGGCGGCACATGGATCAGATGGCCCAAACCGGTGCGCCGGGTGATGATTTATTGGCCAAGCATCCATTCGCCGTCGGGCCAAAACGCGTGATAGGCGAACGCAAACATCACATCATGCGGCAGGTCTCTGCCCTGCCCGTCCCGCACTCGGATCGAGCCAACATCACGCCCCTGATCAATCCGCGCCGTATCCAAAGCAGAGGACTGTCCGGCCCGCCACGAAATCACGACACCTGCCTCAGTCACTTCCCCCTCAATCCGCAACCGCTCCATCGGCCAGGCCCTGTCGCCCACCCGGATCACCCGCGCCAAGGCATCGATCCCGTGCGGCGGCGTCTCACCGGAATACAAGAAAGGCTTGGTTGAACTGTCATAGCCGCGATACGGGTTGCGCCCGTAGTCGCGATTGTATCCCGGTTCTTTCATCACCAACCCGTCGGGATTGCGCGTGGAAAATTCCTGCCAGCTTTCCAGCCAGCTTGGCAAGATTTCAAGCTCTGTGCCGGTATAATCGCCGACAATCCCTTCCCCGATCGCTTGCTGCCACCAGCTTTCTGTCTCACGATCATACATCACCATGTCCGAATGGCGCAGCTTGCCGGACACACCGAAAGTCAGCACCTGCCCACCCACACGCCGGTCAAAGGTGATGGCCGAATTGCAAAGCGGACAGAACGTCACCGCAACAGGTACGCCATTCACCTCATCGTTCACGATCTCATGCCACGTCAGGTAGCGGATGGGATAGGCACGCGGCGTGCCCCCGATTTCCAAAGCAATAACAGGTTCCGTCGCACCAATCCGCATCTCGTCCGCGACAGGGATGAAATCCGGATCGTCCAGCGCCGGAATACCGTCTTTTGGGGGACCGCCAGACAGAATTTCGACCCAATTCTCGACACTGGTCGTCTCAAAATCCGTATTAGGCCACTCGTGCCGCCAGAAATCCGGGCTCGCCAAGCTCGCACTGGCAAAACATATGGCAAGCAATCCGGCAAAAAACGTTCCACGCATATCGAGGCCTCCCCAAGCTTTGACTGCCAGATTGCGCGTTTGAACCACGTCTGCCTAGCCCCCCATACGCAGCTGTGAGAGCCTGATGTCAACTTCTTCTTTTCAAAAATATGCCCAAGCGCGATCGGCCAGACAGCGTTTCGGACTGAAATGACAGCGGCAGCCCTCAATCAGCGCCCACCGCCGACGGGTCGAAAGACCCGGCGGGAAAAGCAGCGCGCGGCCCAAGGGCCGCGCACAATATGATCAGTCGATCACCGTTACCTTCGACATGACATCAGGTTGGCCGATTACCGCACCATTTCGGCCTTCGCCACGTTTGATCGCGTCCACAACCTCCATGCCCTCGGTCACTTCACCGACAATCGTGTATTGCCCGTTCAGAAACGCGCCTTCTGCGAACATGATGAAGAACTGCGAGTTAGCCGAGTCCGGATCCTGAGAACGCGCCATGCCGACCACACCCCGGTCGAACGACAGGTCAGAAAACTCCGCCGGCAGGTCCGGACGATCCGACCCTCCGCGCCCCGCCATGCGCATGTCGCCACCATCAATCTGCCCGAACTGCACGTCACCGGTTTGCGCCATGAACCCATCGATCACACGGTGAAACACCACGCCATCGTAAGCCCCTTCTGCCGCCAGCGCCGTGATCTGTTCGACATGTTGCGGCGCCACATCTTCGAACAAGTCGATGGTCACCGCGCCGTTGGCCTCACCTGCAATGTCGATCTGCAAACCGGACGCCAGCGCCGGAGACGCCAAAATCGCAAAGGCGAACGCGAGCTTATGCATCCGCCGCAACCTTGACCGAAATCATCCGATCCGGGCTTGCCGGCGGCTCACCCCGGGTGATCTCATCCACATGCTCCATGCCCGAAATCACGCGGCCATAAACCGTGTATTGACCGTTCAGGAAGTGGTTGTCGGTGAAGTTGATAAAGAACTGCGAATTCGCGGAATTCGGGTTCGACGACCTTGCGGCACCCAAGGTGCCCCGGTCATGTGGCAGTTTCGAAAACTCGGCTGGCAGGTCAGGCAGATCGGACCCACCCGTTCCGGCGCGGCGCAGGTTGAAACCGTCTTCCATATCGCCATGCTCCACATCGCCGGTTTGCGCCATAAATCCGTCGATCACGCGGTGAAAACACACGTTGTCATATGCTCCGGCACGCGCAAGTTCCTTCATGCGTTCAGCATGTTTCGGGGCCACATCCGGCAGCAATTCGATTGTGACGGTGCCGTCTTTGAGTTCGACCAGAACGGTGTTTTCGGGGTCTTTGATGTCGGCCATGCCGCGCTCCTCTTGGATCAAATTTGACGCAAGACTTAAGGCGCACCGTCCGGAATGCCAAGGAGGTCATTGACCTCGGCCCACCACCCCGCCATCAGGGGGGCACACGATGAGGAGGGACAGATGGCCTGGAAAACGCTTGATGATATGGACCTGGCAGGCAAACGTGTGCTGACACGGGTGGACATCAACGTGCCGGTGGAGGACGGCAAAGTGACGGACGCCACGCGCATCGACCGCATTGTGCCCACCATCACAGACATCCTGGCCAAGGGCGGCACACCAATTTTGCTGGCACATTTCGGTCGACCCAAGGGTCAACCGAACCCTGAGATGAGCCTGCGGATCACCTTGCCTGCCCTCGAAGAATCGCTGGGCCGATCGGTCACATTTGTCGAACGCCCCTCGCGCGACATGATCGATGACCTGCCGCAAGATGCAGTGGTGTTGGTCGAAAACACCCGCTTCACCCCAATGGAAGAAGCGAATGATCCAAAAATGGCGCAATTTCTCGCCTCTTTGGGCGACGTCTATTGCAATGACGCCTTCTCTGCCGCGCACCGCGCGCATGCGTCAACCGAAGGGGTGGCCAAGCTTTTGCCGTCTTGCGCGGGCCGGCTGATGGCGGCTGAGTTGCAAGCGCTCGAAAGCGCGCTTGGCAATCCGGATCGTCCGGTCGTCGCGGTTGTGGGCGGCGCGAAAGTGTCAACCAAGCTCGACCTCTTGTCGAACCTTGTTGAAAAGGTCGACATGCTGGTAATCGGTGGCGGAATGGCCAACACCTTTCTGGCAGCACAAGGCGTGGATGTCGGAAAATCCCTGTGCGAACACGATTTGGCCGAAACCGCGCGCGAAATCGCGGCCAAAGCGGCTGAAACGGGTTGTGAGTTGCTTTTGCCCCGCGACGTCGTCGTGGCGCGCGAGTTCAAGGCCGGCGCCGATGCCGAAACGGTCAAAGCCGAGGATTGCCCGGCGGATGCCATGATCCTCGATGCTGGCCCAGACAGCGTTGCGCATATTTGCGCGGCTTTTGATCGTGCCAAAACATTGATCTGGAACGGCCCGCTGGGCGCATTTGAAATCCCGCCTTTCGACGCAGCCACCAACGCTGCAGCAGGCTACGCTGCAAAGCTTAGCCGAGACGGAAAATTGGTTTCGGTGGCTGGCGGTGGTGACACGGTCGCAGCCTTGAACAAAGCCAATGCTGCCGACGATTTCAGTTATATTTCAACGGCTGGCGGCGCATTCCTGGAGTGGATGGAAGGCAAAACACTGCCAGGTGTTGCGGCACTTGGTTGAACGGCGGCAAGGCGAGTCCTGAAAGCCACACTGTTGGGCGGTAAAGTGGGAAAATTCGCGGAATTCCCGGGCAAGGGATTTCCAAGCGCTCCGCGATTGTGCAAACTTGTCAAAGTGCACCCGACAAGAGGTGCCGTCCGAGGCAGAGCATGACCCACACCCGAACCCGCCCCGCAATTGGTGGCATCGTGTATTTCGCAGGCGCGTTTTGCGTTGGGGCGTATTTTATCTTTGCCGCGGTTCAGGGCGACTATGGCGTCTTTCGCCGCGCCGAAATCGTTGTCGAGACGCGCGAGTTAGATGCCGAGTTGCGGGAGCTTCAGATCGAAGTGGCGCGTATGGAAAACCTGACACGACGCCTGTCGGACACCTATCTTGATCTTGATCTGCTGGACGAGCGTACACGCGATATGCTGGGCATGGTTCGCACAGATGAGCTTGTCGTGCGCTA
>CAZCOX010000235.1:0-5143 GCA_964500115.1 uncultured Rhodobacterales bacterium
GGCCTCGGGTGTGCCTCCGGCGGAGGTATTTGGGAACCAGAGAAGTTCAGGTTTTTAGGGTGGCGAAAGTTGCGCGTAGGGCCTCGGTGAGGGGCGCGGGTTTGCCACCTGGGCCGGTGTGGACCTGGGTGAAGAAACCTTCCGCCCCGGCGGTTTGCGAGTCGTTGGCGAAGAGCGCGATGTCGTAGCGGAAGGATGTGGTTCCGACATGGGCGATACGCAGGCCGGCAGTCAGGATGTCAGGGAAGCCCATTTCTGCGTGGTAGCGGCAGCCGCTTTCCACGACGAGGAACTTGGTCGCGTTAGGGCCGCGGATCTCGATGCCCCGGTCGAGTTGCCAGAGGCTGACGGCGGTGTCGAAAAGCGCGTAGTAGGTAGCGTTGTTCAGATGGCCGTATTCGTCATTGTCTTGCCAGCGGGTCGGCAGAGTTCGGAAGGCGCGGTAGTCTGCGCGGGTGCCGGGCGGTTGGCGTGTCATCCGGACCGCAGGAGGCGGAAGGCCGCGGAGGCGCCCCAGCCTGCAGCGATGGCAATGGCCAGCGACATGAGGCCGTAGATCAAGGGCTGCTGGCGCGAGAGGTTGAAGAGCCAGCGTTCGAGGCCAACCTTACGGACATCGATGCTGGTTTCGTAGTTCGAGATCACCTTGCCGCCGCGGGTCAGGAAGATGCGCGTCGCGTAGTCACCTTCGGTCAGATTGGCAGGCATCTGGATGGCGGTGGTGAAGAGCGTGGATTCGCGCAGCTCCACCGCGTTTTCGCGCAGAGTGTAGGTTCCGTCGTCAGTTTTGATCCTTTGAACGGCGTCGATATAGGATTGTGGATCATCCACCTCGGCCCAGGCACCAACGGCGCGGATGGTGCGGGGGATGGAGATCGTGTGGCGCAGATCGTCGGCTTCGTTGATCACCTCATCCCATGGGGCGGATGTGGCGATGGCGTAGAAGCTGGGGGCGGCATCGACCTCAAGCCCTTCGACATTGACCCAGATGCCGAGGCGGCGTTCCTTGCGACGCACGGTAATCGGTTCTTTGGGCCCTGAGATTGTGACCAGCACTTGCAGCGGCTCGTCGGTCGGGATCGGCGCTTCGCGTTTGATCGCACCGTAGATGATGATCTCGGACCCGTCGAAATTGGTTGAGATTGACACTTCGTCCTGGCTGAGGCCAAGGACCACTTCTTCGGCGTAGAGCGGGGTTGCGAGCAGAGCGAGGAGGGCAAGAAGCACGCGCATCAGTGACCCCCCGCGCCGAGGCTGAAGAGTTCGGACGGTTGGATCAGAAGGTCGAGCGCGAGCTTGCCACAGACAGCGAGGACCATGGCGGCGAGCAGGATGCGCAGTTGCTCGGCCTTGAGTTTCGCGCCGATCACGGTGCCCACCTGCGCGCCAATCACACCGCCAACCAGAAGAAGGACCGCGAGGACAATATCCACCGTGTAGTTGGTGGTGGCGTGCAGGAGCGTGGTGAAGCCGGTGACAAAGATGATCTGGAAGAGCGACGTGCCGACAACGACCTTGGTGGGCATGCCCAAAAGGTAGATCATAGCGGGCACCATGATGAAACCGCCACCAACACCCATGATCGCGGCGAGGATGCCAACGAGCACACCGACGATGAGCGGCGGGATGACAGAGATGTAGAGGCCCGAGGTACGAAAGCGCATCTTGAACGGCAAGCCGTGCACCCAATTGTGTTTCTTGCGGGCGGGCGGTTTGCCGGATTTGGTTTTGCGGATAGCGTTGAGGCTTTCGACAAACATCAGTGAGCCGATGATGCCAAGAAAGACCACGTAGCTGAGTTTGACCAGCAGATCGACCTGGCCGAGACTTTTGAGGTAGTTGAATATCCCGACACCAAGCGCGGCCCCGACGAGGCCGCCGATCAGCAGCACCGTTCCCATCTTAAGATCGACAGTTTTGCGCCTGAGATGGGCGAGAACGCCAGAGAAGGACGACGCCACGATCTGGTTGGCTTCGGTTGCCACAGCCACGGCTGGTGGGATGCCGATGAAGAACAAAAGCGGCGTCATCAAAAAGCCGCCGCCGACGCCAAACATGCCGGACAGAACACCAACCATACCCCCCAATCCAAGCAGCAAAAAGGCGTTGACCGAGACTTCAGCGATGGGGAGGTAGACTTGCATGGCCGCTCATAAACCCATCCCGCACAGTCGCGCAAGCGGTGTGGTGCCGCAGGTGCGAAAAGGACTTATGAGTTGGTAGGAACTGGACTGATTGTGCGAGCCACAGAAGGACGGCGCGATTTTCTAAAGCCCGACAGGTATGCGGGACAAAACAGACGTTGGCGGTGTAGTGCACTTATCTGCGCCACGCGAACCCAATGCCACTCCCAGAGCCTTATAGAGCGAGATGCCGGCCACAGCGCTCGGCTAGCGGTGACGGCAACAACGGCCCGCCTGTTCAATGTACACGATCACCGGCCCAAACCTGGAAGCCACAAAGCAAGCGCAGGGAAAAGGATAAGCAGAACGACAAGCAACAACGAGCAGACGATGAACGGGATAGCGGCCAGATAGATTTGTCGCATCGTCGTGTCCGAAGGCGCAACACCTTTCATGACGAACAGCAACAGACCAAATGGAGGCGTCGTAAAGCTGATTTCCAACGCGAGCAACATTATCAGACCAAACCAGATCGGATCAAAACCCAGGCTGAGCGCGAGTGGGAAAAATATCGGCACCGTCAGGAGCATCATCGAGATCTGTTCCATGAACATGCCGAGGATCAGCAGCACACAGAACATGACGATCAACATGAAGATCGGATCCAGATCGAAGCCCGTCGCCCAGTTGATCAGACCGCGCGATGCGCCGGAAAAGGCCAGAAGCTGGCTGAAGGTCGCCGAGCCGAAGACGATCAGATAGGCCATCAGCGTTACCCGGAGCGCACCCCGGACCGAGGCCTTGATCGCGGTCCACGTCAGGCAGCGATAGAACAGCGCAAGGATCAGGACGCCGAGCGCGCCGAAAGCCGCCGCCTCTGACGGAGTGACGATGCCATTGATCATCATCACGACGATGACGACCATGAGGCCGATCATCGGGATCACGTCCCGGAACAGAAGGCCGACTTTTTCGGAAATGGTCTGTTGCTCGACCTCGTAGGGCGGTGCCGCTTCCCGGTCGAGGCGGGTCTGCAGGAAGATCGTCGCAAGATAGAACGCGGCAAGGATCAGTCCCGGGATCACGCCAGCGATCAGGAGCGCGCCGACGTCGATCTGGGCGAGCGTCGCCAGCAGCACCGCCAGCGCCGAGGGCGGAATGATGATCGCCAGCCCTCCGGTCCCGAGGATCGGGCCGATGGACATGTGCTTCTTGTAGCCGCGCCGCGTCATCTCGGGCACCATCAGCGAGCCGAGAAGCGCCGTGGAACCCATCGAGGACCCCGACAACGTTGAAAACCCGGTGCCGCCGAGCACTGTCACGTAGCTGAGGCGCCCGGGCAGACGACCGAGCAAGCGATCGATAGCCGAGAACATGCGGCTTCCAAGGCCGGTGTGGAAAAAGATCTCTCCCATGAGAAGGAAAAGCGGGATCGGCACGAGCGCGAATTTCGACAGCGAACCCCAGCCGTTGTTCAGAAGCGCAACGACGCCCCTTTCGCCGCCCATGAAGACCCATGCGCCGACGATATTGGCCGCAAGGAACGCCAGTGCGACCGGCATCCCCAGCGCCATGAGCACCATGATGCTGCCAATCAGGAGCGCGAGTGCTTCGAACCATTCCATTATTCGTGGATCTCCGCCTCGCCCGAGTGCATCAGTTCCGGTCCGAAGACGAAACGGGCGAACTCAATGGCCATGAAGCTGAACGCGATGGGGAACGTGATCGTTAGCATCCAGCGGGGATAGAAATAGGCGCGGACGTCATAGTCGTTGCGCTCGACATTGGTCAGGAAAAGCTCAAGCCCGTACAACGCAAGGATAAGGGAAACGGCAACGCAGGCCGCCGCCACGCCTCGGCTCACCATCCGGCGGAGACGCGGACTGAGGGCAGCGGTGACCAGTTCGATATGCACATGGCCGCGCTCGCGCACCAACCATGGTGCGCCGAGCATGGTCATGTAGAGAATTCCGTATTCGGCCGATGTAAAAAGCCATGCCCATGGCTGAATGCCGATGTTGCGCATGAGGACGGACAGGACGACCGAAACCATCAGCCATACGAGCGTTCCCGCGGCGATCAGGGCCATGAAGACCAGTAGAGCGTCGTAGAGCCGGATCAGCGCGCGCATGGGAACCTTTAAGAGTAGTGCGACCCGGAGCACACGCTCCGGGTCAAAGTCATCGCAACCTATTAGTCGGCTGCGGGATCGTAAAACAGTTCGATCAGACGGTCGTAGTTGGCCGTGCCGCCGGGCTGTTCAGCCATCAAGCCTTCCATCCGCTCCCAGTTCTTTTCGCGCGCGGCGAGAAGGTAGGCCGCTTTGGCGTCACCTTCGAGCGAAACGACGTTCATGCCTTGCTCTTCGAGCGCGGCGAAGTCTTCGTCACGCTTGGCGCGTAGCGCGTTTACGCTGTCGATTTCGTGCTGGATGGCGACGTTCTGAACGATTTCCTTGGCTTCGTCCGACAGCTCATTCCAGCGGTCGAGGTTCACGATCACGCCGAGGTCGGTCGAGAAGAAGCAGGGTTCGATCCGGTAGTTCAGAAACTCGTTCCACTTCAGGTCGATGAGGCCGATCTGGGTCCAGCCGGTTGCGTCAACAACGCCACGCTGAAGCGCTGCGTAGACTTCGCCGGTCGGCAGGTCGATCACCTGAGCGCCGAGGTAGTTCGAGAAGAACGCGTTGTAGACCGCGTTGCCGCGGAGCTTGAGGCCCTCGACTTCGAGGTTGCCGTTGGCGTCGAAGGTCGGCTCATCGCGCGTCCAAAGGTTGTAGCAAACACCACTGTCGAACCAGCCGAGGTACTTCAGGCCCATCTTTTCCTGATGGATTTCATCAATCAGGGCGATGCCGCCGTTCTGACGGGTCTCGATCGCGGTCAGGTTCGACGCAACGAGTGCATCCTTCTCAGGAAGTGCGCCGCCGTAGAACGAGCCTGGCGTGTAGACCATGTCGACGATGCCGTCGCGCACGGCGTCGGGCTGCTGGAACATGCCGATGGCTTCGGGGCCGCCGC
>CAZCOX010000236.1:0-5137 GCA_964500115.1 uncultured Rhodobacterales bacterium
CTGGAAAGAAGCGGCGCCGCCCTATTGGACCTGACAGCTCTCTCATATGCCGGGGCTTTCCCCGGAACCTATCTTCGGGACCAACCCGAAGTTCGCTGAGACCGGTCTCTCATGGTCGGCCTTTCGGCGATTGAGAGAGTATCAGTTTGTGGTGCGCGGCATGGGAGTGACCCTTCCCGCTCAAAAGCTTTTGTGGGGCGGGGTATGCCCGGTGCCGCATTAACCGGTTGGAAACAGACCGTGCGTTGCGCGCTAACCTGTTTGCATTTCCCCAGCCAGAAACGCCTCTGGATCGTCCACTTCTTCGAGCCGCTTGCCTTTGATCCACCAGAACCGGTTGCCGACATTACGCAAAAAACTGCGGTCATGGCTGACAAGCAGGCAGGACGCGCCATGCGCGATGAGTTCTTCCTCAAGCGCCTCTTGCCCTTCGATATCAAGATGGTTGGTCGGTTCATCCAGCAGGTAGAAATTTGGATTGCGCAGTCGCAAAACAAGCATTGCCAGCCGCGCTTTCTGCCCGCCTGAGAGCGCCTCAATGCTGGCGTCCTGCATTTGCATTTTGATCCCTGCCCCCGCCAACGCGCTGCGCGCCCGTTGGTCACCGATATCGAATTGCCCCGCGATGGCGTCCATCGGGGTTTTGAGACCCTCAAACTGGCTCAAATGTTGATCAGAATAGGCGGGCACCACAGAAGTGGCGCATTTGATGTCCGGGTCGTCGCCCTGCAACGCGCTTTGAATGCGCGACACCAGCCGTGTTTTGCCGGTTCCGTTTGCACCGAGCAGCACCACCCGGTCGTCGCGCGCGATCCACTTCTGACCGGTCTTGTAGAGCAGTCGACCATCGGGCGTTTCAACCTGCGCATCCTCCAACGTGACAAGCGCTTTGGCATGGGTGCCGCTGTTGCCCAGTTTGATATCCCCGGCAGAGCGTTCGCGATGGGCGGGCTTTGCCGCGGCCTCCATTTTTTCGGCCCGTTCAGTCAGTTGCTTGGTCTTCACCACAAGCAGGTCAGAGCCGGAATTGACGCCGATGTTCTTCAGCTTCGCCGCCTGTTTGCGGAGTTGCTGTGCCTTGTTCAGGTCGTTGGCAAAGCGCCGTTCATCCGCCGCATCCGCCTCGTCCAGCGCCGCGCGGGCCTTGGTGAAGGGCAGCGGGAAGATGCGCGAGGTCTCAGACCGCAGGAACAACGTGCGGTTAGTGGTGGCATCGAGAAATGCGCGGTCGTGCGAGATGATGACCACCGGGACAGCTTTGGGCAGCGCGGCCAGCCATGCCTCCAATAGCGCAATGCGCGCAAGGTCGAGGTGGTTGGTTGGCTCGTCAAGCAGCAACACATCCGGCTCGGTGATCCAGACCGATGCGAGCAGGCCCGTGCGTTGCCAGCCGCCGCTGAGCGTCGACATGGATTGGTGCTGAATGTCGTAGGGGATGCTCAGTTCATCGAGCAGGACATCGACGCGCCAGCTTTCGTATTCCGCCTGGTCACGCGGCAAGGCCGCCAGCACCCAGTCGTAGAGCGTCATCTCCATCGCCTCGGGCGGCACGTTTTGCGTGACATGTCCGACGCGGGTGCCGCGCGCGCGGGTGATCTCTCCTGTGGTGAGATCAAACGATCCGGCCAGACAAGCCAGCAAGGTGGACTTGCCGCGCCCGTTGGCCGCGACGATGCCGATCCTGTCGGCTTTGGAGATGCTGAAGGTGAGGTCGGTGAAGAGCGGGTCGCCAAGCGTGACGCCCAGCGCGTTGATGTTGATAATGGTCATGAAGGTCTCGGAACAGAAAAGAGGGCCGCGGCGCGGCTTATCGAGCAGACCAAGTGCGAAGCGATGTTCTGGTCAGCCCTGCAAACGGATTTACAGGGCGAAACGGGGACCGTGCTGAAGTCGGCGGATGATGCGCATGCTCAGCAGGTGCCCTCCTCTTGTGTGTGTGTGTGTGACCGATGCTGGAACGATAGAAAACGCGCTGTCAGAAATCAAGCTTGGCCGGTTTGCAAGGCGGGAAGCGTTTTGCAAAACGCTTTCCCCGCATTTTCGAAAATGCGCCAAGCCCGTTCGAACGGGCTTCCCGCGCGGCATTATCTGTGGAAGGGTTACGGGATGTCAGACCAAGCCGTCTTCCTCAAAGGCAACCTATTTCGTCATATCTCGGTGATGTCGCTCACCTCTTCCGTCGGTTTGATGGCGGTGTTTGCCGTCGATTTCGTCGACATGATCTTTATCTCGATGCTCGGCAAAGAGGAGCTTGCAGCGGCGGTTGGCTATGCGGGCGCGATCCTGTTTTTCACCACTTCATTCAACATCGGCATTGCCATTGCGGCAGGCGCTTTGGTCGCGCAAGCCCTTGGGGCGGGGAACGAGGACTTGGCCAGACAACGCGCCTCAAACGCGCTTTTGGCAGGCATGATCGTGGCAATCGCCTTTGCCGCGCTCGTCTGGGTCAACCTGGAATTCCTTGTCAGTTTACTGGGGGCGACGGGTGAGACGCTGGAACTCGCGGTGCACTATTTGCAGATCATCGTGCCCTCCCTGCCTGTGTTGCTGATCGGCATGGTCGGCGGTGCGATCCTGCGTGCCCATGGCGATGCGCGGCGCGCGATGACAGCGACGGTTCTGGGCGGCGTTGTGAATGCAGCCCTTGGCCCGCTTTTGATCTTTGGTTTGGGGTTGGAGTTGACCGGCGCGGCCTTGGGCAGCGTGGCGGCGCGATTTGCCATTGCGGGCCTGTCGCTCAACCCGATTTTCAAACATCACGGCGGGCTGTGCTGGCCCAAGCTTGGCGGCTTTTTCCGCGATCTGACGCCGATCCTCGCCATCGCGATGCCTGCGATCCTGACCCAGTTGGCCACACCGGTGGGGCAGGCCTGGGTCACGCGATCCATGGCGGAGTATGGCGAAGAGGCGGTTGCGGGCATGGCCATCATCGGCCGCCTGACGCCTATCGCCTTTGGCACGATCTTTGCGCTGTCCGGGGCGGTCGGGCCGATCATCGGGCAGAACTTTGGGGCAAAACAGTTCGACAGGGTGCGTCGGACCTTGGTGGATGCGCTGCTTTTCACCGGGATCGTTGTGGTTGTCGCAACCGTGATCCTGTATTTCCTGCGCGAAGAAATCGCGGCGCTCTTCAATGCAGAGGGCGTGTCGTTAACGCTTATCTTCCTCTTTTGCGGGCCGCTGGCGCTGGCGTTTTTCTTTAACGGCATGCTCTTTGTCTCAAACGCCTGTTTCAACAATCTGGGCCATCCTTTCTATTCGACATGGCTCAACTGGGGGCGGCACACGCTAGGTGTGATCCCGTTTGTCTGGCTGGGATCGCTTTTGTTTGGCGCGCCGGGTGTTCTGATTGGGCAGGCCACAGGGGGTGTTGTTTTCGGTGTCCTGTCACTGATCATCGTGCGGCGCACGATCAAGGCGGTGGAATCCGAGGGGATCGAGGACAAGGGCCCGCGGTTGTTCCAGCGTCAGGCGCGCCAGATCGCTCTGTTTTTCGGGCGTCGGTGATAAGGCGCAGCCCGGGCATCGCCCGACCTGGAGGGCGTTTGAAACGCTGGAACCAAGCATTTAGTCTCCACTCGCGTCACGCGGATTTCTTGGCACGCGGTGGAAAATCGCCCTCCGTGGGGAGGTCGGGCGATGCCCGGGCTGCGCCGGGCGGTCGCGCTCGAACAGTATGTGTTGCCGGTCCGATGAAGACGTTCTCGGCAGACACCGCCGTATCACACAAACTCGCGCATACTTGCCTTGCGGCTCAACACTGGCAACAGCACCATCGGTATCACAAAGAGCAGAAGCCCTATCGCCGCGAACGATGCGGAGAGGCTGAACGCCTCGGACAGAAATCCCATCATCGGCGGGCCAATGAAAAACCCAGTATAGCCGATCACGGAAATACGCGAGATGGCGTGACTGCGATATGTGTTGGGGACCATTTTGCCGATCCATGCATAGGCCATGGGGGCCACAACCGACACACCCAGACCGAGAATCGCAAAACCGAGATAAGCTACCCAGAGGCTCGGCGCGCTTGCCGCCAACAAAGCACCGATGCCCGACGTCGTGGCGGCAAGTCGGATCACAAGCCGCTCCGACACACGATTGGCCACGATCTGGCCCGTGGTGCGCCCGATGGCCATGGTCAGGCCAAGAATGGCCGGGCCCATCGCCCCTTCTGCGGCCCCTGCGCCGAGGTTGCGTTCCAGATGCAGGGCTGACCAGCCTTCGGTGGCCTGTTCTGACATAAACGCAATGAGGATGATCAAACCGCCGGGGATCAGCAGACCCCAGGTCAACGGTGCGGCCGTTGCTTCGCCCTCCCCCACCTCCGGGTCTTTCACTGGGGCGACCACAACCAGATAGATCAGCGACAGAATACCCAACGCCACCGCAGCTAATATCCACGCAGGCGGGATCTGCGCCTCGCGCGCCAGCCCGGTCATCAGGGCCGAGAGAGCATAGGCGGCGGAAAAGACCGCGTGGTTGAGGTTCATGAGGCTGCGTTTCGATTTGGCCTCCAGCGCGCTGACGCGCGCATTCATCACAACGTCCATGGTGCCGGATGTCGCTGTGACTGCCAGCATGGCTAAAGCAAAACCAACACCGGCGACGGCTTGCGCAGGCAGCAAGACCGCCAGCCCCATCAAAGCGCACAGGATCGGCAAGGCCCGGCTGCCCAATATCCGTTCCGACAACGGGGCCAGCCACATCGCGCCAACCGCACCCGCAGAGGCCACCAGAAGCGCCAGACCGAACTGGCCGTCAGACAGGCCAACCTGCACCTTGAGTACGGGCACAAGCGCGGCAAAGGCCCCCCAGAAAAGACCATTGGCGGCAAAGGCGGCTGCAGGGCCGCGACTCAGATACAGGTCTCGGATCAGGCTCATGACCGGGCCTTGCCACGGCTTGCAAAACCCGTCCATCCCGCAAATGGCAGAAATCCGGGCAAATCTCGCGCAAAATGCCTTGCCACCCATCCCAATCCGGTCTACGCGGACGCCTTCACGCGGGGTGACAGCCTTGGAGGCATCCCGCCCTTACAATTTGGAGATATATCATGGCTGGTGAGATTCCTGATCTCGTAGCTCTGGAACGGACGGGGACAGGCAAGGGCGCCGCTCGTCAGGCACGCCGCGAC
>CAZCOX010000237.1:0-5098 GCA_964500115.1 uncultured Rhodobacterales bacterium
ACCTTGTATCGCCGGCCATGGCCGCCGCTGCAGCCGTGACAGGCAAACTCACCGACGTGCGGGAGATGATGTAATGGACAAGTTCGAAAAACTCACTGGCATCGCGGCACCTATGCCGCTGGTCAATATCGACACTGACATGATCATCCCGAAGGTGTTCCTCAAAACGATCAAGCGGTCTGGCCTGGGGGCAAACCTTTTCGATGAGATGCGTTTTGATCGTCAAGGGAACGAGATCGAAGATTTCGTTCTGAACCAGCCGCAGTATCGCGAGACGGAGATCCTTGTCGCAGGCGACAACTTTGGTTGTGGATCGTCGCGCGAACACGCGCCTTGGGCACTTAAGGATTTCGGGATCAAATGCGTGATCTCCACGTCATTTGCCGACATCTTCTATAATAATTGCTTCAAGAACGGCATTCTTCCGATCGTCCTTCCGCAAGACGCGGTTGATACGCTGATGGGAGACGCCGAAAAGGGATCAAACGCACGGATGGTCGTCGATCTGGAAAACCAGACGGTGACCACGTCTGACGGCGAAAGCTTTGGCTTCGAGGTTGATCCGTTCAAAAAGCATTGTCTGTTGAATGGCCTCGATGACATTGGCCTGACGATGGAAAAAGCCAGCGCGATCGACACGTTCGAAGCGCAGGCGGAACAAGCTCGCCCTTGGGTCTGATACGCCCGAACATATTACGAGAAAGGCCGCTGATTTGAGCGGCCTTTTTTTGTGCAGCGGTTCTTGGCGTGTGCGCCTACATGTTGTGCCTTATCAAACCCGCGCCACATTTCGCATCTATGTTTGATGCAATCCCGCACCAGTTTTCGTTCGAAATCAGACGTTTCCCGATGACAACCGATCAAGCCCGTTGAGCCGTAAACCCAAGTTGGGCAAAACTGGGGCAACAATGAGGCAGTCCGCCACCCCGGCGGCACAGATCTGGAACAAGGGTACGGCACCGTATCGCGCCCGTCCGGTTTGAAGGGAAACACACGTGGTCAAGCGGATCATCGGATCAGCTGTGCGCGCGCTTTTGATGGCGTTTCTGGTGGCGATCCCTTCGCTGCTGCTCCCCGGTACATCCTCTGACGCGGCGCAAATGGCCGCACTGATCGCATTGGTCGCAGCTGTTGTGACATTCGTGGAGTATTTCACCGAATACCCAAGCTTTCTGGAATTTCGGGACGCAGCGCCGTTTAACCGCCTCCGCTTCCTCGGCCTGTTTTTTTGTGTCGTCTTCGCGTCGATGCTGATGGCCATTAGCCCGTGGGAAACAGGCCAGACACCAACGGCTTTGCAAGGGCTTGCGGCGTCGGCGGCAGCACTGCTGGACGTGCCGTTCTCGCCCGTTCATCTGCTTGCGATTGCCTTCGGGGACCGACCTGACTTGTTTGATGTTCAGGTTTTGACGGCAGTTTCCAGCATCGTTTTAGCAGTCTGTCTGATCGCATTGATGTTGTTCTGGGTCCATGCGCGCTTCATCTTTTGGCCGATCCGAAAGAAAGCGTTCAACTTCTGGATCAATCTTCCGCTCTTTGATCCGACGTCGGGCAAAGATGTATTGTTCCGGCTCAAGCGTGACGCACACATTAACCTTGCGTTAGGGTTTCTGCTGCCATTTTTGACCCCGGCGCTGTTGAGGATGTGGATCGCGACCTTCGATCCAACCTTGCTGGCCGTGGAAGAGGTGTTGATCTGGGTGATTTGCGCATGGGCGTTCTTGCCACTGTCCATGATGATGCGCGGCATTGCACTGTTCCGGGTTGCTGCCCTGATCGAGGAGAAACGCCGCCGCGCCTACGCGCAGGAAGACGAACTGCAGCTGGCCTGATCACGGCGTTCGCCATTGGAGTTTCCGGCCAATTGCACGCGGAAACTGTGCGCCTTGCACTTTGGCACGAAGCCTTTTCGGCGAGGGGCCCCGGTTTGCTTCTCAGGGATTTGGAGCGCGCCGACGAACGGCTCGTCCGACTTGCTGGACATCTGAAGCAGTCGGGTGCCGAAGTTATTGTCCTCACGAAATTTGATTACGATGCGGGCGGAGCCGCATTGACGGCTCTGGTAGAACTCATCGGTGAGTTCGCGTACCCGTATCGCCTTTCGTTGAAGTCGAACGCGGGAATTCCGACGGGGCAGGACCTCGACGCAGATGGTCGTTTAGGTGAACCAGAAGACGCCCAAGCCTATGGGCGGTATCCCGGGCAGGGCGGTATCGCCATTTTGTCGAAGTTTGCTATCGTTGATGGCGACGTTCGTTCATACAACGATCTGTTATGGCAGGATTTGCCAAACATGTTGATGACCGATCAAGACACCGGGCGCGACATACAGCGCTTGTCGAGTGGGGGGCACTGGCGTGTACCACTCGAATTACCCGATGGAACTGTTTTGACGGTTTTGAGTGGGCATTCGAACACGCCGGTTTTTGATGGACCCGATGACCGAAACGGGCGTCGCAACCGTGATGAGTTGCGCCTTTGGGAGCAGATGCTTGATACCGAACAGTTGGCCCCGTTTGTCGTCATGGCCAATACCAATCTCGACCCGAACGGCGGTGAGGGGTACCGCGATGCAATGGCCGCATTCCTCAATCGCACGGACCTGCAAGATCCGCTGTCCGGTATACCAACGGCGCATTGGGAACGACCCGGACCGCTGCGTGTGTCCTACATTCTGCCGTCGTCAGAGATCGAAGTGACACATGCAGAGGTCTTGCCGCTGTTGCCCGATACCACTCATAACCTCATTTTGATGACCATTCAGACGGCAGACACACCGCTACCTTGACCCGACTGGCCTGCGCGTTTACCCGACACGCAAATCAAGAGGATCAAAGGACTTCGACATGAGCAACGCTTCGCTTCTGATTTTGCCCGGTGACGGCATTGGCCCCGAGGTAATGGCCGAGGTGCGCAAAATCATCGACTGGTACGGGGCCAAGCGTGACCTTGGTTTCGATGTACGCGAAGACCTTGTCGGCGGCGCGGCATATGATGCGCATGGCACACCTTTGCACGACGACACGATGACGAAAGCGCAAGAGGTGGACGCCGTTCTGCTTGGTGCCGTTGGTGGACCGAAATACGACGACCTTGATTTCAGTGTGAAGCCAGAGCGTGGCCTGTTGCGTCTGCGCAAAGAAATGGACCTCTATTCAAACCTGCGCCCCGCGCAGTGTTTCGATGCACTTGCCGATTTCTCATCGCTGAAGAAAGATATCGTTGCTGGCCTCGACATTATGATCGTGCGCGAACTGACCTCTGGCGTCTATTTCGGCGAACCGCGCGGCATCTTTGAAGAAGGCAACGAACGTGTCGGTGTGAATACGCAACGCTATACCGAAAGCGAGATCGACCGGGTTGCACGCTCCGCCTTTGAATTGGCGCGGCGTCGGGGCAACAAAGTTTGCTCGATGGAAAAGGCCAATGTCATGGAATCCGGTATCCTGTGGCGCGAAGTTGTGCAGAAAGTGCATGACGAGGATTACCCGGATGTCGAGCTCAGCCATATGTATGCTGACGCGGGTGCGATGCAGCTCTGCCGCTGGCCCAAGCAGTTTGACGTGATTGTCACAGACAACCTTTTTGGTGACATTCTGTCTGACACCGCCGCGATGCTGACTGGGTCGCTGGGTATGCTGCCGTCTGCAAGCCTTGGCGCACCGATGGCCAATGGCCGACCGAAAGCGCTGTATGAGCCGGTGCATGGCTCGGCGCCCGACATCGCCGGACAAGGCAAGGCGAACCCGATTGCGTGTATCCTTAGCTTTGCAATGGCGCTGCGTTACAGCTTTGATCAAGGTACAGAGGCCGACCGCCTTGAAGCCGCTGTCGAAAAAGTCTTGGCCGATGGCCTGCGCACGGCCGACCTCGCTGGCGAAGACGGTGTAACCCCGGTCAGCACATCCGAGATGGGCGATGCGATCATCGCAGCACTGGACGCGAGCCTTTAAACCAACACGGGGCCAGATATGAGTTCCAACGCAAAAGGTGCGGTTCTGGCCCTGATCGCGTTTGGGTTGTTTTCAACCCATGACGTGTTCATCAAGTCTTTAGGTGCGTCCTACTCAGCCATTCAGATCGTTTTCTTCAGCGTTCTGCTCAGCTTTCCTTTGGCGACGATCATGTTGATGCGGGACGCAAAGCCCGGGACACTGGTTCCGGTGCACCCTTGGTGGATGGCAGTGCGCACAGTTGCCGCTGTCATTACGGGCGTTTCGGCGTTTTACGCGTTTTCGAACCTGCCCCTGACTCAGACTTATGCGATCTTGTTCGCGACACCTCTGCTGATCACGGTTTTATCGATCCCGATCCTCGGCGAGACAGTACGTTTGCAAAGATGGATCGCGGTCGTCGTCGGTTTGGCGGGTGTTTTGGTTGTTTTGCGACCCGGATCAACTGACCTGACACTTGGGCATGCCGCCGCGATACTTGCTGCAATCACTGGCTCGTTTGCTTCAATCATCGTACGCAAAATCGGCGCGGAAGAGCGGACGGTTGTGATGCTGCTCTATCCCATGGTGGCGAACTTTGTTGTCATGGGCATCGCGCTCGCTTTTGTGTATGTTCCGATGCCGATCGGGCACATCGGCATGTTGGCGATTATCTCGCTTCTCGCATGGATCGCTGCGCGTTTCATAATCGCCGCGTATCAAACGGGTGAGGCCGCAATCGTGGCACCCATGCAGTATTCGCAAATCCTTTGGGCCACGGTCTATGGGTTGGTTTTCTTTGACGAGGTGCCAGACAGCTTCACCGCTATCGGCGCTGCCATAATCATCGCATCTGGTCTCTTTATTGTCTTCCGCGAAAGCCAATCTGGCGCATCGGAAAATATGCCAGTGCTGCGCACCCGCAGCCGCATCGGTACACCTTCGACACTGCGACTGAGCGGCTTGATGACCAAAGGTCGTTTCCGTGATCGCGAAAAGGACGAAGGCAGCGACACCGGTAACGACAAGAAATGACCCCTTGTCAAAACACGGTCGCGCCAGTAATTCCGCCCTTACGGACGGAGTGTAGCTCAGCCTGGTAGAGCACTGTCTTCGGGAGGCAGGGGCCGGAGGTTCGAATCCTCTCACTCCGACCAAATCTATGC
>CAZCOX010000238.1:0-5022 GCA_964500115.1 uncultured Rhodobacterales bacterium
TGAGGTAAAGATGATCGTTGAGATCATCCCCCACCTCGGGCGAATACCCCGCGATATCGATGTGAAAATCGGTCAGGTCTGTCGTCTTTCCTGTCAGATGCTGTAGCGCGCGGTTGTACCGCTCCACCAGCGCTGGCGAGGTCACATGGACCAGATTGCCAAACATCAACCCGGATTGGATGAGACGGTTCATGTGCGTCCTCCCGTAGGGTGGGTTTTCAACCCACCATTCATGACCGACGGCTCAATCGAAAGATGAACGGAACGGCAAGGGCGAGAAGCGGCAACGCAAACGCCCGGTAGGTGATCTGCAGGTTGAACCCAAGGTACGAGAGCCAGGAGCCATTGAACAGCAGCAGGCTCTCTTCAATCGACGACCCGGCGAAGCCGCTGGCAAAGTTGATCCCGGCTTGGAGTGCGAAGAGGAGCGCGGCGGCGCCGAGGAAACCCCAAATGTCCCAGCGCAGCGGGAGTAAGCCCCCCCCCGAAAGCGCAAGCGCCGATATGCCAAGCAAAAGCATCAGGCCCTAACCCCACGACACAGTACAGAGCGATGCGCCCGACCCGAGGGAGGGTGTGGAACGCGCCCGCCCTGGGGGGCGTGTCGGGCGCGTCGCGGCTTCGCCGCAATAGTGCGTAAATCAAACACGAATGGCTGTCTCACGCTCGCATGTTCGCCGTACTGACGTCGGCTTGGATCAATCGGTTCATGCAACTTCGTCCCACAACTCTGGTGTATTTTGAAGGCGCATTAGTTGACGTTGGATCTCGTCAAGATTTAGCCGCGACGCACGAACTTTTTGTGCTTCGGATAGCTCTCTTTCAACTGCTCGAATTCTTTGAATTCGACCTTCAATACGACTTACAAAGTCAATTTTCGGGGGCAGCCGCCAATCAATGCTGGTGCGGGTATAGTCCCAAAGCCTATCGTGAATACCCCCGACCCTTATTGCAAAGTCTCTTACCACTTCATCAATTGGCTTTGACAAATCTAGATAGTCCGATAGCAATACCGTGTGAACTTCTCCTCCATTGTCGAACTCAAAGTCTATCTCACGGTTTGAGAAGTGCCAAATAATGCCCTGTCTGCTTAACCTGTCAATCTCCAGTATGAGTGATCTCAAATGCTCATCGAATAGTTGCTGTGCGTTTGTGTGTTGTCGCGACTGCTGCTCATCCAAAAAAATTGTTGCCTGAGCAGCCATCGCCTTAGCCATATCTTGCGTGGCAAGGCGCTGCTCGCGGAACTCTTTCCGCTGTTCGCGTAATTCCTGGCTTTGGAGGAACACAGTGGCAATTATCCATATAAAGGCGAGTGCACCAAACAAGCCTGCCAAGGTATCTCCCACTTCGTTGGGTTCTGATCCCCAAAACTTCTGGAAATTGTTTATGCATACTGAACCAGCGCACTCTGTTCGAAATCCAACGACTGCGTATCCGACTAGAACGAGAATTGAGATGAGAACGCCGTAAGCGACTGGATTGTTTTTTCGCCAAAACGCTCGGCTTTCGGCGTCTTTTGACCCAGTCACCCCTTACCCTCCAGAAAACGCCTCTTCGCCTCTTCCTGCCGCCCGAAATCGCGCACCATGGCCTCAATCGCCACCTCGTCGGACTTGTCGGCGTAGCGGAACTCGCTGTCCGCGTAGCGGTTGATCTCCTGGATCACCATCTCGACCGTGATCGGCTTGCGCAGGTCTTCGATCATCGCCGCTTTCCGGTCATAGGGCTGGAACAGAAACAGCTCCGGCTGCTCCATCCATTCATCCGGCAGTTCGAAATCCATCGCGCGGACCTTCACCGCGTCGGTGATGTTCTTGATCGCGCGGCCGGTGAAGCGCTCATCCGCCTCCTGAATGGCTTTCAAGTAGGTGCCCATCTTGGCGATGGTGTCGAGGTCGCCGATCTGGGAATGCACCCGGTCGAACACCTCCAACAGCCCCGCCTCCTTCGGCTGGTTGTGAGACTCAAAAGACGCCGCCACCGCCTTTTTGATGGCTTGCGCCGCAAACAGCTCGTGATCCCCCAACGGGATTTCGTGCTTCTTGCCCATGAGTAGCGCGAGGATGTCGATGTAATCCTCCCGCGTCTGCGGCCCGTCCACGAGGAACCGCGCGCCCGCCCGCTGGCGCAGGGCGTCGTCCACTTGCTCGGGGTAGTTCGAGAACATCCCGAACGTGCAGTTCCCCCGCACTACGGTGTTGGCCCCGGCAAAGGCCTCCATAAACACCGCCGTAACTTCCTGCTGCCCAGCCGAGGACTGCCGATCCCCCCGCTTGCCCGCAATCTGGTCAATGTCGTCGATTGTTCCAAAACCGATCACACCCGGGTCAAGCACGTTGTTGATAAATGCCTTCGCGTTCTGCCCCGATTTGCCCTGATAGCTGTCGATATTGTCGATGCCAAAGTTCTGGTAGCGAAAGGCGTATCCGGCGTTCTGGCAATAATCGTTGATCAACCCGGCCATCATCTGGATGAGAATGGTCTTCCCCGTCCCCGGTTTGCCGTCGCCGATGAAGGTGAAGATGAAGCCGCCCAGTTCCGCAAACGGGTTCAGCCGCCGTTCAAAGTCATAAGCCATCAGCATCTTCGCCAGCCGCATCGTCTGATACTTCGCGATGTGGTTGCCGATGACCTCATTCGGCTTTTTGAACTGCATGACAAGGGTCGTGCCCTTGGCTTTTGATGCAGGGCTGAAACCGCGGATCGTCAGATCATCCGCTTCAACCCGCCAGTTGGCCGAGGTGAACGCTTCCAGACGCCCGGCATTCTGAGCGCGCAAAGTGATGCGCTCCATCAACTGCTCAGAAAACGCCAAAACGGTCGCGACCAGTTTAGCGTCATCGCTCGCATGTAAGGTCAGCTTCTGGTCCAATTCCCAAAGCGCGCCATGCAAAGCAAGCTGTGCATTGTCGGTCAGAACCTCCTGCACCTCACCCACTTCGACCGAGACCTCAGACGCCTGAGGCGCAAGCAGATACGCGCAGGCATTGGCAAACACATGCCCCACGCACAACGCTTCCGCTTCCAGCAAAGCGGTAAACTCCGCCTTCCGATCCGCACCCAATGACCCCTGCAAATTTGAACGCTTCAAATCCGCCAACCCGGTGGCCTCGGAAAACGCCTCCCCCATTGCCAATGCAATCGCCACCCCGCGCCGCATCGCATTCATGACAGTCGCCTGCGCTGGAGAGACCAAGGGATCGTCATCATCCGATGCTGCAATTCGGTCGAGCAACTGAACGCCCTCTGACCGTGCGGTCGAACGTGTCACCAACCCCGGAGTTGTCGTCCGAAACCGTCGGCGCGTGCCGATCCCCGAAGACCGCTCAATCGCAGGTGCCTCGGCCCCAGACGCAATCCGGGGCGTATGATCAAACCCCTCCAGCAGCGCATTCGCCGCTGGGTAGTGCTTCACGATATCGCTCTCGCGCAGTTCCATCAGGTCGGAGGTCACAGACATGGGCGCATCCCCTGCTTCTTCTTTTCAAAAAATATGCACAGCAACGCCTGCAAAAGGCGTGCCGCTCAATAACTCAAAACCCGGCCCGCGTCGTTTACCACGAACTTACGGACCGACCCGAACCCCGGCGGATTACGTTCGGACAAAACCTGAAACGGGCGCTCTGGCATGATCACCATGCGTTCGGTCGAGGTTGTTCCGGTCTCAACGCCGCGTCCGCCAAATGGATCAAGGGCAAACACCTCGCGTTCGACTTTAGAAAACCAGCCCGATTTCTCCTCGCGCACCCGCTCGCTCTCCAACTGTTCCAACGTCCACGCCAAGGTCCAATCCTGTCCTTGCGGCGCGCGTGCCTGCTCCAGAACCTCGCGGATCGGGCCGGACTGTTTGGTGAAGGAATGCGAATACATCGGACCGATGTGAAACCGACGTAGCCGTTTTGGGTGCAGTTGATCAAAGGTCTCGTCAAACCCTTGCGCAATCGTCAGCAGCTTTAGCCCGCCAAGCGATTGCGCCATCAGATGGGCCTGCACCTCGGGCCAGCGCCGATCGTCTTTGGGCAAAGCCTCGCGCCCGCTGTCTTCGACCTCCATGAGGTAGATTGTCGGCAGGTTCAGTTGGCTGTCATAGACACCCCAATGCAGCAGATACCGCCTGCGCGGGTCAGTGCCAGAGAGCCACAAACACTGCGGATCGTTGCGCGCCCAAAACAGCTTTCCGCGCGCAAGCTCCTCATAATAAAGCCGCTGGCTCAACGTGAACTGTAGTCGCGTCGGCGGCGACTGATCACCGATGATCTCGGCCACCATCTGGTCTTTGAGGTCTTCAACGCTGGGCATCCCACGCAGATGCTGTGCTGATTGGGCGGCGTCATTTGCCATGACCAAGAGTTCGGTCGTGGTTGGAAACCCACTGTCCTGAACGTCCATGGTTAGCGAGCCAAAAAACTGCCCAGTGTCGCGCCCGACCAGCAGATACTTCATCGCCAACGCCCGAAATGTCAGGTTGATGCCGGTCACATACCGCGTCAGTACCTCGACTTCTTCCTTGGTGAGGCGCTTTTCGACATGCAGCATGGCAGCGACCCGGCCAAGATGGGTCAGGATTTTCTCGAACTTCGCAAAGTAGCGGCGGCTGGCTTGGGTCTCGGGGATGCCGCGGTGGTCGTTGGTCGTCTCAGTCATTTTCTCAGCGAACCATCGTAGTTTATACCGCTCAACCAAATCAATCCGTAGCCAGCACGATCACACCGCTCCTGCCAGCGCTCCAGTTGCTGCGGGTCTTGAGCGAACTCAAACGTATGCCAGACGAACCTGTTTAACATTGGCCCAATGCTTAGAAAAACCGCTCCAAAGAACGAAAGTGCTGCCAGTCCACGAGCCATGACATCGCACGGCCCAGACCCGAAGGCGCACTCATCGAAGCGATATGCTTCCACACCGATCGACGCAAAGACCGCGAGGATCAATAAGCTTCGAAAGAAGAAGCTCATGCCCCATATAAATTCTTGTCGTGTTTCTCGACAATGGCCTGGAACCGGCGCGCAAAACGTTCATCGG
>CAZCOX010000239.1:0-3094 GCA_964500115.1 uncultured Rhodobacterales bacterium
GAAACTTCTTCAAGGCTGCCAGATATGTTGCAGATTAAATGGACGACGCTCTAAACGGGTCCCAGATTATTCGTACGAATAATCTGGCCCGCGCCCAGAAAATTTTGCAAGGCGCGGCAGGCGGGCCTTTTTCAGCAGCGCGCGCATGTCCCACACGCGATCTGACAGGCGATTTGCCTCTGCATGCACAGACGACACCACGTCCAGCACTGTCTCAGGCTCGGCTTGCGCAAACCCCATGAGAAACGCGTCGGGGTCTGCCCGCGAGCATCCTTCCTCCGCCAGGACGCCGCGGGGAAAATCCTTGGCATTCATCGTGACAATCACATCAGCATTCCCGGCGATCGCCGCTGCAAGCACATGTACGTCGTTCTTGTCCGGTAACCAAAGCCGGTCCAGCAATCCGGCACCGGGCGCCACAATCGCGTCGGGCCAGCGCGCCGAGACCATGGCGATCTCCGCCTCCGCTTGAACCTGCCCTTCCGGCCCCAATTTTCCCGCCGCCGCGCGCGTCCACTCATCCAGAATGCGCTGCGACCAAAGCGGGGTGTAAACCCCTTTCGCGGCCACACCCAAAAGCACTTCGCGCATCACGGTCGGGTAGAGAACGCAGGTGTCGAGGAGAACCTTCACAACCGAAAGAACAGCGCTTTGAGGTACCCGGACTCCGCCAGTTGCGGCATCAAGGGGTGGTCCGGCCCGGCGGCCCCGGTGTGGATCAGTTGAGCCCGACGCCCCGCGCGTCCGATCCCGCGCAAGCACGCCCCGGTGAATGCGTTGAGATCGGCGGCGTGCGAACAAGAGCACAAGACAAGATACCCGCCCTCTTCTACCAAACCAGCACTCAAGCGCGCGACCCGTTCGTAGGCCCGCAACCCCGCATCCCGTGCGTTATGCGATGGCGCGAAGGCCGGAGGATCGCAAATGACAACGTCATACATCGCTCCTGCCTCCGCCTGCTGCGCCAAGACATCAAACGCATCGCCGCGCGTTGCGGAAAACCGGTCGCTGGCCCCCATACGTGCAGCGCCTTCTGCCGCCAAACCCAAGGCAGCTTCAGATCCATCGACGCAGTGCACCGACGCCGCTCCGCCTGCAAGGCACGCCAAGCCAAATCCGCCGACATGTGAAAACACGTCCAGCACACGGGCGTTATCGGCCAGCCGCGCGGCAAAGGCATGGTTTGGACGTTGATCGTAGAAGAGGCCAGTCTTCTGACCGCCCGTCACGTCCGCCAGATACGTCGCGCCGTTCATCGGGACTTGCAGAGGTGCGTCAGGTGCCGCGCCAAGCAATACGGCGCTCTGATCATCGAGCCCTTCAAGGCTGCGCCCACGCCCGCCTGCGTTTTTGAGGATCGTCGAAACGCCCGTCACCTCGGCCAAAGCTGCCGCCAGTTCGGGCAAAAGCACATCGGCCCAGGCCGCATTGGGCTGGATCACGGCGACATCGCCGAACCGGTCAATGATGACACCGGGCAACCCGTCCGCCTCGGCATGGACAAGCCGGTAATAGGGTTCCGCAAACAATCGGTCCCGCAACGCCAATGCCTTGCGCAACCGTACTGCAAACCATGCCTGGTCCGGCACCCCAGCCTCAGGCCCGTCGAGCACCCGCCCGATGATTTTGGAGGCCGGGTTCACCGCCACCAGCGCCAGCGGCTGGCGCTCAGCATCTTCCAGAACAGCGACGGACCCGGGCGCTATCGCCCGCGTGCGCCGGTCGGTCACAACTTCATTGGCATAAACCCAAGGATACCCACGGCGGATCGCCTGTGGCTTGGTCTTGGGCTTCAATCTCAGAAAAGGCAAAGGGGACGATGTCATACCGTCCCCTTTACGCCCCTCGCTCCAAGGGGGAAAGCCTTGTCTGGCCTATACGTCGTTTATGCGCTGCAACCACCCAAGGTCAGCGTTCTGATGTCCGCCGGGTTGCGTCATCTCGTTGATAAAGACTTGCGTTAGGTGCGCGATGATCCGCGCCTTTTGCGTATCACCCCGCGCCTCGGCCTCGGTGGCGGCCATGCCTGACAGCGCTTCGAGATCCGCGCCCACCACGCGAACCGGAGTCAATTGCTGGCCGGTCACAGAGTCGACAAGACGGTACTGGAAATCAATGTCATGCACGCCACCAATCGTATAGCGCGCCTTTTCCGACAATCCGTGGAAGCGCAATACCTGCACATCCATACGCACCGCGCGTGTCCCAGCGATCTGAGGTGCGGCATTGGCGAGGCTGGTCTCAAAGATTGCACCAACCTGCTTGTGGCGATCACCCAAACGGTCGCCCCGCCACACGATATCACCGCGCGGGTAATAGCGGTTGCGCTCGTTGACCTTGAGCGATTTCGGCACGGACACCGTAAAGCTATCAAGCGCATAGCCGGTCTGGACATACCCACCCAGCATCGTGTCATCGGGTATTGCGGCACGGGTGGCGGAACCAGACGAACTGCACGCGCCCAAGGCGGCGACAAGCGCCAAAGCCGCGCTCACTTTGAAGAATCGGATCATGTGGGCCTCCTTTGCGGGGCAACTGCTCATTTTGGTTGACCGTGACCCGGCAAAGCGGCGCGATGTAGGCGAAATCGGTACATTTTACGGCAATTTTTCCGCAGCGCGACTACAAAAAGGCGATCCGTGCACCCCCTTTACTGTTAGCGCTAACTTTACTACATGTGCGGTGAAAACGTCGGCGTTTCTTGCGGAGGACACATGGCACAGGCACTGAATGACAAGATCAAACGTGTGACAGACCGGGTTTGCGAGCGCTCAGAAGCATCCCGTGGCCAGTATTTGGACCGGATGCGCCAAGCCGCCTCTGACGGCCCGCGCCGCGCGCACCTAACCTGTGGCAACCAGGCCCATGCCTATGCCGCAATGGGCGACGACCAGAACAAGCTCGCAACCGAACGCAGCCCCAACATCGGGATCGTCACCGCCTATAATGACATGCTGTCGGCCCACCAGCCGTTCGAGAAATTCCCCGACATAATCCGTGCCTCGGCCCGTGCCGCCGGGGGCACTGCGCAGGTCGCAGGCGGCGTTCCTGCCATGTGTGATGGCGTGACCCAAGGCCAGGTGGGCATGGAGCT
>CAZCOX010000239.1:3194-5018 GCA_964500115.1 uncultured Rhodobacterales bacterium
CACCTGCCCGGCTCGTCCTTCGTCAACCCGGGCACGCCACTGCGCGAGGCCTTGACCGTGGCCGCCACCGAGCGCGCGCTTGAGATCACGCAGCTTGGGAATGATTACCGCCCGGTCTGTGACGTGCTTGATGAAAAAGCCTTTGTGAACGGTATCGTCGGCCTCATGGCAACAGGCGGCTCGACCAACCTCGTGCTCCACTTGCCTGCCATGGCGCGTGCCGCGGGCGTCGAACTGCGGCTCGAAGACTTCGACGACATCTCCTCGGTCACACCATTGATGGCCAAGGTTTACCCCAATGGCCTCGCTGACGTGAACCACTTCCACGCCGCTGGCGGTCTGGGTTTCATGATTGGCGAGTTGCTCAAGAACGGTTTGCTGCATGACGACGTGAAAACCGTCGCGGGTGATGGTCTGAGCCTTTACAGCCAGGAACCCAAGGTCAGCGATGGCCGCGTGGTTTACGGCCCCGGCGCAGGTGAGACGCAGAACGACAAAATTTTGCGCCCCACAACCGATCCGTTTCAGAAAACCGGTGGCCTCAAACAGCTTGAGGGCAACCTTGGCAAGGGCATGATGAAAATCTCCGCCGTTGCCCCTGAACGCCACGTGATCGAAGCCAAAGCGCGCATCTTCCACGATCAGAACGATGTGAAGACCGCGTTCAAGAACGGCGAATTCACCGAAGACACGGTGGTTGTCGTCCGTTTCCAGGGGCCAAGCTCCAATGGCATGCCGGAACTGCATAGCCTGACACCCACCCTCGCCGTGTTGCAGGATCGGGGCCTCAAGGTTGCACTCGTTACCGATGGGCGCATGTCCGGTGCCTCCGGCAAGGTTCCGGCAGCCATCCACGTCAGCCCCGAAGCAGCCCATGGCGGCCCACTCGCGCGGGTGCGCGACGGCGACCTGATCCGCGTGGATGCTGTGACGGGTCAGATCGATTGTCTGGAAGACGGCTTTGCCGATCGCGACGCGGTCACCGCTGATCTGAGCAAAAACGGCCACGGCGTTGGGCGCGAGTTGTTCGCAGCGTTCCGCGCCAATGTCGGTCTGGCCGAAACCGGCGCAGGCGTTGTTGTTTAATCCGTCACCTTAAGGTCACCACAGAACAAACTGAGAAGACACATGATTACTCCGCAAGCTGCCAGCATCGAATCTGAAAAACTCTGCCGCATGGCCCCGATCATCCCGGTGCTTGTCGTTGATGACGCCGCCCACGCACAGCCATTGGCGGAGGCGCTGGTGGCGGGCGGACTGCCCGTTCTGGAAGTCACGCTACGCACCGATGCGGCGTTGGATGTGATCCGCGAAATGGCCAAGGTCGAGGGTGGCGTTGTAGGTGCCGGCACCTTGCTGACGCCGCAGGATGTTACCAATGCAGTGGCCGCTGGCGCCAAGTTCGGCGTCTCTCCGGGGGCCACTGACACCCTTCTCGACGCATGCGAAGCGGCTGACCTTCCGCTTTTGCCCGGTGCGGCCACAGCCTCCGAAGCGATGGCATTGCTGGAGCGCGGGTACTCCGTGCAGAAGTTCTTTCCAGCAGAGGCCAATGGCGGCGCACCGGCGCTGAAGGCCATCGGCGCGCCGATCCCGCAGGTGCGGTTCTGCCCCACCGGCGGCGTGTCATTGAAGAACGCAAATGACTACCTTAGCCTGTCCAATACGCTCTGCGCGGGCGGCAGCTGGGTGGCGCCGAAAGACCTGGTGACCAAGGGCGACTGGAAAGCGATCGAGGAACTGGCGCGCGAGGCAGCGCAGCTGCCGAGGTAAGCCCGTTCGAACGGGCTTACCGCGTTTCGAAACGCGGTCCCACCGCGCTGT
>CAZCOX010000240.1:0-5007 GCA_964500115.1 uncultured Rhodobacterales bacterium
CGCGCCGCCCTTCAAGCAGGTCGAATTCGACATCATGTATGGCGAAGGCATCTCAAAAACCGGGGAGCTTTTGGACCTTGGCGTCAAGGCCGGCGTCGTCGAAAAGTCGGGTGCCTGGTACAGCTATGGCGATGAACGCATCGGGCAGGGCCGGGAAAACGCCAAATCCTTCCTGAAGGAAAACACCGGCATCGCGCTTGAGATCGAAGACAAGATCCGTGCGGCCCATGGCCTCGATTTCGATATGGAAAAAGACGACCCGGACGCGGATGTGCTGGACGGCTGATCCACCGAAAAGACCAGATCAAAGGGCGCCCCGCGGCGCCCTTTTTTGTGGCCCGATTGGCGGGCGCTGCGATGTGGACACTCCTGAGGCGGGGGGCTACATCACCTCAGACGTATTTGCAGCAAAAGATGCAGCCCCATGCCAACGCTTAACGACATCCGGTCGACCTTCCTCGATTACTTTGCGAAAGAGGGGCACGAGGTCGTTGCCTCAAGCCCGCTGGTGCCCCGCAACGACCCCACGTTGATGTTCGCCAACTCGGGCATGGTGCAGTTCAAGAACCTGTTCACCGGGGTGGAAAAGCGCGACTATTCCCGCGCCACGACATCGCAGAAATGCGTCCGCGCGGGCGGCAAGCACAATGACCTCGACAACGTGGGCTACACGGCACGCCACCACACGTTCTTTGAGATGCTGGGCAATTTCTCCTTCGGTGATTATTTCAAGACTGAGGCGATCCCCTTTGCCTACAAGCTGATCACAGATGGCTTTGGCATCGATAAAGACCGGCTTTATGCCACGGTCTATCACACCGATGACGAGGCGTTTGAAATCTGGAAAAAGGTCGGCATCCCCGAAAGCCGCATCATCCGGATCGCCACATCGGACAATTTCTGGCAGATGGGTCCAACAGGCCCGTGCGGCCCCTGCACCGAGATCTTTTATGACCACGGCGACCATATCTGGGGCGGACCTCCGGGCAGCCCCGAGGAAGATGGCGACCGGTTTATCGAGATCTGGAACATCGTTTTCATGCAGAACGAGCAGTTCGAAGACGGCTCGATGAAAGCGCTCGACATGCAGTCGATTGACACAGGCATGGGGCTGGAACGGATTGGCGCGTTGCTGCAGGGCAGCCACGACAACTACGACACCGACACGATGCGCGCGTTGATCGAGGCGTCGGCGGATGTGTCCTCGTCTGATCCGGATGGTCCCGGCAAGACGCATCATCGGGTGATCGCTGATCACCTGCGGTCCACCTCGTTCCTGATTGCCGATGGTGTGATGCCGTCAAATGACGGGCGCGGCTACGTGTTGCGGCGGATCATGCGCCGCGCGATGCGACATGCGCATTTGCTGGGCGCGAAGGATCCGATGATGCACCGCCTGGTGCCTGCACTCGTGCGGCAGATGGGGGCGGCCTACCCGGAATTGGGGCAAGCGCAGGCCCTGATTGAAGAGACGTTGCGGTTGGAGGAAACGCGGTTCAAGCAAACGCTGGATCGCGGGTTAAAACTGCTTGATGACGAATTGGGCGGGCTGGCTGAGGATGCGCCTTTGCCGGGTGCGGCGGCGTTCAAGCTCTATGACACTTATGGTTTCCCGCTGGATCTGACGCAGGATGCGCTGCGCGAAAAGGGCCGGACGGTGGATACCGATGGCTTTGACGCGGCGATGGCAGAGCAAAAAGCCAAGGCGCGCGCGGCGTGGTCAGGATCGGGTGAAGCGGCGGATGCGGCGATCTGGTTTGACCTGGCCGAAGCCCATGGTGCAACGGATTTCCTGGGCTATGACACAGAAAAAGCCGAGGGTCAGATGCTGGCGCTCGTAAAGGACGGTGCTGAGGTTGATAAACTTGGCGAGGGTGAAACCGGCTGGGTCGTGTTGAACCAGACACCCTTTTACGGCGAAGCCGGTGGTCAGGTGGGCGACACGGGCTGGCTGCGCCGGTTGGAGAATGAAGACGATCAGGCCGAAGTGACCGACACCCAGCGCATGGGCGGTGGCAAAATGTTTGCACATCAGGTCACGGTCAAGTCGGGCACCTTCACCAAGGGTGAAGCGGTGCAGCTTGAGGTCGATCACGGTCGGCGCCGGTCAATCCGATCAAACCATTCGGCGACGCACCTGTTGCACGAGGCATTGCGGGCGGCGCTTGGTGATCACGTGGCGCAGCGCGGGTCACTGAACGCGCCGGACCGGCTGCGGTTTGATTTCAGCCATGGCAAGGCGCTGTCGCTGGAGGAGTTGCAGCGGGTCGAGGCGGAGGTGAACGCCTATATCCGGCAGAACGCGCCGGTTGAGACGCGGATCATGACGCCAGATGACGCGCGGGCGATTGGCGCACAGGCGCTGTTTGGTGAAAAATACGGCGACGAAGTGCGCGTTGTGTCCATGGGAACGCAAACCGGATCGGGCAAAGGCAACGACGGCAACACCTATTCGCTGGAACTGTGTGGCGGCACCCATGTGCAGCGCACGGGCGATATCGGTGTGTTTGTCACGCTTGGCGATTCTGCGTCATCTGCCGGGGTGCGCCGGATAGAGGCGCTGACCGGTGCAGAAGCCTTTGCATATCTCAGTCAGCAGGATCATCGTCTGGCCGAAACTGCGCTTGAGTTGAAAGCACAGGCCGCGGATGTGCCCGCGCGGGTGCGGGCGCTGCTTGACGAGCGAAAAGCGCTGTCCAACGAGGTAGCGCAGTTGCGGCGCGAATTGGCGATGGCTGGCGGTGCGGGCCAGGGCGGCGGCGCGGACGCGGAAGAGATCAACGGGATCAAGTTCGTGGCCCAAGTGCTGTCGGGTGTGTCGGGCAAAGACCTGCCACCACTGATTGACGAGCATAAACAAAAGCTTGGCACAGGAGCCGTGCTGTTGATCGCGGATACCGGTGGCAAAGCGGCTGTGGCGGCCGGTGTGACGAAAGACCTGACTGACCGTGTGTCTGCGGTTGATCTGGTGAAAGCCGCCGTGCCAGAATTGGGCGGCAAAGGTGGCGGCGGTCGACCCGATATGGCGCAGGGCGGCGGCGCGTCTGCCGAAGGTGCTGACGCCGCGATTGAGGCTGCCAAAGCCGTGTTGAAAGGATAAGCCATGCCAGCGTTGTGGATTGCCCATGTGACCGTAACTGACGCGGAGTCTTACGCAAAATACGCAGAGCTTGCCGGGCCTGCGATTGCCAAACACGGCGGGAAATTCATCGCCCGCGGCGGCCGTTATGTGCAGCTTGAAGGCCAGGAGCGGGCGCGCAACGTGGTGGCCAAGTTCCCGTCGCTTGAGGCGGCGGAGACCTGTTACAACAGCCCGGAATACCAACAGGCGCTGAACCACGCGCGGGATGCGTCCGAGCGGGAGCTGATGATCGTGGAAACCAGCGAATAGATCGGAACTGCACACATGTGCCGGTGGGCCGCTTATATCGGAGCGCCCTGTTTTGTTGAGGATTTGGTAACGCGGCCAAACCATTCGCTGATCCAGCAGAGCATTCACGCGACCGAGGCTAAGACGGCGATCAATGCCGACGGGTTTGGATTGGCGTGGTATGCGCATCGCCCCGAACCGGGTCTGTTTCGCGACACGTACCCGGCCTGGTCGGATGCCAATCTGAAATCGATCACCGCGCAGGTGCGATCCCGCCTGTTTCTTGCACATGTCCGGGCATCAACCGGGACGGCAACCAGCCGCAACAATTGCCATCCATTTGCCGTAGGCCGATGGAGTTTTATGCATAACGGTCAGGTTGGCGGGTTTGAGACGTTCCGGCGCAGTGCCGACATGCTGATCCCCGACGCGTTATACTGCCACCGCAAAGGTGGCACGGACAGCGAAGTTGTCTTTCTACTTGCCCTTGCGGAGCGTTTGGAGACGCATCCGAAACAGGCGTTGGAACGTGCGGTTGGTCAGCTTGAACAAATGAGCCGCGAGCGCGGAACAACCCCGCATTTTCGGATGAGCGCGGCCTTCTCGGACGGTGAGACGCTCTACGCTGTGCGCTACGCTTCGGATGCGTTTGCCCCAACTGTCTACCACCGTTGGTCCAACTCGCATGGCGGGCGGGCTGTTGTGAGCGAACCTGTTGAGGCAGACGAAATCGACTGGATCGCTGTTCCACCGAGCAGTTTTTGCACGTTCACCAATGACGGGGATACATCAACAGAGGCGTTCAAGCCTCTGTCGTAAATGAATTAAGCTGTCTTCGACATGCGTTTGCGCTCGTGCGGATCAAGGTAACGCTTGCGCAGGCGGATCGAGTTTGGCGTGACTTCGACCAGTTCGTCATCGTTGATATAGGCAATTGCCTCCTCCAGCGAGAGCGTGATCGGTGTGGTCAGGCGCACGGCTTCGTCGCTCCCGGACGCACGGACGTTGGTCAGCTTTTTGCCCTTGAGCGGGTTCACTTCCAGATCGTTGTCGCGAGAATGCTCGCCGATGATCATGCCAGTATAGACCGGGGCCTGAGCGCCAATCATCATGCGACCGCGATCTTCGAGGTTCCAGAGCGCGTAAGCCACGGACGTGCCGTTTTCCATTGAGATCAGAACGCCGGCGCGGCGGCCGGGGATTGCTCCCTTATGCGGGGTCCAACCGTGGAAGACGCGGTTCAGCACACCGGTGCCGCGCGTGTCGGTCAGGAACTCGCCGTGATAGCCGATCAGGCCACGCGACGGCACGTGGGCGATGATGCGGGTTTTGCCAGACCCGGCCGGGCGCATTTCGACCAATTCGCCTTTGCGCGCGCCGGTCAGTTTTTCGATCACCGCGCCGGAATAGTCGTCATCGACATCAATCGTGGCTTCCTCGACCGGTTCCATCATCTGGCCGTCTTCTTCGCGCATGATGACCTGCGGGCGTGAGATGCTGAGTTCAAACCCTTCGCGACGCATGTTTTCGATCAGAACACCCATCTGGAGTTCGCCGCGGCCTGAGACTTCAAACGCTTCACCACCGGGGGTGTCGGCGATTTTGATCGCGACGTTTGATTCCGCTTCTTTCATCAG
>CAZCOX010000241.1:0-4983 GCA_964500115.1 uncultured Rhodobacterales bacterium
ATCGACCGACCCGCGCCGACAGCGGGGCCAAGATTGCTGAGCAGGTCTTCGGGCAAAACCAGGTGGCCCATCGCGCCCATCAGCTGATCGCGGGTGATCTGAATATTGCGGATCGACTGGCGTTTGATCTGTTCGGAATACACCGCGAGCGGCACCGGCATCGCGCCATAGTATTCGGACTGTGCCAGCGCATCGAGCGCGCGGGCTTTGCCTGCATCGGTCAACTGATAGCCCATTTCCGAGCCATTGTTGGCATTGAGTGTACCAGTGGCCTCTAGCAGCAACTGCCCACGTGCGTAATCGACGAGTTCCTGCGTAATTGGCACGGGCAGGCAGATGGCTTTGGCAATCTCACTCGCTGTCGAGACGTTCTTGCGAAAGATCGTCTTGAGCAGAATGTCCCGCATCATCACGGGTTGCAGGTGCATTTCTTCAATGCGTTTGGGTGGTGGCGGTGCCAACACCGCGCCAGCTTCCATATTCATCTGTCTTGCCCCGGATCGAATTGCCGATATCGTGTGCACGAGACTGCCAGTTCAATGTGGCAACAGAAGGGCCGGGTCAGGACGGGTTGGCGGCAGTTTACTTGCCGAACCAGATGCCAAGAAACAGGTAAAGCGCCAATGTGCCACCGAGGGCAAGCCCCATCGGGAATTTCGGATTTGTCCAGCTTTCCCAATGCGGTGCGAATTTTTTGAGCCCCGTATGCTTGCCTATGCGGTGGCTGACAAAGGCCGCCAAAAGGTTTGCAGCAAAAAGTGCGACCAGAAACCGGACATCACCCAGATGGATGAAAGGGGCCGCCGCAGCGGCAAATTTCGCGTCACCCGCGCCCATGACACCGGCGGCATTCAGCGCGATCCCGGCGATCAGAACCACGACCAGATGCAGATAGCGCCACGCGTATTCCTCAAAGGGCAGGGCGATCAGACCGACGACGACAAAGATCGCAAAAAGCAAAACGACCATCTGGTTCGGAATGCGCATATCGCGCATGTCCGAAAAAGCCACGTAGATACAGATGGGCAGTGCAACCGGAAAGAACAGCAGCGCCGAGAAAGCCGATATATCCATCAGCGGCTCAGTTCACGACGTTGGATTCAAGCGCTTTCAGGCTGCGGGCGGCCGCTTCGAAATGCTGCGGGTGCGTGTCGATCGCTTCGCGCATCAGGCCTTGGCCAGTCAGGACATCACCGCGTTTGACGGCCGACAGACCCAGCGTGTGCAAGAGCTCAGCGCGCTCCACCTGCGTCATTGGCATGACGGGCAGCGTGTAATTGCCTTGCGCGCCACGGGCCAGAACCAGGTTGTTCTTGGCTGTAAACAGTGAACTGTCGTTCTGGATCGCCTGACTGAACAACCGTTCTGCGCCGGAATGGTCGCCGCGTGACAGTTTCGAGAAGCCCCAGTTGTTCAGAACGGATGCGGGCGTTGTAGTCAGCCCAACGGCGGTTTCATAAAAGCTGTCGGCTTTTTTCCATTCCTGATTGCTGTCCGCAATCATCGCTTCCAGCCGGTACCGCTTATATGTTTCATGCGTCGGCGGGATGGCATCCAGAACAGTTTCAGCACGCTCCCATTCGTTGTCGCGGATCAGCGCATCGGCCAGTTCGACACGGTCATCGGGCGTGCTGTCCTCGTGTGCGACAACCTTTGCCCAAGCCGAAACGCCCTCTGTCACGCGCTTCGCGCGGACGAGCGAAAGGGCCAAACCACGTTGCAAATCAATACGTTCCGGGTCGGCGGCGCTGGCGCGTTGGAAGTAGGATACGGCCTCGTTCGGGTCGGAGACCGTCAGCATGACCTCGTTCAGGTTTGTGCCGTCAATGGCGTTTACGCCCTGGAATTCACGATCAACCGCATCTGTGTCGATGCCTTGCTCACACCCGGCAAGGACAAACGCCCCTGTCACACACAGGGTCACGATAAAGGGATGGCGCATTTTTGCGTCCTTTTACTGCTCTGCCTCTTTCACTGTGTCGGACGGATGAGAAAGTCACTGCTGCCGCGCCGCACAAGCTTGTATTCTTGGTTTATGTCGACGTTATACTGTGAATTTTCCATTTTTGCGAGCGCTAAGCGAAGATTGTCGCGAATTGCATCACTTTCGCCATTATCGAGTGCGAAGGCGCGGCGGAAGACCTGTGCCGCCTCGGGTGTTTTGCCTCGTTCGATAAGAACAACACCAAGGTTGTTCCATCCCTCTGGCCAGTCAGGCTCTTCTTTCACGGCACGGCGCAGCAGTGTTTCGGCCTGCCCCAATCGGCCAAGCCCGAGATTGGCGGAGCCAAGCGCAGTAATGATTTCCGGTGTCAGGCCTTGTTCGGCGGCAGCCCGGTTGAACGACCCCATGGCCAACTCGTATTCTCCCGCCGCCATCAAACGATGCCCGACCAACAGCTGATCCACCGCGTCGCCGCGCGGATCGACAGAAGGTGCAAAAACAGGGTCTTCAGACGCGGAAAAGCCGCCTGGGCCACAGGCGGCAAGTCCGATGCAAAAGAATGCGGGCCAAAATCGGCCTGACGACATGTGTTACTTTCCTGCCAGATCGCCCAATTGAGTGATACCGACAGCCGAAGGCGCAACCAGAATGATCAACAGCGGCGGTACCGTGAGCATCATTGTGGTCAAAGTCATTTTGGTTGGCAACTTGTTTGCTTTTTCTTCGGCGCGCATCACACGTTTGTCCCGCATTTCAGACGCGTAGACCCGAAGCGCGTCAGAGATGGGCGTACCAAATGCCTGGCTTTGGTTCAGGACGGTCACAAATGACATCACGTCCTGGACGCCGCAGCGCTCGCCCATGTCGTTTAGGACGACCGTTTTGTCCTTACCCGCTTTCATCTCGTAACTGACAAGTTCGAACTCTTCGGCAAGTGATGGGTACGACGCGCGCAATTCGGTTGAGACACGCACAATGGCCTGGTCCATCGACTGGCCTGCCTCGACGCAGACGAGCATCATATCGAGGCTGTCTGGAAAGCCCTGTTCGATTTCTTCCTGGCGCGTCTGAACGCGTTTGGTGACCCAGTATTTCGGGAACATATAGCCGACGCCGCCTGGGCCAAGCGTATACATAATGGTTTGCTGCGTGGTGGCTTCGGACGGGTCCATAAACAGCGTGAAATACGCCACCCCCAAAATGAGACCGATAATCCCGAGCGCGAATTGTCCAAAGTAGAAATACTGAACCGCGTCTTTTTGACGGTAACCCGCCTGAAGGAGCTTGAGTTTGATATCTGACAGCTCTTTCGCGTTCTGGGGTTCCAGAAACTGAGCGTATTTGTTGAGCTTGTCATTCTTGCCTTTCTCACGCAGGACTGCCCGCGTTTCGGCATCAACCTTTTGCCGGCCCGAGTTATTGTTCAGCCTGTCCATCGGATTCGATTTGGCGGCAAAGAACATCGGGATGGCCAAGAGCATCAACAAGACGCCAAGACCCGCGACAGCGATCATGGGGCCAGCCGGCCCCAACGTGTTTTGAAGGAGGAGGTTCAACTGTTCCATAATCTGTCTCAGACCTTGATGTTCACAAGCATGCGCATAACAAAGAGGTTGGCCGTCAAAAAACCGGCAACCAGGAAACAGCCGGGGATAAACCACGGGTGGTCCAGAACGTTGTCATAGTAATTCGGGTCGGTCACCTGAATAACGATAAGCGCGCCAACCGGAAAGCCGGACAGGAACTTACCTGACCACTGGGCTTCGGCGGTGATGGCTTTTACGCGCCGGAACAGACGGAACCGCGCGCGGATCACTTTGGCCAAACCTTCGAGGATTTCGGCAAGGTTACCACCGGATTGTTGCTGAATGGCGACCGCGACCGCGAGGAAACGCAAATCCTGCATATCAAGCCGTTCCGCCATCGATTTGAGCGCTTCGCCAATATCACGGCCATAGCTGGATTCATCGGCGATCACGCCAAATTCAGTCGCCAGCGGGTCTTTGATTTCTTTCGATACGATAGAAATGGCTGACGAAAACGGATGGCCCACGCGCAAGCTTCGGACCATGAGCTCAACAGCGTCGGGCAGTTGTTCTTCGATCATGGCAAGGCGTTTCTTGGCCTTGTTGTTGATCCACATGAACACGCCGCCAACGCCTATGCCAATGCCCATGATGATCCTTACGGCAAGACCCGCTTCGGTGCCGATGGTCAGGCCGAGGAACGACAAGATGCTGACGCCGAACATTACGAGGATGAGCTGTTTTGGTGTAAAGGCGATGTTTGCCTTTTGCGCCCGGTCCGCCAGGATCGAATAAAGCGGCAAGCCCCGCGACGACATGTGCTGGTCCATCTCCTTGCGGAGTTTGGCCAGCACTTCTTCGCGTTTGGCCCCTTTGTCGAGCATTTCCAAACGGCGGTTGACCCGCTTGTTCAGGCTGATCGATTTGCCGAATGCGACGAGGTAGACACCCTCGACAAGCACCAGAACGGCCACAAAAATGAGGCCGTAGACAATGGGTTCTGCACTCAGGTTCATAATCAATAGTTCCCGTTGAAGGGGTCATAGATGGATGGCGGCAAATCATAGCCCCACATCTTGAAACGTTCGGAAAAGTTCGACCGCACACCGGTTGCTGTGAAATGGCCAATGATCTTGTTTTCGGGCGTCAGGCCGACACGCTGGAAGCGGAATATTTCTTGCATAGAGATGACTTCGCCTTCCATGCCCGTGATCTCGGTGATCGAGGTCATGCGACGCGAGCCGTCCTGTAGACGCGATGCCTGAACAATCAGGTTCACAGCTGAAGAGATCTGGGACCGCATCGCTTTCAGCGGCATTTCAATGCCAGCCATGGCGATCATGTTTTCCAGGCGGCTGACACCGTCACGCGCGCTGTTGGCGTGGATCGTGGTCATCGATCCGTCGTGGCCAGTGTTCATGGCCTGCAACATATCAATCACTTCTTCGCCACGGGTCTCGCCCACGATGATGCGGTCGGGACGCATCCGAAGCGCGTTTTTCAGACAGTCGC
>CAZCOX010000242.1:0-4944 GCA_964500115.1 uncultured Rhodobacterales bacterium
CAGATCAGTTCGTGGAAGACATGTTTCGCAAGCTTCTCTCGCCCTAGCTTTGTTTACGACGATTTAACGGCACTGCCCTAGATTTCATCAGATGGATATAACGCCCCGCTTTGATGCCCCGATCGCTTTTAATGCCCACTGGCGCGCACAATTATTCAGCGCATATGCTGTCAGACGCAAAGGAGTGGTGCGACGAAAAAAGTCTGCCGTACATCACGAAATCGGCCTGGATGTCTTGAAGGCTGAGGTGCGAGCGCGCGGCTTCCAGCTTTATGACATCGGTACCGACTACATGATCGTCTGCCATTCTCAGCCAGTCACCCGCATCGGCTGACTAGCGCATTTGCCTAAATGCTGTGCAACCCGATCCAAAACCAGAATTTTTTGGAAGCGGCCAAGAAACTTCGTACGAAGTTTCTTTCAGGGTCGTTAGAAAAAAGTAAAACGGTCGCGAGTATTTTTGTCTCGTCGACCAGACTGGTGCATTGCTCCCGACGGCCTCAGAAAACATCATAGCAAGGAGCAACCATGACAGGTCGTCTCGATGCCGTTCTACACGAAATAGACGCCGCCAACCTACGCGATCCCAATACAGACACTGACGACGATGGCGCGACGCAGCCCGAAGCATACCTTTACGGCCTGCGCATGACATCAGAACTGGATCGGCTGTTCGGCGATGCGTCTAGCGACGTGCTGCGGATCGCATGCCGCGGTCAGCATATTGAACGCTGGCTGCTCAAACGGGCGGATTACCCGGATGGCAAAGCCGGGTATCTCAAATGGCGGCGCGATCAAGGCCAGCGTCACGGCGAACGTCTGGGCGCATTGATGGCAGATGCGGGATACCCGAAGGACCAGTGTAACCGCGTTGGTGTTCTCCTGCGCAAGGAAGGGATCAAGCGTGACCCCGAGGTGCAGCAGCTGGAGGACGTGATTTGTTTCACCTTCCTCACATGGTATTTTGCCCCCTTTGCCGCAAAACACCCCGACGACAAGGTGCAAGACATCGTCGCCAAAACAGCGCGCAAGATGTCCAACGCGGCGCGGGAACGCGCGTTGGCTGAGTTCGATTTGCCGACACAACTGGCCGAGGTCGTCGCGCCTTAAAGCATCGGGGCAACGCGTTGCCCCGCACTATGCGCACTACTCCGCTGCGGTGCGAACAGCAGGGTTGTTTGGGTGGGTCGTCCAATCCCCATGGTCGGGCACTACAGGTACGCCGGTCCGTTCATCGATCGCGCCCACCTCAAGCTGTTCCATCGTGATACAGGCCTCAACGGGACAGACGTTCACGCAAAGGTTGCAGGCCACACATTCGTCGTCTTTTACGGTAAAGACCCGGTCGTCCGACATGGCAATCGCTTGGTGAGAGGTATCCTCACACGCGGCAAAACACCGACCACACTGAATGCACAGGTCCTGATCGATCCGCGCCTTGGTGATGTAGTTCAGGTTCAAATGCTGCCAGTCGCTGACATTGGGGATTGCACGGCCGACCAAATCCGATGTCGCTGTCATCCCCTTTTCATCCATATACTGCGACAGGCCGGAAATCATTTCCTGTACGATCTTGAACCCATAGGTCATCGCAGCCGTGCAGACCTGCACGTTCCCAGCGCCCAGCGCCATGAACTCGGCCGCATCTTTCCAGGTGGTTACACCGCCAATTCCGGAAATCGGCAGATGCGCCATCTCGGGCGTACGTGCGATCTCGGCAACCATATTGAGCGCAATTGGTTTGACCGCAGGGCCGCAATACCCGCCATGCGCACCCTTGCCGTCAATGGTTGGTTCCGGCGCAAAGAGGTCAAGGTCAACGGACGTGATGGAGTTGATCGTGTTGATCAGACTGACCGCATCAGCGCCGCCATCAAGTGCGGCTTGAGCAGGTTTGCGGATGTCCGTGATATTCGGCGTCAGCTTCACGATGCAAGGCATGCGGCTGTTCTGCTTGACCCAACGCGTGACCATCTCGATGTACTCTGGCACCTGCCCCACGGCACTGCCCATGCCACGTTCAGACATGCCATGTGGGCAGCCAAAGTTCAGTTCAACCCCATCCGCCTCGGTCTCTTCCACCAGCGGCAGAATGGTCTTCCAGGCCTCTTCCTCGCAAGGCACCATCAAAGAGACGATCATCGCGCGATCCGGGTAGTCGCGTTTGACCGCCTTGATCTCACGGAGGTTTACCTCCAACGGGCGATCCGTGATCAACTCGATGTTATTAAGGCCAAGCAACCGCCTGTCTGCACCCCAAATCGCGCCGTATCGGGGGCCGTTCACATTCACGATGGGCGGCCCTGCCTCGCCCAGTGTTTTCCAGACGACACCACCCCATCCGGCCTCAAACGCGCGGCGCACGTTGTATTCCTTGTCCGTCGGCGGGGCGGACGCGAGCCAGAACGGGTTGGGGCTTTTGATGCCCACGAACTCTGTTGTCAGATCAGCCATTTGAGCCTCCCATCAGGCTTGCATGAATATCCTCAGCCGCATCGCGCCCTTCGGCGACAGCTGTCACCGTCAGGTCATCCCCGCCCGCGGCGCAATCGCCGCCGGCCCAGACGCCATCTACCGACGTGCGGCCTGCACCAGTGACGGCAATCTTACCACCATCAAGGTCGGGTAAGCTGTCACCTTCCAGCGTCTGGCCAATCGCCTTGAACACCTGATCGGCGGCAAGCCTGAAGGTCTCGCCGGTCGGCTTCAGATCATCATCGGTGAATTCAAACTCGATTTCGCGCACGGAGCCATTGCCATGCACGGCCACAGGCGCCGCGTTTGTAACAATCCGCACGCCTTTCGCGGCGGCAAGGTCTTGCTCCCACACGCTTGCATTCATGCGGTCTTTGCCACGGCGATAGACAATGGTCACGTTCAGCGCACCAAGGAGCTTCGATTGCACGGCGGCATCGACGGCTGTCATGCCCCCACCAATCACCACGACATCGCGCCCAACCGGCAGCGCAGTCAGGTCGTCCGCCTGACGCAGGTCCGCAATGAAGTCGACCGCGTCCAGAACGCCCGCCTTGTCTTCACCAGGCGCGTTCAGGGCGTTCACACCGCCAAGGCCCATGCCCAGGAATACCGCATCGTAGTCGGTTTTTAGGGCATCAAGCGTCACGTCGCGGCCAAGCATCTGGCCGGTCCGCAATTCGATCCCACCGATCTTGAGCAGCCAGTCCACCTCGCGCGCAGCGAAATCGTTAGTCGTTTTGTACGCGGCGATGCCGTATTCGTTCAGGCCGCCCGCCTTTGGCTTTGCATCAAAGACAACAACGTCATGTCCATACATCGCAAGGCGATGCGCGCAGGACAGTCCTGCCGGACCGGCCCCGACCACGGCAATCGTTTTGCCAGTCGAGGCCGCCCGGGAGAACGGGTGGATGTCTTGCGACATCAATTCATCAGTTGCGTAGCGCTGGAGCCGCCCGATCTGCACCGGCTCACCTTCGGCGGCTTCGCGCACGCAGGCTTCCTCACACAGGGTCTCGGTTGGGCAAACGCGGGCGCACATGCCGCCCATGATGTTCTGCGTCAGAATGGTTTTCGCGGCGGCTTCGGGTGTGCCGGTGGCGATCTGGCGAATAAACAGCGGGATATCGATGTCCGTCGGGCAAGCCGTAATACAGGGCGCATCGTGGCAGAAATAGCATCTGTCCGCCGCGACCAGCGCTTCATGGTCGCTCAGCGGCGCATGCAAATCCGCAAATCCCGCGTTGAGAGCCTCGGCGTCAAGTCGACCAGCCTGCGTTCCCGGCTTCAAAGCTCTGGCGTCCATCATCACCTCCGACCTCAGCTTGAACTTCAGTGAACGCTCTCACGGCTTAAAAATTTTATCAACTGGTAAAATTTTTCCGAACCGCACAAATCACGGGCAGTTTGTGAATGCTGCCATGCAGCACTGTGTTGGCGGGTATGCCCTGGCTGAGGCTACTCGTCTGCGCAGCACCGCCTTACGTTCTAAGCCAACAGACGATGAGAAAGGTGTGTATGATATGGCACTGACACAAACCTACCAGGGTTCAAAACTGGGCTTCTTCACTCGGCTTTCAGACCGAATTCTCGACACGTTCCTTCAAATCGGTCAGGCGAACAAAGCGGTCAGCGAAGTGCAATATTTGCAGTCACTGTCAGATAAAGAACTTGAGCGTCGCGGCATCAAACGGGATGAGATCGTGCAGCATGTCTTTCAGGACAAGTTCTGGCTCTGAACCTACCCCAACGATTTAAATGAAAACAGCCGCGCGACTTGCGCGGCTTTTTCTTTGGCTGCTCAACAGAATAAAAAAGGGTCGCCCAATCTGGACGACCCAAGCTTGTTGAGTGATGTCGCGCTTAGTTCTGCGCGTAGTATTCGATGACGAGGTTTGGTTCCATCATGACCGGGTACGGCACATCCGACAGACCCGGTGTGCGCACGAACGTCGCTGTCATCTTGGAGTGATCCGCTTCGACGTAGTCAGGCACGTCACGCTCTGCCAGTTGAACGGCTTCGAGAAGTGCGACCATCTGCTTGGATTTCTCACGCACCTCGATCACATCGCCTTCTTTGACGCGGTATGATGGGATATTCACGCGCTGGCCGTTCACCAGAACATGGCCGTGGTTCACGAACTGGCGTGCAGCAAAGATCGTAGCAACAAACTTGGCGCGGTAGACAACCGCGTCGAGACGGCGCTCCAGCAGGCCTACAAGATTTTCACCTGTATCGCCTTTAACACGCTCGGCTTCGGCATAGATGCGGCGGAACTGCTTTTCCGTCAGGTCACCGTAGTAGCCCTTGAGCTTTTGCTTGGCGCGCAGCTGCAGACCGAAGTCGGACATCTTGCCTTTGCGGCGCTGACCGTGCTGGCCGGGGCCGTATTCACGGCGGTTGACGGGGGATTTCGGACGACCCCAGATGTTTTCGCCCATCCGGCGGTCAATTTTGTACTTGGCAGA
>CAZCOX010000243.1:0-2746 GCA_964500115.1 uncultured Rhodobacterales bacterium
GGTCGGCTTCAACTGCCGCTACCACCCCACCTGTTCAGCCTACGCGCTGGAGGCGCTGCAAAAGCACGGTGGCATCAAAGGCAGCTGGCTCGCGGCCCGTCGCATTGCACGGTGCCACCCCTGGGGTGGCACAGGTATCGACAATGTCCCAGACCCGTAGAGCACGGATCAAACACCCAAACAGTACCGCATGATGGCTTTCTGCGCGTGCAGGCGGTTCTCGGCCTCGTCAAAGATCACCGAATGCGGGCCATCCATTACCTCTGACGTGGCCTCCTCTCCGCGATGCGCAGGCAGGCAATGCATGAAAAGAGCATCCGGCTTGGCATGTGACATCAGCTCTTCGTTCACCTGATAGGGCCGCAGCATATTGTGCCGCCGCTCCCGCGCCGATTGCGCGTCATGCATCGAAACCCAGGTATCGGTCACAACAAGGTCCGCCCCCGTCACCGCCTTGACCGGGTCACGCTCGATCGCCACCGACACACCAGCATTCCGCGCCAGCCCAACAAACTCCATCTCGGGGTCAAGCTGCACCGGCCCGGTAAATGTCAGATCGAACTGAAACTGCGCCGCGGCATGCAGGAAGGACGAACAGACATTATTCCCGTCGCCCGACCAGACCACCTTTTTGCCTGCAATCGGGCCGCGATGCTCTTCATAGGTCATCACATCCGCCATGATCTGGCAGGGATGCGTGCGGTCGGTCAGACCGTTGATCACCGGCACATCGGCGTATTCAGCCATCTCTTCCAGAACGCTTTCGTCAAAAGTCCGGATCATGATCAGATCGACATACCGCGACAGCACGCGTGCCGTATCCGCAATTGTCTCCCCATGGCCCAACTGCATGTCGGCACCTGACAGAACCATCGTCTGACCGCCCATTTGCCGCACACCAAGGTCGAAGGACACGCGCGTTCGCGTCGATGGCTTTTCAAAGATCAAAGCCACCATGTGTCCCGACAAAGGCAAATCGTCATCGGTTGCCCCCTTGGGGCGCCCCAACCGCGCCTGCTTCATAGCAATGCCATTGTCGATGATCCCGCGCAGGTCGTCGCGCGCGGTTTTGTGGATATCCAGAAAATGTGTCATGTCGCGCCCTTACGCCATCGCTTCTTCGACGGCATCTGCCGCTAAATCTAGACGGCTCACCGCCTCTGAAATCTCGTCTTCGCTGATGTTCAAAGGCGGCAGCAGGCGCACCACATTATCCGCCGCCGGCACGGTGATAACGCCACATTCATAGCCTGCATTGACGACATCAATGGGGGCAACCTTGCATTTCAGGCCCAGCATCAGCCCCGACCCGCGCACAAATTCGAACACGTCAGGGTGCGCAGCCACCAACCCCTCAAGCTTCTGACGCAGGAATCCGGCACGCGCATTCACGGTGTCCAGAAAATCCGGGTCCGCAACCACATCCATCACCGCACACCCGACAGCACAGGCCAAAGGGTTGCCGCCATAGGTAGAGCCATGGGTGCCTGCCGTCATGCCAGAGGCTGCCTCTTCGGTTGCCAGCACAGCACCCAGCGGGAACCCGCCACCAATGCCTTTGGCCACCATCATGATGTCTGGCGCGATGCCTGCCCATTCATGAGCAAATAGCCGCCCCGTCCGGCCAACGCCGCACTGCACTTCGTCCAGAATCAAAAGCAGACCCTTTTCGTCACAGAGCGCGCGCAGACCTTTCAAACATTGATCCGGCAGCGGCTTGATCCCACCTTCACCTTGCACAGGCTCAACCAGAATTGCGCCAACCGTGTCGTCAATCGCAGCATTCAGCGCATCATGATCACCCCAGGGCAAGTGCTTGAAACCTGGCAAAAGCGGGCCAAACCCCTTGGTCATCTTCTCTGATCCTGCGGCCGCAATCCCGGCCGAGGACCGCCCGTGAAATGACCCTTCAAAGGTCAGGATCGTCGTCTTTTCAGGTTGCCCTTTCTCGTACCAATATTTGCGCGCCATTTTCACAGCCAATTCGCAGGACTCCGTTCCCGAATTGGTGAAAAAGACCGTGTCCGCAAATGTCGCAGCGACCAGTTTGTCGGCCAATGCCTGCTGCTGCGGAATTTCGTAGAGGTTCGACACGTGCCACAGGTTCTGAGCCTGATCTGTCAGCGCCTGAACAAGAACCGGGTTCGCATGGCCCAGCGCATTCACCGCAATCCCGGCGCCGAGATCGAGAAAACGTCGCCCATCCGCCTCGATCAGCCAAGTGCCTTCGCCTTTGACAAAATGCAAAGGCGCGCGGGAATAAGTCGGCAGAACAGAGGGGATCATCACAAACCTCATTTCAGGAAGCCCAAGCCGTGCCAAGCGGCGGGGGTCAAGTCAACGGAAAGATCGGAAAACAGAACAATTGCAGGGGAAGCGCGCCCACAAGAGCGCACGCGGATCAAGATCAGATGTCTCGTCGGTATCCGGTTTGCATGTTCATGTCGCCCATGTCCGCGAAAAACCATTTCAACGCAAGACCTTTTTGCAACCTCGCCACAATCGGTGGATTTTCCGTCGACGCATCTTCGCCCGTTCACAAAGCTGGCTAGCCTGCGACAAAGGGATCGTCCGGGTAACCAACCCCCATCAGGTACAACCCCTGTGGCGGCGACACCGGTCCGCACGCCGCGCGGTCTCTGGCGTCGAGTGCATCGCGCACATCCTCCGGCGACCACGACCCCGCACCTACACGCTCCAAGGTCCCGACAAAGCTGCGCACCTGGTTGTGCAGAAAGGATCTGGC
>CAZCOX010000243.1:2846-4886 GCA_964500115.1 uncultured Rhodobacterales bacterium
GTGACCAGCCGAAAGAGATAGCGACGCTCCACGGCGGAAAACCGGGCATGCCATTCCGCATCCACTTCTGCTGCTGCAACAACCGCGACCGGCAAAGGTTTCAGATGATGATTGAGCGCCTCCGACAAGCGAAATGGCGTCCAATCCTTGGCCAAATCGCAATGACACACCTGCCCGCGCGCGTGCACGCCGGCATCCGTACGACCAGCGGCGGCGATGGTGTGCGCACCCGGCTCCAGACGCGACAGAGCGGCCTCGATCGCACCCTGCACAGATGGCTGATCGGCCTGTCTCTGCCACCCGGCAAACGGCGCGCCATCATATTCGACTTTCAGGGCATATCTGGGCATGCGCCCCGCTTAACGTGACGAAAGTGGCGAAACAATCCCCCCGGCACGGCACTGGTATGTTGCAGACCCCGTCTCTATCTCTTGCAGCAACGCAAACACCAGACGAGGCCGCCCCTTGGTCATCACCACCATCGCCGACACACTGACCCGCGGTATCGAAAACGTCACTGGCACCGTGTCGGAAACCTTTTTCGAACCGGTGATCCGACTGGGCGTGACCGGTCTGGCGCGGTCGGGCAAGACGGTCTTTATCACCTCTCTGGTTGCCAATTTGATGGACCGCGCGCGCATGCCCGGCCTTTTGGCGCAAAGCGAGGGCCGCATCCTGTCGGCCTATCTGCAACCGCAGCCCGACGACATGCTGCCCCGCTTTGACTTTGAGACCCACCTTGGCGATCTGACATTGCGCACCCCGCAATGGCCTGACAGCACGCGAGCTGTCAGCGAGTTGCGCCTGTCCCTGAAGGTGCGCCCGTCCGGTCTGCTCTCGGGTCTGCAAGGCCCACGCACGATCCACCTTGATATCGTGGATTACCCCGGCGAGTGGCTGCTCGATCTTGGTTTGCTGGAGAAAAGCTACGCTGAGTGGTCCGCCGAAACACTGACCCGCATTGAAACCCGACCGCAAGCCGCAGACTACGTCGCAATGGCGCAGGCAGAAGATGCCAATGCCAAACTGTCAGAACCGCGCGCGCAGGCGCTTGCCGCCAGCTTCACCGCTTATCTGAAACAGGCGCGGCTTGACGGGTTCTCTGACTGCACGCCGGGTCGCTTTCTGCTGCCCGGCGATCTGGCGGGCAGCCCTGCGCTCACGTTCGCTCCCCTGCCGCCGCAAACCGAAGCGCCGCGGAAATCGCTTTGGCGCGAGATGAACCGCCGGTTCGAGGCCTACAAGTCCCAGATCGTGAAACCGTTCTTCCGTGATCATTTCGCCCGTATCGACCGGCAGGTGGTGTTGGTCGATGCGCTTGGCGCGATCCACGCCGGCCCGCAAGCGGTCGAAGATATGCGCCAGGCCATGTCCGACACGCTCAGCGCCTTCCGCCCCGGTCAAAACGCGTTCCTGTCGCAACTCCTGCTGGGCAAACGGGTCGAGAAAATCCTCTTCGCCGCTACGAAAGCCGATCACCTGCACCACACCCAGCATGCCCGCCTCACCGCAATCATGCAGGCGCTCACCCGCGACGCCCGCGACCGCGCGCAGTTTGCAGGGGCCGACACAACCGCCATGTCCATCGCCAGCCTGCGCGCCACGGTCGAGGAAACCCGCCAGCACAATGGCGCGTCCCTTGATTGCGTTCGCGGCACCTTGCTCGACACCGGCAAACAGGCGGCATTCTACCCCGGGGAACTGCCTGAAGACCCGTCACACCTGCTTGGCCCGGCCCGCGATGGCGCCGAAAAATGGCTGGATCAAGACTACCAGATTATGCGCTTCGCGCCTGCCCAGCTCAACCTCAAGCCGGGCGAAGGCCCACCGCACATCCGCCTAGACCGCGCGGCGCAATTCCTGATCGGAGATCGCTTGTGATCGCGCCAACTATACGCCCAGCAACGCCTCTCGATGCGGGCCGCATCGGCGCGATCCTGTCGGGCTGGATCGACGAAACCGCTTGGATGCCGCGCATCCACACGCGCGCCGAAGACATCGCTCATGCGGGCATGATGGTAGACCGCGGCTGGGTCACAG
>CAZCOX010000244.1:0-4884 GCA_964500115.1 uncultured Rhodobacterales bacterium
TAAAGCTGAACTTGCCAACGTTGTAGTTGCGGCCCGCCTCCTTGAGCTGTTCCTCGGTCATGCCGACATTGGCGACCTCCGGGTGGGTGTAGATCACACCGGGGATCACGCCGTAATTTACGTGACCATGTTTGCCCGCGATGACTTCGGCGGCGGCCATGCCCTCGTCCTCGGCTTTATGCGCCAGCATCGGTCCGTCGATGCAATCGCCGATGGCGAAGATGCCCGGTACATTGGTGCGCCACTGGTCATCGGTCTTGATCTGGCCGCGTTCTGACATGGCAACGCCAAGCGCCTCCAACCCCAACCCGTCGGTATAGGGGCGGCGGCCCGTTGCGCAGAGCACGACATCGGCGTCCATCACATGTTCGCTGTCATCCTTGCGCAGCTTGTAGGTGATCTTTGCCTTGGTTTTGGTCGCCTCCACCTTCTGCACCGCCGCCCCGAGCGTGAAGCCCAGTCCCTGTTTCTTCAGCAGCTTGAGAAAGGTTTTCTGCACCTCGCCATCCATACCGGGAGTGATCGCATCGAGGAATTCGATCACATGCACCTCGGTGCCGAGACGAGCATAGACGGACCCCAGTTCCAGCCCGATCACACCCGCACCGATCACCACCATCTTTTTCGGGATTTTCGGCAATTCCAACGCGCCGGTGGAGGTCACTACCACCTTTTCATCAACGGTGACATCCGCACCCGGAACGGGCGAAACTTCGGACCCCGACGCGATGATGATGTTCTTGGCATCGTGAACTTCCTCGCCGACCTTGACCTTGCCCGCCTCGGGGATCGATCCCCAGCCCTTGAGCCAGTCGATTTTGTTCTTTTTGAACAGGAACTCGATGCCCTTGGTATTGGCCTCAATGGTTTCACCCTTGTAGGCCAGCATCTGCTTCCAATCGACGGAGGGCGATTTGCCCTTGAGACCCATCTTGGCAAAGTTGTGCTCGGCCTCGTGCAACTGGTGGCTCGCGTGCAGCAGTGCTTTCGAAGGGATACACCCGACGTTCAGGCAGGTGCCGCCCCCCGTCTCGCGTCCTTCCACGCAGGCTGTCTTGAGACCCAGCTGGGCGCAGCGGATGGCGGCGACATAGCCGCCGGGGCCGGAGCCGATCACGATGACGTCGTATTGTGCCATTTGGTTAGTCCTTTCGTTTGCGGGGGATTGGGGGCTCTGCCCCCGCGCCTGCGGCGCTCCCCCGAGGGTATTTTTGAACCAGAGAAGTTACATGAGCGCTGCGATCAGCAGGTAGACGGTGGCGAGAAATCCGATGAACCAGATAAGCGACCGCCAGGGGGAGAACCCGAAAACGTAGGCGGGGACATAGAGCACTCGGGCGATCAGGTAGATCGCGCAAGCAAGCGCTGTCTTCTCGTCGTTCTGGCCGGAATAGGTGATGACCATTACCGCGATACCAAAGAGGATCAACCCCTCGAAATGGTTGTCCATCGCGCGCTGCAAGCGACCGGCCTTGCCCGTGAGGTTCGGCGGTGTGTCTCGCGGGGAAGCCGCGTATTTGGTGCCGACCTGGCGCTGCGCGGTGATGGAATAGGCCACGAATTGCAGGACCTGGAGCAGAGCCGCGAGGGTGAGGGCGGTGAGTTCGGGGGTCATGGCGCACACCGTGTGGTGCGTGAGATCACGCACCCTACAACGCCGTAGGGTGCGTGCTGGCACGCACCGTGATTAGAGGTCCATCAGCAACCGGCGCGGATCTTCCAGCGCCTCTTTGACGCGCACGAGGAAGGTCACGGCACCTTTGCCGTCGACGATTCGGTGATCGTAAGACAGGGCCAGGTACATCATCGGACGGATCACAACTTCTCCGTTGATCGCCATCGGGCGGTCCTGGATTTTGTGCATGCCGAGGATGCCAGACTGTGGCGGGTTGAGGATCGGGGAGGACATGAGCGAGCCGTAGACACCACCATTCGACAGAGTGAAGGTACCGCCCTGCATTTCGGCCATGCTCAGCTTGCCGTCGCGGGCGCGTTTGCCTTTTTCGGCGATGGCTTTCTCGATCTCCGCAAAGCTCATGCTGTCCGCGTCACGGATCACTGGCACCACGAGGCCCGTGGGTGTGCCAGCAGCGACGCCCATGTGCACGAAGTTCTTGTAGACGATGTCGGTGCCGTCGATCTCGGCGTTGACTTCGGGAACTTCCTTGAGCGCGTGACAGCAGGCCTTGGTGAAGAAGGACATGAAGCCCAACCGGACGCCGTGTTTTTTCTCAAAGAGGTCTTTGTACTCTTTGCGCAGCGCCATCACCTCACCCATGTCCACCTCGTTATAGGTGGTGAGCATGGCGGCGGTGTTCTGGCTGTCCTTCAGGCGGCGGGCGATGGTTTGGCGCAGGCGGGTCATTTTCACCCGTTCCTCGCGTGCGGCATCATCCGCGCTCACGGGCGCGCGTGGGGCGGCGGCAACCGGTGCCGGGGCAGGCGCGGCAGAGGCGGCGGCGACCGCTTTGGCGACATCGTCTTTCATGATGCGGCCGTCGCGGCCCGAGCCTTGCACCTGTTCAGGGGACAGGCCTGCCTCGGCCATGGCCTTGTTCGCGGAGGGTGCGTTTTCCACGTCCTTGCCCGGACCGGCATTGCCAGCGGGTGGTGTGGTGTACTGGGTTTCCCCCGGTACCGCGCTGGGCGCGTTCAGGTTGGCGTCGGCCCCGGCGCTGCCACCGATCACGCCAAGCTTTCCGCCCGCTTCGACGGTGCTGCCTTCGGCGGCTGTGATCTCGGACAAGACACCGGCGCTGGGCGCGGGCACTTCGACCGACACTTTGTCGGTTTCCAGCTCACAGAGCATTTCGTCTTGCGCGACGCTGTCGCCGACCTTTTTGAACCAGGTGGAGACGGTGGCCTCGGTCACCGACTCGCCCAGAGTTGGGACCATCACGTCAACGGACGCACCGCCTGTCTCAGCGGCGGGGGCAGCAGCGGCTGGCGCTTCTTCCTTGGCCGGGGCTGCCGTTGCTTCGCTTCCCTCAGAGAGGGTTGCGAGCAGGGCGTCGACGCCCACGGTCTCACCTTCGTTGGCGACGATCTCCGCCAACGTGCCCGCAGCCGGAGACGGCACCTCGACGGTGACCTTGTCGGTCTCCAGCTCGCACAGCATTTCGTCAACAGCGACACTGTCGCCCGGTTTCTTGAACCACGTGGCAACCGTGGCTTCGGTCACGGATTCGCCCAGGGTGGGTACACGCACTTCGGTGGTCATGGTCTTACTTCCCTTCGATCGTCAGCGCATCGTTCACGAGTGCGGCTTGCTGTGCTTTGTGTTGGCTGGCCAGACCCGTTGCGGGTGAGGCAGATGTGGCGCGGCCCGCATAGACAGGCCGTGTGTGTTTGGCTTTGATCCGGCCCAGAACCCATTCGAGGTTGGGTTCGATAAACGTCCAGGCACCCTGATTTTTCGGCTCTTCCTGGCACCAGACCATTTCGGCGTTCTTGAAGCGCTCTAGTTCCTTGACGGCAGAGATGGCCGGGAACGGATAGAACTGTTCAAACCGCATGATGTAGACATCATCGATGCCGCGCGCGTCGCGTTCTTCTAGCAAGTCGTAGTAGACCTTGCCGGAACACATGACCACGCGTTTGATCTTGTCGTCTGCCACCAGCGTGGTGTCGGAATTGCCGTGCTGGGCATCGTCCCACAGCACGCGGTGGAAGCTGGAACCTGTGGTGAACTCATCGGCCTTGGACACGGCGAGTTTGTGCCGCAGGAGCGACTTTGGCGTCATCAGGATGAGCGGTTTGCGGAACGACCGGTGCAGCTGACGGCGCAAGATGTGGAAATAGTTCGCTGGTGTCGTGCAGTTGGCAACGATCCAATTGTCCTGACCACACATCTGCAAGAACCGTTCGAGCCGCGCCGAACTGTGCTCGGGGCCTTGGCCTTCGAACCCGTGGGGCAGGAGGCAGACAAGGCCCGACATCCGCAGCCATTTGCTTTCGCCGGACGATACGAACTGGTCAAACATGATCTGCGCGCCGTTGGCGAAGTCGCCGAACTGTGCTTCCCAGAGGGTCAGGGCATTTGGTTCGGCCAGCGAGTAGCCATACTCAAAACCCAACACCGCGTATTCGCTGAGCGCGGAATCGATCACTTCGTACCGGGCCTGACCTTCGCGGATGTTGTTGAGCGGGTAGTAGCGCTCTTCGGTTTCCTGATTGACGATGCCGGAATGGCGTTGGCTGAACGTGCCGCGTGTGGCGTCCTGACCGGCGAGCCGCACGCGGTAGCCTTCGGTCTGGAGCGAGCCGAAGGCCAAGGCTTCGGCGGTGGCCCAGTCAAATCCTTCGCCCTTGTCGAACATTGCCTTGCGGGTTTCGAGCAACCGGCCCACGGTTTTGTGGATCGGGAACCCATCTGGCACGCGGGTGAGCGCAGTGCCGATCTCGGCCAGCGTTTCAGGTTTGATCGCGGTTTGACCGCGGTCGTAGTTTTCCTTGTCGAGCCGGTCGAGATGGCTCCACCGCCCGTCGAGCCAATCGGCCTTGTTGGGTTTGTAGGATTTGCCCGCTTCGAACTCTTCGTTGAGATGCGACTGGAAGGCCGCTTTCATATCCTCGATCTCGCCTTCGGGGATAAGACCATCTTTGACGAGCCGTTCGGTGTAGAGGCTGAGCGTCGTTTTGTGGCCCTTGATCTTTTTATACATCAAAGGGTTGGTGAACATCGGCTCGTCACCTTCGTTATGGCCGAAGCGACGGTAGCAGAAGATGTCGACCACCACGTCTTTGCCGAACTTCTGGCGGAATTCTGTTGCCACTTTGGCCGCGTGCACCACCGCTTCTGGGTCGTCCCCGTTGACGTGGAAAATCGGGGCCTCGACCACAAGCGCGTTGTCGGTGGGGTATGGCGAAGAGCGAGAGAAGTGC
>CAZCOX010000245.1:0-4823 GCA_964500115.1 uncultured Rhodobacterales bacterium
TCGGAATTGCTTAAGGCCACCGGAATGCAACCTGTCACGAGAAGGGCAGAACCCGCCGTCGCATGAGATAAGACGGGTGAACGGCCGGGACAAGGGCCAGAGCGCCGTCCGGACAACCTGACCCATTCTGACATGGCCATTTTCGCTGCTGACCAAGCCGCAATTCCGGAGGATAGCGGGGCTATCTGACGGAAAGGCGGCGCTGCGACAGGGGTGAAAATGGCCCGTCCCGGAGGGCTTGCCTGGGCTGGCGCATCGGCGGGCACAGCGATTAACCACGATCAACCAGATCGCGGCCAATCCCTGCACCCACCGCTGACCTCCAGCCCATGCAAGCAGAATTGGATCAGGTTTTCCGGATGGCGCTCTAGTCTGCGGTGTTCAGAAATCCGTAGGTTTCAAGCTCTTCGGGGAGCAGCACGTAAATCTCATCCGAGGGCGTGGTGAGCGCGTGTTGCATGACCATGGGGTCGATGCCCATCTCGTCCAAATAGACCATCACTTCGCCCTGACCGCGCTGGATGTCCTCCACCGCGATAAAGGCGGGCAGCAGGGTGCTTTCGCCGAAATAGTGCTGGTGTACGCCGATGGCAGCGCCGTCTTCAGCGGAGCGGGTCTGACCGCCGGCGAAAAGGTAAGGGCAGGCGGAAAAGCAGTATTCGCCGCGCAAGATCGTTGTGTCGATCTCCCGGGCGCGCAGCATCCGGCCCAGAACCAGCGCGTCACGGACGGACCCGCCGGGGCTTTGCAGGATCAGCGTGTCCACCGGCGTCTGTGCCTGCGCCAATTGCAGAGCGATCCGTTCGGCGTCACCATCGCTGATCGCGCCTTCGAGACGCCAGAGGCCGCTGGTGTCGGTCTCGGTGAGCGTCAGGCGCGGGGGCAGTTCGCCCGGGTCGCGGGCGGGGTCGAGGTTTGGCATCTGCCTGTTCGGTGCAAATTGGCGGCGCTGGTCGCCGGGGCGTACCGGCTCGGTCAGTTGCGGGGCGGTGGGGCCAAAGCCGGGGAGGCGGAAATTGCCTTGCATGTCGCCGATTACAAGAAACGCACCGATGCCAAGTTGAAAGATCAGCACGCCCATGAGGACCCGCGAAACGGAGGAGCCGGTCATTTCGACGTGCCGGTGATTGTGGTCACCGATCCCGGATTGGGCGGGCTGTCCTGTTGCGCGCTGGGGGCTTCGGCGGCTTCTTCCACTTCGCGCAGGGCGGTGACAGCTGCGCGCAGTTCGGCGAGCGTGAGTGTGTCTTCGATGGCGGCTCCTTCGCGCCCGCTGCGGATGGCGGCTTGTGTGACCGCGAGGATCAGCACCAGCACGGCAGGCAGCAGGTCAATCGCGATGGCGCCTGCCCAGGAGGGCAGAAAGTTGCGCGCGTAGAGGATGACGGCGTCGGCGGAGGAAATTGGGGCGTAGGTGACCTCCGGCGCGGGGGTGAGCGCCATGACGTCCCGTGCCGCGTTTTCGAGCGTGGCAGCGCGCTGGACCAGAACATCTAGAACGGAGGTGATCGTTGCGGCCTGATCCCCGCGGTTCTCAGCGGTGCGGCCGTCAAGTTCTGGCAGGACCACCGACGCGGCGAGGTCTTGGGCTGCGCGTTCGACAAGGGCTGCGACGGAGAGTTGGCGCATCTGCGAAATCAGTCCCTGTAGCTCCACAGCAGCGGTGGAAAATTCGACAGATCGCGCTTGTACCGGGCCTTGCTCAACGGTGAGCGCGCGCATGCGGGAGAGGATGGCGTTGCCCCGGTCAAACGCGGCTTCGATACGCGGGGTCTGGAGGGCGATCTGGTCTTCGAGGGCCGTGAGTTCCGCCGATTTCTGGCGGAGAACACGAAAGACCGCGCCGCGCCCTGCAAGGCCCGACAGTGTGCCTTCGGCTTCTAGCTCTGACAGGTCTTCAAAGCTTTGCCGCACCCGCGCCACGTCGCGCTCGAGCGACTGGGCCGAAAGCGCGATGTCATGGGTGCGTTCGAGCGAGGTCTGGTAATCCTGCACGGTCTTCGCGAGGTGCTGTTCAACCGCCGCCGATCCGGCCAGTGCAGCAGCGTTGAGCCATGAGGACATGGCCACAATCGCAAGACTGCCGATGCCCATGGCGAGCAGCAAGCCGATGCGGGCGCGGGCGGTCCGGACCGCCGGGAAAAGCCGCATGAGGTAGGACCAGAAGACGAAGATGCCGACCGAGACCGCGACGGAATAGGCGATCGCGGCAAAGACCGACATCGCGCCGTTTTCATCAAGGAGGGAAGACACGCCGAGGTAGGTATAGATGCCAGAGGCGACGGCCAGCACGCCGAGCGCTGTGCCAGAAAAGGTGTCGAGCCAACCGAGGTGGCCTTCGAGTTCGCGGGCGTAGCGCACGCCGCGGGCTTCTGATCGGGTCAGTTGGTGATCTCGCGCCATGGTCTTTGGTCCCCTGTTGGTGGATCGAAGGTAGGTGTGATCCCTTCAAAATGAAGACTTTGCGGCTTTTCCTTGCCTTTTGTTCACGAATTGTTCATGTTTTTGTGCATGATCCTCGCCGCCGATCCACCATCAGTTGATTTGACCGCGTTCCAGCCCGGCCAGCTTTTGGCGCGGGGCGTATGCCGTCATCTGGCAAGCCACGGGTTTTCGGTGATCGAGGAATTTGTGCCAGAGCGCGGCTTGCGCGTTGACGTCATCGGCCTTGGCCCGAAAGGCGAGATCTGGGTGGTGGAGTGCAAATCGTCGCGCGCTGATTTCCAGTCGGACAGCAAGTGGCAGGGATACCTGGAATGGTGTGATCGCTATTTCTGGGCCGTGGATACAGCGTTCCCGACAGAGTTGTTGCCGCAAGAAACCGGGCTGATCATCGCGGATGCCTATGACGCGGAAATTGTGCGCATGTCCCCCGAAGACAAGCTGGCAGGCGCGCGTCGGAACAAGTTGATCCGCAAATTTGCCACCCATGCCGCGCGGCGTTTACATGCGTTGCGGGATCCGGATGCGGGATTGTCTGCCTGGGCCTGAGTTACTTTGCCAGTTTCCGGGCGCCCTGCGCGGCGAGGCGGATTTCCTCGGCGATCTCATCCGCTTCATCAGCGGAGAAATCCATCGGGATTTCGATACCGTCGGCTATGACAAACAATCGGACCATGCCCTGATCGGTAGGGCCGATTTGCAGGTTTGCTTCGATGTCGCGTTCGGTGTTGATGCCCATGTGACCTCTCCTTGATTGCCCGCTGCACTAGCGAAATCGGGAAATTCGCGCAAGGCGTGTCAATTACTTGACAAAGACAAGGATAATTGCTTGCTTATGTCAAGTAATTGGGAGGCGCCATGGACCGGATTGATAGCTTTCGTGCGCTGACGCGGGAATTGACACGCGCTGTCGGCGTATTTGGCTCGCAGCTTGCCGGGACAGACATGTCACTAACTGAGCTGCGGGTATTTTACGAAATCGGGCAAAAACCGTGGACCGGGCGCGCGTTGGCAGAGCATCTTGGGCTGGATGAAGGCTATGTCAGTCGGCTTGTGTCCAAGCTTGAAAAGAAGGGGTGGGTGACGCGCGCGGTGTCCGACGCGGATCGTCGGCAACGCTTGCTTGCCACAACGCCTGCGGGCGATGCGGAGACGGCAGTTCTGGTTGATTGGATGCGCGCTCGGGCGGGGGACGTGCTGGGCGCGGTTGATCTGATCAACGAACGAATGACCGATGACGCTCTGGGCCGGTTGCGGCACCATTTGGCGCCCGACGCGATGTCGCAGGAACCGGTGACCTACCGCGATTTGGCGCCAGGCGAGTCCGGCTGGGTGACGCAACGGTTTACGGAATTCGCGCGGCTGACCTATGGGTTCGATGCCAGTTTCGAAGCGCTTGTAGGGCGGATCATGGCGGATTTCCTGGAAGAGTTTGACCCGGCACGCGACAGGTTCTGGATGGCCGAGCGGGCAGGCCTGCGCCTTGGGACGATCATGTGCGTGCACTCGGAAGACCCAGAGATTGCCAAGCTGCGTCTGTTCTTTCTTGATCCGCTGGCACGCGGGCAGGGGATCGGTGAAGAGATGGTGGCGCAGTGCATCAGCTTTGCCCGGGACGCAGGGTACAAGAAGATGGTGCTGTGGACGCAGGCGCAGCTATATGCTGCGATCAAGCTTTACGCGCGTGCGGGGTTTGTCTGTGTGGACCGGCAAACCGAGACGGCCTTTGGTCAGACGGTCGAAAACCAAAGCTGGGAGTTGGTTTTGTGACCGACTTGGTGAAACTCCGGGCTTATACGGCAGCGGATTTTGACTGGCTCGTGGCGTTGCACCGCGATCATTACCGCGACGCGGAAGGGTTCGACGACAGCTTTGCACCGTTGGTGGCGTCGATTCTGAAGGATTTTGAGGCCAATCATGACCCGAGTTGCGAGCACGGATGGATCGCTGAGACGGGTGGTGTGTCGTTGGGTAGCATATTCTGTGTCCGGTTGAACGCCACGACCGCCAAACTGCGTTTGTTTGTTCTGGTGCCGGAGGCGCGAGGCACGGGTTTGGGAAAGCGGATGCTCAAGACTTGCATGGATTTCGCGCGATCCTGCGGCTACGCGCGGATGCAGCTTTGGACCCATGAAAGCCACAAAGCCGCCTGCGCGCTTTATGCCAAATCTGGGTTTAGCTGCACATCCTCCAAACCGGTACACAGCTTTGGCGTTGATCTGGTCGAGCAGGCCTGGGAGATCACGCTTTGACGCGAGTTCGGTCTTGCAATGCGCATAGCCTGCCGTTATCTCGCCCCTCAGTGCCGACATAGCTCAGTAGGTTAGAGCGCTTGATTGTGGATCAAGAGGTCCCCCGTTCGAGCCGGGGTGTCGGTACCA
>CAZCOX010000246.1:0-4797 GCA_964500115.1 uncultured Rhodobacterales bacterium
GGCGTGCCCCGCTTGGAAAGGGGGCCACCCTGTCCGGCGCGGCGCAAACCACTGAGATTTTGCGGAATTGGCGCCAGCGTGGTGCTGTAATTGGGTACGGACCCTAGGCTATGCTGCGCTGGCTGTGGTGGGTGCCCTTGGGGTTATTGACCGTGGTTGGGGCTTTACTGGCGTTCCGCATGGGTTGGATCGCTGCGACGATAACGGAGACGGATGTGATCACCGGGTTTTCCCAACGCTATGTGGATCAGGACGGCGGCCCCGGCGCGCAGATCACCGATTGCGTGGGTCTTGTGGGGCAGGTCGACGGCGCGTGGATCACGGTGCGCTGCGGCGCGATTGACTATCACGTGTCGCGGTTTGGTCGCTTGATCGAGCAAACCGGCGTGGCGGGGCAGCCATCGACATGAGCATGCGGACCACAGTTCGACCGGCATCGTATGATGCGCTGCGCAAAGGCTTCGATTGGGATCTGCCCGCCAGTCTGAATATGGCGCATCAGGTTTGCGACAGCTGGGCTGTGACCGAGCCGGATCGCGTAGCGCTGATAGAAGTGACGCCAGATCATGTACGACGCGTGACCTATGGCGACCTGTGGTACCGTTCGCGGCAGGTCGAGGTTGCGCTGATCGAACGCGGGGTGATGCGCGGCGACCGAGTTGGCGTGTTGCTGTCGCAATCGCCTCTTTGCGCTGCCGCCCACATCGCGGCGTGGCGGCTCGGGGCGATTTCGGTGCCTTTGTTCAAGCTGTTCCGTACAGAGGCGTTGAAGTCGCGGATCGAAGACGCGGGCTTGGGTGTGGTCGTCACCGACCTTGAGGGTGTGGTGCAATTGACCGGGCTTGGCGTCGCCACCATCACCCGCAGCGATCTCGGCGCGTCTTCCGGCTCCAAGGCCGGGGTTGAAACAACCCCCGAAGACGCGGCAACGCTCATCTACACAAGTGGCACAACCGGCAAACCCAAAGGTGCTCTGCACGGGCACCGGGTGCTGACCGGCCACCTGCCGGGCGTGGAGATGAGCCATGATTTCCTCGGGCAGGAGGGCGACGTGATCTGGACGCCTGCGGACTGGGCCTGGATCGGAGGGTTGTTCGATGTGCTAATGCCGGGTCTGGCGTTGGGGGTTCCCGTTGTCGCGGCGCGAATGTCCAAATTCGAAGTTGACAGCTGTCAACTTCTGGTTGAGCGCGCTGGGATACGGAATGTGTTTTTCCCGCCAACAGCCCTGCGCATGTTGAAAGCCGCAGATGCCAGGATCAATGGTCTAAGGTCCGTCGCCAGCGGAGGGGAGCCGTTGGGGGCCGAGATGCTCGACTGGGGCCGCCGCGCGCTTGGTGTTACGATCAACGAATTCTACGGTCAGACCGAGTGCAACATGATCGTGTCGTCCTGCGGCGCGTCGTTCGACGCCGTGCCCGGCTCCATGGGCCGCGCCGTGCCAGGGCATCTGGTGGCGGTCATCGGCCCAGACGGTCTGCCATGCGAGGGCGAAGGTGACATCGCCGTGCGGCGCGGGTCGGCCTCCATGATGCTGGAATACTGGCGCAAGCCAGAGGCGACAGCGGCAAAGTATCGGGGTGACTGGATGCTGACCGGGGATCGCGGCGTACAGGACGGTCAGACCATCACCTTTGTCGGACGGGAGGATGATGTCATCACCTCATCTGGGTACCGGATTGGCCCAGCCGAGATCGAAGACTGCCTGCTGACGCACCCGGCGGTCGCGACCTGCGGTGTGGTAGGAAAGCCCGATCCGTTGCGCACCGAAATTGTGAAAGCGTATGTTGTGCTCAAAGACGGGGCAGTTGCTTCAGCAAGTGACCTTCAGGACTGGGTCAAAGACCGCCTCGCCAGCTATTCCTACCCGCGAGAAATCGCCTTTCTGGACGCGTTGCCGATGACGGTCACGGGCAAGGTGATCCGCAAGGAGTTGAAGGCGCGGGCCGCGCAGGAGGGGACGTCATGAAAGCCATACTTGCAGTATTTTTGTTTGTCGGCGCTTCGCAAGGAGTAGCCGCGCAAGAGTTGAAAAGCGACCCCGCCATCGTGCGCGCCTGCTTTGCCAGTACTGAAATCGGCGCGATCTATCCGTCTTGCCTGGGCGAGGCGTCGGGGCAATGTCAGGAACAGCAGGGCGGGTACACAACGGTCGGCATGGCAGACTGCATCAGTTCCGAAACCGCCGAATGGGATGCAATCCTGAACGAGGAATACAAGGCGACTCAGGCTGTTTTGGCCGAGCGCGATGCCGAAGGGCGTTCAGATATTCTGGACCGCACCGACAGCCTGCGCGACGCGCAACGCGCCTGGATCGCCTTCCGCGATGCCGATTGCACCGCGCGCTACGCCATCTGGCAGGACGGCACGATCCGCACAATTGTTGGCGCCAACTGCCACCTGACCATGACCGCCGCACGCGCAATAGCGCTGCGGGATATGCGGGGGGAGTGACATGATACTGAGATCAAAGGTTTTGCCGAACTCTCAGGATTTTCAGGACAACCGCGCCGCGCATGAAGAGGCTTTGCGCATTGTTCGCGAAGCGGCGGAACTGGCGGCTGCTGGTGGCGGGGAGCGGTCGCGGGAGCGGCATGTGGCGCGGGGCAAGATGTTGCCTCGGGATCGGGTGGCGAACCTCTTGGATCCTGGGTCTCCGTTTCTGGAGGTCGGTGCGATGGCCGCGCATGGGATGTATGATGGGGCCGCGCCCTGTGCCGGGGCGATTGCGGGGATCGGGCAAGTCAGCGGGCGACTTTGCATGATCGTCTGCAACGATGCCACCGTGAAGGGTGGTACGTACTATCCGATGACCGTCAAGAAACACCTCCGTGCGCAGGAGATCGCGGAGGAAAACCATCTGCCCTGCATCTACCTTGTCGACAGCGGCGGGGCGAACTTGCCCAATCAGGACGAGGTGTTTCCTGACCGCGATCACTTTGGCCGGATTTTCTACAATCAGGCCCGGATGAGCGCCAAGGGTATTGCCCAGATTGCCGTTGTGATGGGGTCGTGTACGGCGGGTGGGGCCTATGTGCCCGCGATGTCGGACGTCACGATCATTGTAAAAGAGCAGGGGACGATTTTCCTGGCCGGCCCGCCTTTGGTCAAAGCCGCCACTGGGGAGGTCGTGACCGCCGAAGATCTGGGTGGCGGTGATGTACACACGCGGTTGTCGGGTGTTGCGGATTATCTGGCTGAGGATGATGCTCATGCGTTGGCCTTGGCACGGCGCGCGGTTGGATCGGTGGGCGGTGCGTGCGGAGCACACACCCTACGGCAAAATGCCGAAGATCCAGCCTATGATCCTGACGAGATCCTTGGGGTGGTGCCGGGCGACCTGCGCACGCCGTATGACATACGCGAGGTGATCGCGCGGGTTGTCGATGGCTCGCGTTTTGATGAATTCAAACCGCGCTTTGGAGAGACTTTGGTCACTGGCTTTGCCCATGTGGATGGTTGGCCCGTTGGGATCGTCGCCAATAACGGGGTGCTGTTTTCGGAGGCCGCACAGAAGGGCGCGCATTTTGTCGAGCTGTGTTCGCAGCGCAAAATCCCGCTTGTATTCCTTCAGAACATCACCGGCTTCATGGTGGGGCGGAAATACGAAAACGAAGGCATCGCGCGGCATGGGGCCAAGATGGTGACGGCGGTGGCCTGTACCAGCGTACCGAAGATCACAATGCTGGTTGGCGGATCGTTCGGTGCCGGGAACTACGGGATGGCGGGCCGTGCGTATCAGCCCCGCTTCCTGTGGACATGGCCCAACAGCCGGATTTCCGTGATGGGCGGTGAGCAGGCGGCGGGTGTTCTGGCGACCGTGAAGCGCGACGGGATCGAACGGAAGGGCGGGTCCTGGTCGGCGGAGGAGGAAGCCGCGTTCAAACAGCCGACAATTGATATGTTCGAGGAGCAGTCGCACCCGCTCTACGCGTCTGCGCGGCTCTGGGATGACGGTATCGTGGACCCGCGCAAGACGCGGGAGGTTTTGTCTTTGTCCCTACAAGCCGCGCTTTGCGCCCCCATTGAGGAGACCCGCTTTGGTGTGTTCCGGATGTGATCGGGGGCGCTGCCCCCGTCCGCCTTTGGCGGACTCGCCCGAGGGTATTTTTGAACCAGAGAAGCAGGGGACAGCTTCGAGCCGTGAGGTTTGGCATGTTTGACACGATCCTTATTGCAAACCGGGGCGAGATTGCCTGTCGTGTGATCGACACCTGCCGTCGGTTGGGGGTGCGAACGGTGGCGGTGCATTCCGATGTGGATGCGGGCGCGCGGCATGTTGAGATGGCGGATGTGGCGGTCTCTTTGGGTGGGTCTACGCCTGCCGAGAGTTACCTGCGCGGGGACGCGATCATTGCGGCGGCGTTGCAGACGGGCGCGCAGGCGATCCATCCGGGCTATGGATTCTTGTCTGAAAACCCGGATTTCGTTGATGCGGTCGAGTCGGCAGGGCTTGTCTTTATCGGGCCCTCTGCCAAAGCGATCCGGGCGATGGGGCTCAAAGATGCGGCCAAGGCGTTGATGGCGGAGGCCGGTGTGCCGGTTGTACCGGGGTATCATGGCGAAGATCAGGATCCGGGGCATCTTGAGGTTGAGGCTGCCGGGATTGGCTATCCTGTGTTGATCAAGGCGGTTGCCGGTGGCGGCGGCAAAGGCATGCGGCTTGTCGAGCGACCCGAGGATTTTGTGAACGGGCTGGAAAGCGCTAAGGCGGAAGCGCTTGGCGCGTTTGGCAATGACGCGGTGCTGATCGAGAAATTCATCCCCAGCCCGCGCCATATCGAGGTGCAGGTCTTT
>CAZCOX010000247.1:0-4731 GCA_964500115.1 uncultured Rhodobacterales bacterium
CGTGATGTTCGGCATGGTCGTGGCTGCCGGCATTTCGATGCTGTCCGATGTCGACTGGAACCGCCGCAACATGGTGATCTTTGCGATTTCCCTGTCCATTGGCCTTGGGCTTCAGCAGGAACCCGGCGCACTGCAATATGTCGAGGGCACGTTGAAGATCCTCCTGACCTCGGGCCTCCTGCCAGCCGCGCTGATCGCCATCGTGCTGAACCTGACCCTGCCGGAAGAGCTATCGGAGGAAGCCACCGACGAGGTTTCGGTCGGTCTGCAAGGCCACGGCGACGGATCACTCGGCAAGGGGTGATCCAACCGTTACGTCAAAAGAGAAGGCCCGCGCAAAACGCGTGGGCCTTTTTCGCCGATTTCGCTTCCGTGTCGACGCCACCCTTGTCGCACGCGCCAATTGTCGTCACCTTTGACGCATGACACACACCTTTACGGCTTCCGGATTGTTTGGCACCCATTTCAGCGACGCTGAAATCGCCGCGCTCTTTACCGGCGACGCGTTTCTGCGGCAAATGCTGGAATTTGAAGCAGCGTGGACCCAGACTCTGATGTCACTGAAAGCTGTAGACGCCAAAGACGGCGAAGCGGCTCTGGAGGCGATTCAGGCTTTTGAGCCCGACATGGCGGTGCTGGCGGAAAGCAGTGAAACCAATGGCTTGCCGGTGCCCGGTCTGGTTGCGCAGCTACGGGACGGACTGCCCGAGACGGTTGCGAAAGCCATTCACACAGGCACGACAAGCCAGGATGTGATCGATACGGCAATGGTCCGGACATTGCTCCGCACCTCGGAGGTTTTGGCGGCGCGATTGGCGGCGCTTATCGCGGATCTTGGCGCTTTGTCCGAGATCGCAACCGGCACCATGATGGGCCGCACCCGCATGCAGGCGGCACTGCCAATCCCGGTCTCCGCGCGCATTCAAAGCTGGGCAGGCCCTTTGCGCGATCACCTGGAGCGGCTCGACAGCCTGCGCGCACAATTGGGCAAGGTCCAATTGGGTGGCCCGGTTGGTCTGCGCGATGTGCCGGAAGGACAGGGCGATGCTGCCGCCGCCGAATTGGCCCGCCGTCTGGGCTTGCGCGTCGGGCCTGTTTGGCATGCGAACCGCACACCGGCGCTCGATGCCGGGCACTGGTGCGTTCTGGTCACCGGCACGCTGGGCAAGATGGGGCAAGACATTGCGCTGATGGCACAGCAGGGTGTGGACGAGATCAAACTCTCGGGTGGCGGCGGATCATCGGCCATGCCGCACAAGCAGAACCCGGTGCGCGCCGAAACGCTCGTCACACTGGCACGATTTGTTGCTGCACAGCAGGGCGGGCTGTCGCAAGTCATGGTGCACGAACAGGAACGCTCGGGCGCGATGTGGGGGCTGGAATGGATGTTGCTGCCACCCATTGTCGAAGCAACCGGTGCTGCGCTTAATCAAGCGTCAAAACTGATTGCCCAGATCGATCACATCGGTCCGGTGTGAAGATGCGTCGACGCAAAGTCACCCGTCGCCGCCAAGATCGTCCCAGATCTCCTGCACCCAACCTTTGATCACCTGTGCCTCTTCCCACCGGTTTGACATTTCGCGCCCATCGGGCCCGGTCATGGCATATTCCGGCGGGCCAAGCTCGCAGACAAAGATGCAGTCACCTGACGCGTTCCGCGCACGCCAATCCGCAATCCCCTCGCGCCACCAGCCTTTGAACAGCTCAACCCATTTCTGATGTTGCGGGAAATCCAACTGAAGCTGGATCTGCTGGCGGCTCGCCACGCGCCCCTGAAAGCTGTCCGAGCGTTTCAAAACCCGGCTGATCAACGCCAGATCGCTGTCCGACAAGGGAAACCAGAACTCCCGATCCACCACGTAATGCGACAGGTCCGCACAAATCCGCATCTCAGGAATGCGCTCCAATAGCTGCAACGTCACAAACAGATCGTTTGTGATGCAATTGCGATGCGTCTCGAACTGGATCGGCATCCCGATCCGGTCAGACATCGCCACCCATGTCTCAATCACCGGCACCATGTCGTCGATGGCAATCGGCATGACCTGCCCGATCACATCGACAAAGGGCGCGCCGAAATCCGCGGCCATGTGCAGCGTGTCTTCGAGGCTTTCAATCGTCTTCGGGAACGCCACAATCAACGGCGTCAGCCCGTTGGCCGCCATATGTGGCCGTACCGCATGGGCCACCGCCACGTCCGACGCGCCCAGATCAATCGCCATGCCGTCAAACCCGGCCGCCGCCACCATCTCGCACACCTGATCATGCGGCAGCTTCATGCCATGCTGATCGTGCGGCTGCATCGCCCAGAGCGAGGTGTAAACCTGAAGCCGCCTCACTCGGCTGGCACGCGGCGGGTGCGCCCGCCCACGGTTGGCACAATCCAGACCTCGTTCATCGGGTACTGGCTTTCATCTTTGGCCATCAGCTTTTTGATGACCTCGATCTGAAACTCGATCCACCCCATGCGGTGGACCTCTCCCGCAGCGCCTTCGATCTTGTCGTTCAACTCGCGCAGTTTCCAGAAGGGAACCGCCGGAAATGTGTGATGCGCGGTGTGATAGGGCATCTGCCAGCACAGCCAGCGGAAAAACGCGTTGGTCCGGGTCGAGCGGGTGTTCTCCAGAATGTCGTTCTCGTGGCTCAGGCCCAGATGCTCAATCGTGTTCTGCAACTGATGCACGGGCTTGGTAAGCACCATTGGCAACACCCAGAACGTCAGCGCTGCCCAACTGCCTGTGATCAGAGAAACCAAAGCGATCAACGCATACAACCCCAGATGAATGCGGCTCTCGCGGATGATCTTTGCCTCTTCCTCGGGCCGGATGAACGGCTCCACAATCACCCCCCGCGCCCTGCGCACCACGCCAAACACCCGGTTGCGCCAATAGGTGACGCCGGAAAACCACAAAAGGTAGGTTGTCAGCGTATAAGGCTCACGCACCAACTCGCCGTCGCGTTCCCAGTCCTGCGTGTATTGGTGATGCGCGAAATGCATGACCTGATCGAAATCGCGCGGGAAGATCTGGATAAAACCAATGATCCGCCCGAACACCTCGTTCAGCGCACGGGTCTTGAACACCGTCGCATGGCTCAACTCGTGCTGCGCCGCGTAGAGGAAGTTCAGCAAGACACCCAGCGCAAAACCTGTGACCCAAACCCATCCAGTGCCCATCGCCTGCGCATGCAGCAGCGCCACGATCACAATCGCGCCCACATGGCTGGCCATCTGCAAAGCGCCTTGCAGGTCCGACCGTTCGGTCAATGCCCGCAGCTCTTGCGGGGTCAGCAATTTGCGGCGCGAAAAACTGGCTTCCATCGATCCCTCCATCATGACGGGCAAAGACTGTTCGCAAATCCTTCAGATTGGAAGAAAAATCTGCGCAATCGGGCACCTCGCATCGCAGATGTGCAATCCCTTGCTGAATCCTTCCCCTTGATGCGGAAATCATTGTGCGTTGCACGTGGGGCCTTAAGTATATGGGCAACAAAAAGCACACAGAGGCAGGCAGTAACATGGCGATCACACGCAGAGTATTCGGTTCCGGCTTGGTGGCAGTCGCTTTGGCGGGGTGTTCCGGCGGGGCGGCAACCACCGTCGCATCCACGCGGCCCGCCGGATTGCCAGCCGACCTGCGACCGGTGCCCAACCCGGCCTATGACGCCTGGGTCGCTTCGTTCCGCAGCCGCGCGGCGGGGCAGGGTATCTCGCAATCCACCCTCGACGCGGCCTTCCGTGGCGCGGGGTATCTCCCCGGCGTCGTCACCCGCGACCGCAACCAGACCGAGTTCAAACGCAGTCTCGAAGATTACCTGTCCATCGCCACCTCCGACGAACGCGTCAGCAAGGGGCGCGCCGCCTTTGCCCGCCATCGCGGGCTGCTAACGGCACTCGAGTCCCAATACGGTGTTGATGCTGAGATCATTGCCGCGATCTGGGGGCTCGAAAGCTTCTACGGCGAACGGCGCGGTCAAGTGCCGGTGATCTCTGCCACCTCGACACTCGCCTTCGACGGGCGGCGCGGGCGCTTCTTTGAGCAACAACTGGTGGCGGCCCTGCGCATCCTGCAAAACGGCGACATTCCGGCGTCCCGCATGACGGGCAGCTGGGCCGGGGCCATGGGCCACACCCAATTCATCCCCACGTCCTACCTGCAATTCGCTGTCGACCACACCGGCGACGGGCGGCGCGATATCTGGTCCGAAGACCCAAGCGATGCGCTGGCCTCGGCGGCGGCTTATCTCGCTCGCAATGGCTGGCAGCGCGGCGTCGGTTGGGGTGGTGAGTCGAGCAGTGGCAGCTTGCAGCCCCAGCCGGGCGGGCCGCGCTTTGCCACAACTGCCAATTTCCGGGTGATCAAGCGCTACAACAACTCCGACGCCTACGCGATTGGCGTTGGGCATCTTGCGGATCGGATTGCTGGCGGTGGGCCGCTCCGCGCGCAATTCCCTCCGGATGCCAACGGGTTGACCAAGGCTGACCGCATCCGCCTGCAACAGCGCCTGACCGCGCGGGGCTTTGACACCGGCGGCGCGGATGGCGTGATCGGCTCCAACACCGAAACCGCCATTCGCGCCTATCAGGCCAGCCGTGGTCTGCCAGTCACCGGACAGCCATCACAAACCCTGTTGCAAAGCCTCTAGAATGTTCCGGCTCTTCCGATCCACAGTCTTCCTGATGTGGCTCTGCGGTGCGCTGGCGGTGGGCGCAATCACTTTGGGCATCCAGGC
>CAZCOX010000248.1:0-4698 GCA_964500115.1 uncultured Rhodobacterales bacterium
CAAGTTCGCGTAAACGGCATCGTGTTGGGATCGATGAACTCGTCCTGCGCTGCAAACTCCTGCGCGACGGCATTGGCCAAATCCTCTGTCGGCACCACCAAAGTGGCCTTCGCGGGCGTTTTGACCGTTCGACCGTCCAGCAAGACGGTAAAGCCCCCATCGACGGGTGCAGCTTCGGTTGCTTTCCAGAACCGCTTCGGAGCCCACTCGCTCATGTTGCTGCCTCCATCCATTCATCCAGAGCGATCCACAATTCGTTTGCAGACTGCACGACGGTATCCGCATCCAACTGCGCGGATCCGTGATATCCCCAGCCAACGCCAATCGTCTTCATGCCTGCTGCCTTGCCCATTGCCATGTCATAACTGGTATCACCAATCATGATGGCGTTTTCCGCATCAACGCCGGTTTCAGCCAGAGCGGTCCACAGCATCGATGGATGTGGTTTAGACGGGTGGTTGTCGGCCACCTGCGTTGATTGGAAATACCCATTTAAGCCATGATGCGAAATCATACGGTCCATACCGCGCCGCGATTTGCCTGTCGCGGTCGCCAGCAAGACTTCGTCTTGCCCACGCAAATGGTCCAGCACGTCTCGCATTCCTGGGTAAAAAGGCGACTCCGCGTCTGAACCAGCGGTCGCATGGCGCGCAAACGACAGTTCTTTGTACCGCGCCACCAGCTTTGCCCGCGTGGTGTCGTCTGTTTCTGGCACCAGCTGCGCCATCAACTCAGGCAATGACAGACCGATCCCGTGCAGGATCGCCTGATCTGACGGAGCGTCGACACCGAAGTCCGCCAAAGCGTGCCTCATCGACACGAGGATGTGCGCCTGGCTATTCACCAGCGTTCCGTCCACATCAAACACAACAAGCCGCAAATCGGCGCTCATTCCGTATCCTCAAACGGATCGGCGGGCACATCGCGGGCATCCCATTGCAGGAACTCCCACGTCCGTTCCATATGCTCTGGCAAAGGCGCAGTGATGTTGAGCGTTGCCCCGCTAACCGGATGCTTCAAGGCAATGGATCGTGCGTGCAAATGCAACTTTCGGCTTAGCGCGCCGCCCAGCATCGCACCCCAGCCATCGCCGAGGTTTTCCTGACTGGACCCACCGTATTTGCCATCTCCGATGATGGGATGGCCCAGTTCTGCCATATGCGCCCGTAACTGGTGTGTGCGCCCTGTGATCGGCACCATCGCAACCCAAGCCGCACGTTTTGCCAATGCGCTCAGAACGGCATAGTCGGTTGTCGCGTGTTTCGCGCCCTCGGTTTTCGCCACATCACGTGGATGCACGGCGCGCATTTTCTCGTTCTCGCCGCCAGCACCATGACCGGGCGCTTTGACCAAACCGAATTTGATGGTGCCCATCTGTGGCGCAGGCACACCAGCGACAGCCGCCCAATAGATCTTGCGGGTTTCCCGCGCGCGAAACGCTTCGGTTAACGCCCCCGCGATCTTGCGCGTGCGGGCCAGCAAAAGGACGCCCGACGTGTCTTTGTCCAACCGGTGCACCAAGCGGGGTTTTTCGTCATAACCAAAGCGCAAGGCGTCGGACAAACCATCCACGTGCTTGGTCTGTTTGCTCCCACCTTGGGTGGGCAGACCGGGTGGTTTGTTCAATGCGATGATATAATCGTCGCGGAACAAAACGCACGACCTGATCATTGCCGCGTCTTTGTCAGAGACAGACGGCTTCGGTTGAGATGCGACCTCGCCGGGTTCGGGCAAAGGCGGGATGCGAACATCTTGCCCCGTGGCCAATCGCGTACTCGCCTTGACCCGCCCGCCGTCGACGCGCAGCTCGCCCTTGCGGCACATCTTTTCGATGCGCCCCTGACCCAAATGCGGAAAGAGCCGCTTGAGCCAGCGATCAAGGCGCTGATCTGCATCACCCGGACCGACCGTGATGTTCTGAACCCGGCTCATGCAAAAACACTCCGCGCAGCCAATAAGCCCACAGCAAGTCCACCAATCGACAGCCCGACCGACAAAGCAACGTAAAGCGCAGCCGAACCAGTTTGGCCGCGCTCGATCAACGTCATTGTTTCAAGCGAGAACGCGGAAAAGGTCGTGAACCCGCCCAGAATGCCGGTCATGACAAATGGCGATAGGTGCGTCAGCCCGCGCTGCGCGGCAGCAACCACAAATACCCCCATCAGAAAGGACCCCACAACGTTCACCGTGATGATCGCCACCGGAAAATCCGAATGCCCGTACAGGCGCACAACACCGACGCCCGTTAGGTATCGAAGGCTTGCGCCAATTGCGCCTCCGAGGGCGACGAGGGAAAGGGTGCTCAACATGCGCGGTCTCTCGCGCGCGCAGCATAAAGAGTCAAGTTTGCCGCTTGGCCCGCAGCTTGCCAAAGTAGTCCAAACGCTTTGTTAGTTCCCGTTCAAAACCACGTTCAACCGGTGCGTAAAACGCGGCGCGCGTCATGCCCTCGGGGAAATAATCCTGTCCGGAAAACCCATCTTCGGCATCATGGTCATAGTCATACCCGGAACCATATCCCTGATCTTTCATCATTTGGGTGGGCGCGTTTAGGATGTGTTTCGGCGGCGATAGTGACCCTGTTGATTTCGCGGCTTTGCGCGCTGCTTTGTATCCGACATACACGCCGTTCGATTTCGGCGCGAGCGCGAGGTACACAAGCGCTTGAGCGATGGCCAACTCTCCTTCAGGGCTGCCCAAACGCTCGAATGTTTCCCATCCTTGCAAACACAAAGCCTGCGCCTGGGGGTCAGCCAATCCGATGTCTTCAACCGCCATGCGCGTGATCCGCCGGGCAAGATATCGGGGGTCTTCACCCGCATCGAGCATGCGTGCAAACCAGTAAAGCGCTGCATCTGGATCAGACCCGCGCACAGATTTGTGCAAGGCCGAGATCAGATTGTAATGCGCATCGCCGGATTTGTCGTACTGTGCCGCGCGTTTCATCAGGCGCTGCCCCAAAGCGGCACTGTCAATCGGCGCGTCAAGATTCCACGCCATAACCTGTTCAATGAGGTTCAGAAGCGCACGCCCGTCGCCATCGGCCATTTCCAATAGATTTTCACGTGCAGGGCCATTGAGCGGAAGAACGCGTTCCAGTTCCACCTCCGCCCGCTGCGCCAAACGCTCCAAGTCAGACAGCTCTAGTCGTTCGAGCACCAAAACCTGCGCACGGCTGAGCAGGGCCGCATTCAATTCGAATGACGGGTTCTCAGTCGTGGCCCCCACCAACAGGATCGTGCCGTCCTCCATATGAGGCAAAAAGCCATCCTGCTGCGCCTTGTTGAATCGATGAATTTCGTCAACGAAAAGCAGCGTGCCCTGCCCCGCCTTACGCCGTTGCTTGGCAGCTTCAAACACTTTGCGTAATTCCGGGACGCCCGAGAAAATCGCGCTGATCTGAACAAAATGCAGATCGGTCTCGTCCGCCAAAAGCCGGGCAATGGTTGTTTTGCCAACGCCGGGTGGTCCCCAGAAAATCACCGAACCCAGACTGCCCGCCTGAAGCATGACGGTCAGCGGCGCATCTGGCCCGATCACCTGGGACTGACCTATGACCTCTGCGAGTTTCTTGGGCCGCAGCCGATCGGCCAAAGGCCGAGGCGCGTCGGCGGACGCATCGCCAGTGTCAAAGAGGTCCATCATGTTCTCGATATGTCCGCTTGAGCATCGAGATGCAAGGGACACGCTTCATGCACCATTTATGCAAAAACGCATAACAAGGCGAAGCATTTCACCAATTATCAGCTGTTTCCGCATGGATTATCCAGTTTCCAGAGCGGCGCGCAATCGCTCGCCCAACACGTTCTGAAAACCAAGATCTGGAGACCTTCAATGTTACTCTTCGATGACTCAAAATCGACACGCTATGTCCGCGCCACCGGTGCTTTGTATCTGATCATTGCCATCGCAGGCGGATTTTCGATCGCTTTCGTACCATCCCAGCTTTATGTGCCCGGCGATTTGTCGGGTTCTGCAAAAGCTTTGCTGTCCGCGCGACCGATGTTTCTCGCCGGGATTGGCGGTGACATCGTTATGATGTCGGCAGAGTTGTTCGTCACAGCAATGCTCTATCAGATCTTTCGCGCGACCAACCCGACGTTGTCTTTGGTCGCCGCGCTGGCGCGTTTGACCATGGTGACGACCATGGCGGTGATGTTGATGTTCCACGCAGGCATGACAGCTTTTGCAAACACAGACCTTCTTTCCGCGTTCACCGAAGAGCAGCGCATGCAACTGGCCGGCGTCATGCTTTACATGCACGATTCAGGTGTATGGGTTTGGCAGATATTTTTCACCATCCATCTATGGGTGTTGGGCGCATTGATCCTGAAATCAGGGCTGTTTCCCCGCGTATTCGGGTTCGGTTTGATCATCGGCGGTGCCGGATATCTTGCGGACAGTGCATTTGCTTTCGCATTCCCAGACTTTGCCGCATTGGGCATGCTGCGGGTTGGTCTGCTGTCAATTGTGACCCTGTCGGAATTGGGATTTGCCTTGTGGTTGCTGTTCGCCGGCGCACGGAACTCATTGCAACCTGCAGCGGTCTGATCTGTTTTCGCTTCAAATACAAAAAAACCCGGCGCGTCTGCGCCGGGGTTTCTTGTGTTCAAATGCGGGCGTTAAGCCCTCCAAGACTTACCAGTCTTCGCGAACCACAACCCGTGTTTTCACAGGCAGTTTCATCGCGGCAAGACG